>JBCBRD010000227.1:0-4358 GCA_039819885.1 Pseudomonadota bacterium
TTCAATAGTTGTACCATAAGGTGATTAAATCGCCTGCCCCTCGGAGCAGCATTATTTTGCTTATCCGGTCGTTGTAGTCACTTCGGCAAATGCCCGATCAATTGGGGGATTTACCCCCGCGTTGTCGGCTCACGATTTTCCACAAGTTTCGTCAAGCGTTTGCGGACCTGTTGTGCTGCATAGAGCCTTTCTTCAAAGGGCAAACGAATGCTTGAGCTACCACGGGCAAGATCAATGCCCTCTGGATCCATACCGGTCATCTTCCACGGCCGCTGCGCAGACGGGCGTTGCAAAATATCTTCTGCATAATGATTAATTGCAGCTTGGTGGTCGTCATTCATGTGCGAAACTATGCCGCCCTCCGCTAACTTCAATTCGCTGACCTGGGCGGTGTCGAACACTAAACCATCTGATGGGATGTCGACGATGCGGCCAAAGCCACCGATGAAGTGGGCCTGGGTAGGCTGAAGGCGGTAGAAGGCAAAGTCCGCAAACTCCGCATAACCGGCTGATGATGGATGACGGGACAAGAAGCGCTGCTTCACGTGGGCCACATCGGGTTCGGGCACACGATCGATTGTACCGATGACTGTCACACGGCCGCGCGCCATTGGATCGGTTTCAACGCCGTCATGTGTGTCTTGCGCGACTGGCTGATCAGCCTCTTCGAATAAGAGTGACGCCTTTGGGTCGGCTTTCAGGTTCTTCGTATGGGCTGCGAGATTTGACAGCAGCAGGATCGGTGAGCCCTCGAAGGTGGTCGCGACGATAACTAAGGACACGTACGGATGGCCGGTTCTATGATCGATCGTCCCCAATGCGGCCTTTGTTGCTCGGCGGATCAGTCCACGGCTGTCGCGTGCAGCAGGATCATCGAGTGCCGCAGCTCCTTTTTGGTTGCTAGATTTGTCCGTCAAAGCGCCTTCTCCATGCCCTGGTTGTGACGTCGCCCGGTTGCAGCAAAATGATGCGACCGTGAGCTTCGTGTCGCCGAAACGCCTACGTGTTGACTGCACGCAAAAGTGGCGGACTGATACTCATTGGCACAAGTTACACGCGTAGTTTGGCCGTCTTCACTGCGGTCGCCACCCAAAAATCATATGCTTTTTGCTTATTTTGCTTGGAAAAATGTGCGCCTGCGCCGCAAATTGGCGTGTTGCAGCTTGCTCTGTGCGACTAGCCGCGCATATTCAGCCAGCAGTCATCGCGGGTCTGCAACTTATGGTGCGTCACAATTCACTCAATATGACGCCCTAGGTCGGCCCGATCGGCGACGCGTCCATGACCGTGAGGAACCCATGAAAGAAAAAAGTACGATCGCACTTGTGGACGACGAGAGGAATATCCTGACCTCGCTCCGCATGGCGCTAGAGGCTGAGGGGTACCGCGTCAGAACCTACAACGACGGCGCAGAGGCACTTGAGGCGCTGACCGATGAACCAGCCGACCTGGGCATCTTTGACATCAAGATGCCTCGTATGGACGGGATGGAGCTTTTGCGTCGCGTCAAACAGCAGTCTGAGATGCCGGTTATTTTCCTGACGTCGAAAGACGAGGAAATTGATGAGTTGTTCGGCCTGAAGATGGGTGCGGATGACTATATCGCCAAGCCATTTTCCCAGCGCTTGGTGGTTGAACGCGTCAAAGCCGTCTTGCGTCGCGCTGGCTTGAAGGATGGGACTGGTGGACCGGAAGAAGCGTCTCGCGTGTTAGAGCGTGGCATGTTGAAGCTCGACCCTGAGCGTCATACGTGTCACTGGGATGGCAAACCGGTCACGCTGACAGTGACAGAATTCTTGATCCTGCAGGCGCTTGCCGGGCGCCCTGGTGTCGTTAAAACGCGTGACGCTTTGATGGATGCCGCTTACGACGATCAGGTCTATGTTGACGACCGCACAATCGACAGCCACATCAAGCGTCTTCGTAAGAAGTTCAAGCAGGTTGATGATGATTTCGATGTGATCGAAACACTCTATGGTGTCGGCTATCGCTTCAAGGAAGCCTAGCTCCGACGACGCGTGAGTGCCGCGCGAGTTGCAACGTTATAGGCGGCAACTTCGCGCGCGCCACTTGAGATGGAGACTGCATGGCGGTTGAAGACCCGGGTCTTGAAACACCGCACGGTTTGCAATCACGATCGGGCTCGCCGGTACGTTCTGCTATCCGGAGAACTGCGCACCTTGGCCTGCGCGCCGCCAAGGTGACGGCTGACGCATCCCATGCAGCTGGTACTGCTGCTGTCTTGGCGACGAAGTCTGCAATCGGACGACTGCCGCCAGTGCCTGCATCGTCTCCAATCGCTAAAGTCGTCAACGCTGTGACCGGCCCTTTAGTGCGGATGCATCTGGCATGGACGGGTTATGTTGGGCGGAGTTCAATTTGGCGCGCGATCACAAACACGATCTGGAAACGGATTTTGTTTTCCAACCTGATTGGGTTGGGTGTCGTTGTGGTTGGGTTGCTGATTGTCAGTTATGATAGCCGGTGGGTCATCAATACGCGAAGCGATGCATTACGTGTTCAGGGCCAGATCATTGCAGCAGCGATCGCGGGTGACCTTAAGGTCTCCAGCCGACGCAGCATCATTGACCCCGACCGGCCGGCCATTGACGCCATCGCGCGCATTCCGTTTCGCGATGACGGATTTGCATCGCTGGAGTTATCGATCCGTCCGGAGCGGGTTGCGCCAATCCTACGACGACTGATTGAACCAACGGCCACGCGGGCACGAGTGATCGCCAGCGACTTCGACGTGATTGTCGATTCCGCAAAAATCTTGAAATTTGATCCGAACCTTGAAGAGAATTCCGGAGAGGATGCAGTTGCAGAGCAACGGCCGCGCTGGAAAGACTTCTGGACGCGCACGCTGCATCTGGTGATCGGTAAGGAAGTGCAGGTCTACCGAGCTTCGGACCTAAAGACGACCGGGAACTATCCCGAAGTGGCAGAGGCGATGCGGGGGGATCCGCAAACGCTTCTGTTTCTTAATCAGCGTGGCGAGCAAATCGTCAACGTGGCCGTGCCCATCAAACGGCAGGATACCGTGCTTGGCGTGTTGCTGATGTCGACATTGCCTGGTGAAGTTGACGACATTCTCGCTGAGGCCAGCAAGGGGTTCTGGAACCTATTGCTCGTGGCGTTTGCAGCTTCTGTCGCCAGCGCATTCGTGTTAGCGCGAACGGTGGCTGAACCGATGCGTCGGCTTTCGGCGGCTGCCGAACGTGTTTCGAAGGATATCAACACCCGGACGGAGCTTCAACGAACCGCAGATGGGGGCAGTGAGGAAGTGGCTCAAATGAGCCGCGCCCTGCAGACCATGGTCGATGCATTGTACAAGCGGATCGAAAGCAGTGAGAAGTTTGCCGCCGATGTTGCTCATGAACTCAAAAATCCACTCGCTGCTGCAAGTTCAACGGCGCAATGCCTCTCCTATGTGAAAACCGATGAAGAACGGGCCGAATTGGTCAACCAGATTGAGCTTGAGCTGCGGCGCTTGAACAAGCTCATCACAGATGTGTCCAGGGCTTCGCGGCTTGATGCGGAACTCGCAAGGCAAGCAAGTGACCCGGTCCCGCTTGAATCCGTTTTGGATGGTGTGATCGATATCTTCCGCGACAAACCATCTGCTGAGCACTGCCAGGTCTTATTGGACGTTCAAGATGAATCGGATCAGCGCCTCTATGTGGTCAGCGGCAATGGCGGGCGGCTGGCGCAGGTCATTACAAATCTCGTCGACAATGCTGTCTCGTTTACGCCGCTGGATGGAACGGTTGGTATCGAGCTTTGCAGAGCCGGAGATCATGTTGAGGTCCGGGTGGAAGATCAGGGGCCGGGTATCGAAGAGGACAAACTCGATACGATCTTTACCCGCTTCTATACATACCGACCGACAGCGGAGAGCAGTCGCGGAAACAATTCAGGTCTCGGGTTGAGCATCTCCCGTGAGATTATCAAGGCTCATGGCGGCGAGATCTGGGCCGAAAACAGGTACGACGATTTACCTTCAGCCACCCAGGATGGTGCCCAACCGACCGGCGCGCGGTTTGTTGTTCGCCTGCCCGGTCGGATCAAGGGCGTTTTGGCCACCTGACTTCGGATTGGATGATGCATTGTAATGGATCCTGAGAGGACACCGGACAAGACGCGCGGCACTCTCGTTCATGCAAGCGCAATTGCCTTTGGCTCGCGTGCTGTTTTGCTTCGTGGTCCGTCGGGGATCGGTAAGTCAGATCTCGCTTTGAGGTTGGTCAATCGCCCAGGCAATGACCCACTGGGACCGACCATTCAACTCATCTGTGATGACTATGTGGACGTGTTCGTCGATCAAGCTGATCAATTGATGGTGCAAGCGGGATCAG
>JBCBRD010000228.1:0-4221 GCA_039819885.1 Pseudomonadota bacterium
CGCGACAGCAGCGCGTCTTGGGATCAAATCCGAAATGAAACCCGAACCATCTCTGGCACTAGGAACCTCTGAGGTCTCGCTGCTGTCGCGGCGACCCTTTGAGGGCCCGCATCTAGCGCCAACCGCACTGCGACCGTATTTATCGAACGCGCCAATGCATCGCGCAACGTCACCGCGCCGGAGTATTTTTCGTTGGCGTTCTTCGGTGACCAGCCTTCTACTGTGATCGGTAGGTCGTAGGTGAGCGTCGTTGGCCGCAAGCCGCTTTCAAGGGCTGCCAGATAAACGAACGGTTTGAACGTCGACCCAGGCTGGCGTTGCGCTGTGGCGGCCCGATTGAACTGGCTTTTTCGATAATCCACACCGCCAACCAGAGCACGAAGACCTCCGTCGACATCTATGACGACCAATGCACCTTGGCGTGCATTCAGTGCTTGACCATTTTTTGTGAGCAGCGTGCTGAGCGTACGGCGTGCGTGCTGCTGAAGGTTGGCGTCAAGGGTGGTTTCGACGATGACATCGCCATGGCCGGTGTCGATTAGAGTGGGCATCTGCTCGAGAACGAAGTCCACGGCGTATTCGGTCCCAAGCGTTGTTTTCTTTGGCTTTGATCTTTGGAAGCGCACGGTCTCGTTCTTTGATGCTGCGTAGACGTCTCCCGATATGAAACCAAAATCGAACATCTTTGCGAGCACGAGACGACCGCGCTTCCTTGCCAAACCTGGGTTAGAGACTGGAGAGAGCCTAGATGGTGCTTTGAGCAAACCTGCAAGAATGGCTGCCTCGCCGACCTTCAACGCGCGTGCCGACTTCCCAAAGTACCGCTGGGCTGCGCTTTCAATACCGTAGCTGCCGCTGCCGAAGTAAACGCGATTGAGATAGAGTTCTAAGATGTCGGCCTTGCTGAGCCGCGTTTCCAGCCAGATGGCCAACATCAATTCATCGAGCTTGCGCGTCATTGTTCGCTCGGATGTCAGGAAGAGGTTCTTGGCGAGCTGCTGCGTCAAAGTCGAGCCGCCTTGCACAAAACGACCCGCCCTCATGTTGACCAGCGTCGCGCGGAAGAGCCCACTGGGATCGATACCCCAGTGGGAAAAAAAACGACGGTCTTCAATGGCGACGACCGCGTCGATCACGTGGCGGGGGAGGAGGGCCAGCGGCATGTAAGGATGTGCGCCGCCGCGCTCCGCCAGAAGCGCTCCATCGCGGGCGAGGATGCGCAACACCGGCGTCTGCTTGGACGTTCCGATCGCCTGCGGATCGGGGTATTTGAGTGTGTAGTAGAATAGGATGCCGCCGAGCCATAACCCGGCAAGCGTCAAACTCACCGCTGCGGCCTTGAGGACGGTTTTCGATCGTAAGCCGCTTCCCGAGCGCTGCCTGCTACTTTCGATCTCGCGTGCTGGTGGGGGAGGCGCTTCTTCGCCAGTCCAGTCATTTGGGCGTACGTCGCCAAGTTGCAGATGCCAGGGGTTTTCTGGCGGCGCATGTCCGTCGCTGCTGTATTCTGTTTTACGACCCCACAACCGCATGGCCTGACGTCGTCCCCCTAGAAATCCGTTGTATTGCTGGCCTGTTTTGCTCCACTCCTCAGCATCAGGTAGATTATTGAATATTCCGTTAAGTCTGTCTCAGAACAGGACGTTGCAGTCGTCGCTTGATTGTTTCAATGAAGCAGATCTGACGTCGCTCTAAGATAGAACCAAGCCCGGTTGCTAGTCGTTACCCGGCCCGAATGCAGGGCTTTTCTGCCGGATCTCAAAGCTCGAGGTGTTCTGGTTGGGGAGGTAGATTTCAATGCAATTGCCGGGGCCATCGGTAAACATCCAAGGATGTGTCAGATAGGTATTTACCGAGAATGTCTCACCAGGGTTGAGATTGGCGTACTCAACGGGTTGACCCTCGAAATTGAGCCACATCACACTGCGGTAGCTGTCGGTACGATTGATGAAGGTCAACGGGACCGGTGTGTCTGAGCGCTTTGATTTCAGTTGGCCAAACGCGTCGCACGATGGCTTTGCCGTATTTGTCGCCTGATACCGACCGCTTGAAGAAATGGCTTTGCATTCGGAAATGAAATCCCTGGCAGGCTTTCCACTGCCGCGCAAACTGAGAGCTGTCACTGGCCCGTTGGCGACCTGAACCGCAAGTTGCTGACCGCCTGCCATAGCCTCCCACATCGGATCATTAAAGTCGGGATTGAACAGAATGCCGCTGATACCGTACTCGGCTTGGGTTCCATAATACGCACCCGAGTAACGGAATGGTCGCCCATCAATACTCACACTGAAATTGATCGTTGCACCTTCTGTTCGACCGGTGGTGTCATAGCCGATTTTGGTCGAGGCGCTATAGCCGCTGGAACCGGCATCGCAAATGGCTTCGAACGCGAGGGCATCTGTTTCCGGGATCCCAAAACGCAGACGCACTGTATAGCGTCCACGATTGTTGACTTCGTTTTGCGCCGTCATGCCCCACGTCCAGCCGTCGGCGGGGTTGCTGCCGATAACTGCGGCGGCCTGGTTGAAACAACGGCCATCGCGATACACTTGGCCCGGACCGTCGCAGCCGATTTCAACGTGGCTTTTGCCTGGATTGCTCAGGTTTTCTGCCATCTGCTCAAGCTCAGCCAGCCGATCTGTGTAAATGTCCCTGAGGCATCGCGTGTTGCTTCCGCACCGGTTTCGGACTTTGAGCCAGGCGCGTTGCTCGCGCCGCAATCGGGCAAAGTCGTCTCGTGACATTAGTTTTCGCAGATCTGCGTAGACTTCGTTGAGTGCACCGTCCTTGCGCGTGAGGTCGCGATCCAGGCAGATTTCCTCTTGCGCCGCGTTCGGCTCCTGGGCGCAAGCCGCTTCACGCGCAGCAGCTTTGTCAAAGCCTTGAGCAAACGACGGCGCGACCAGGCTCAGTGCTGCAAGCCAGACAACCAGGGTCGTTATCAAGAGCCTTGTCATCGCCGATGTGTCCTTCCTCAAGCCTGTGTAACACCTCGTATGACGAGGCTTGGCGCTACTCAGTCGGACACTATCTGTTTCCGTTCAGCGTTACGACCCAAGTAAAGGGGTCAATCGCCAAACACACCTAATGCGGTTGCTTGCTGGAAATTGCGCCGATCTTCTCAACCGCTGCTGGTCAAAAGGCTAGCGGATCTCGATCCGCGAAAATCGATGTGCTGTTTCCGAGACTTCGTTGAGGTCAGTGTCAGAGATTGGCCTTGAGAACGGCACGTCAGGCGGTACGGCCAAGATGTTGAAATCGACTTCATTAATCGGGCCGGTAATGCTGCCATCCGGATTGAGTTTCAAATCAAAATAAAGCCCGTTCCAGGCATCAATTCCGTAACCATTGTTTGGCTTGAACAAGAATAGAAGCTCGTATTCGAGATCGGTAAGGTCATCAGTTCTGACGACCCGATGCATCTTGTGCGGGTAGGCCAGGTGGCAAAGCATCTCCTTTGGGTCGGGAATGCAGCGAAATGGGCGCATCGACAAAAACTCATCGCCGAATTCTGGCGCATCCAAATCGACCTTGATCGACATTCCGGTCGTGTCTTCTGTCGGCGTGAAAACCACCTTTCCGAGCCGCAGCTTCTCACCGGTCGCTGTTACTGCCGTGATGGTCTTTTCGCCCGACGTGAGCGCTAGGTCGTCAGCGAATACTGATACCGTTTGCCCCCAAGAGAGAACGAGAGCGCCGCAAGCAAGCATCCACCCTGAAACCTTGCAGCTATTGAGCGGCATCCTCATTTCGTTTCATCCCGTTATGATATTTTTTTGCAGGGAACACAGATTGCTCCACCTGGACAATACCGACCTAAGACGCAGCAATTTCTGCTTAAGGGCTGTGAAAGAAACGCAGATACTTCGTGTTCACCCAACCGTCTGTGCCCGCGTAACTGACGAGGCACCAGTTCCTCTCGCATGTATTGCTCTTGATCACGCAAGCTGTTCGGGCAGGAATTGCACCGACCCGGGAGAAGCGATGGCTGGGGCCTGAGCGCATATTCAGGACGTCGTCTTCAGAAACGCCCGTCACTTGCCACGTGTTACAACACGCGCACGCTGCTGCCGGCATAGCTGCAAGCGATGCTGCGATTACCAGAGTGATGGTGCCGAGGGACAATCGAATGATAAGGGAAGCAGATTGCAGCATGTTCAGCCTCACGGTTTTCAGGACATGAATGTACTTGTCATATCACCAGCTGAATTGACCGTGAAC
>JBCBRD010000229.1:0-4218 GCA_039819885.1 Pseudomonadota bacterium
GGCCCGTGCCTTCGTAAAGCCGCTCGAAACCGGCATCGAGCGATGTCAAGGCACGGGCCGGTCTTCGATTGCGCCGGAGCGGCTGCTCAGGGCCTCTCTTCTGCAGGCGTTCTACTCGGTCCGCTCCGAGCGTCAGCTTGTGGAACAGCTCGACTACAATCTTCTGTTCCGCTGGTTCGTCGGTTTGGGCGTCGATGATCCCGTCTGGGACCATTCGACGTTTTCCAAGAACCGCGATCGGCTGCTCGAAGCCGATGTCGCTGCCAGTTTCCTCGAAGCCGTCCTGCGCCATCCACGCGTGAAGCGGTTCCTGTCGAACGACCACTTCTCGGTCGATGGGACATTGATCGAGGCATGGGCGTCGATGAAGAGTTTTCGCGCTCGTGACGGCTCCGACGAGCCGCCTGGGCCGGGCCGCAACGGCGAACAGAACTTCCGAGGCAAGCCCCGCCAGAACGACACGCACGCCTCGACGACCGACCCGGACACCAAGCTGTTCCGAAAGGGCAACGGCCGCGAAGCGAGACTCTGCTTCATGGGGCACGTGCTGATGGAGAACCGGTCCGGCTTGATCGTGCAGGCCACGCTTAGCCAAGCCTCCGGCATGGCTGAACGCGAGGCGGCAATCACCATGATCGAACGGCATGTCCGCGGAAGCCGTCGCCTGACGCTCGGCGCCGACAAGGGTTATGACGCCAAGCCGTTTGCTGCCGAGTTGCGCGCCATGAACGTTACGCCGCATATCGCCCGCCACGACGCCGTCACCAAGACTGGCAAGCGGCGGCGACCTTCGGTCGACGGCTGCACGACGCGGCATCCGGGCTACTCAGCTTCGCAACGCATCCGAAAACGCATTGAGGAACCATTCGGCTGGGCCAAGACCATCGCCGGGCTCGCTAAGACGAAGTTCAAAGGAACCCGACGCGTCGCCCACCAGTTTACCTTTGCCATGGCGGCCTACAATCTGATCCGATTGCCCAGACTGCTGGCGGCAGCAACGTGATGGACGGGCGCAGCCGCTGCCAACGTCGCGCCACCCGCGGCCTAGCCAAACGCTCCCTCAAAGCTGACGACGGTGACCCGCAAAGGCGAAATGTTGCTATCGTTCCGCCAAATTCAACGGCCTGCTAGTTGGAATTTCGCCTGATATTGTTTTTATTGTTCAATATCAACAACTTAGCTGTGGCGGAGAGAGAGGGATTCGAACCCTCGAGACGGTTCCCCGCCTACACGCGTTCCAGGCGTGCGCCTTCAACCACTCGGCCACCTCTCCGGGGTCCCCCAAGCACCCAACATAACCATTCTGGTTTGCCAGCCGACTTCGCGCGGAGCGCGGCACCATCAAGCGGACCAAAGCCGTATCTGGCGGGGAGGAGGCGAACTAAGCTCAAATTGCGCCTGGATGCAACATAGGATTGCCATCGGTTCGCGGTTTACTTGTCTGCGAATTCTCGTCCGAATAGCGCGTCCTGGTGGGTCGCTGTATCCTCTCTGACGTGAGGTTGGCTGCACCATCGCGAGATGCCCCGGGCAAATAACTGTTTGCTGCATGGCGAAGTTGGCTGAACGATCGCAAATTGCATACGCCCAGAGTACTTGGCGGATGAAAGGTTGGCCTTTCGCGACGTTGCAACTCAATTTAGAACAGGGTCATGATCTGGGGTTGGCCCGGTGCCCAACTAAGTCTAGCCTTTGCGGTGGAATCGGCTGTCAAGACAATTGAGGGCCTGTGGGTCATGACGACAATTGGATTTAGAGGGCTGGGACGTTGATCATCAACTTTCTGAAATCCTGCTTTGCTATCTTGACCCAATGGGCCAAAAGCCTGGCCGGATTTCCTTTCCGTGTTTTGCGCGGCATGGCACGCTTCGTTTTAGCGCTTGTTCTTGGTATTCTCGGGTTTGTCGGGTCGATCGTACGGCCGGCCATGCAGTTCTTAGCGTATGTGTTCTTGATCGTTGCAGCTGTGTCATTGGTGGCCGACCTCACACCCGTATTGTCCGGTGTTGGTGGCTTCGAGTCGACCGCCTTTGGCGATCATTGGAGGGGCATTGCGCGCGTTACCCTTCAGAAAACGGAGGCTGCCGCTGAGACTGCGCAATGGGGGCTTCCCGTCGTTCTCAGTATGCTCCTGCAAACACCGACCTATCTCTTGTTCGGTCTTGTCGGGATTTTGTGCTCACTTGCGGGACGCAGATCCGAGCCTATCAACGTGTTTGCAAACTAGTCGTCTGCGTTTCCAAAACTGATTGAGCGTTTTGTCAGTTGCTCGATTGCAATCAACTACACTAAATGGCTGCCGCGTTAGCCTAGCTTTGATCTGCAGACGTGTTTTGCGTCGCCCCCGTCGGGTTTGACCATGGGTAACGGGCATCGCGGTCTGTGAAAATCCCTGCTCCGACCAAAACCATCAGTGTTCCAACCAGTGCGAAAATCACCCGGCCGTGCCGCACGTTGAGATCGGCGACTTCAGTTTCACTGATTGGGACGCGGTCTTCTTCTGTGGCCCGCAACCCCATAATTTTGCGTTGTGCAGATCGGCGTACATGGCCGGCATCGTCGATCTCGACCCCGGCGCGGGCCGCGATCTTTTCTGCGATCTCATCAAATGGCAACGCGGGGTCGACATTTGCTTCGCTGACATAGCCCAATGGGACCGCTGTTTCGTCCTTGAGGATAATGCGCGTGCCCTTGAGCAGGACCGGCGCCCACTGGCCGCCATAGATCTCGCGACGAATCTCGATGTTTGAAATGTCGGCATAGGGAATTGTGCGTGTCTGGTAGATCAGTGAGGGAAAGATGCCCCGACCGCGTGGAAGCCGCATCTTCACTGCGTTCTTGCCAAAGGCCACACGTGAACGCAGAGAGATCATTAGCTCTATCAGCACCAGCAACATCAAAAGGCTCAGGCCGATTGCAAGCACCAGCAAGCCCAGGATGCCTTCTCCATTGCCCTGCGTGAGACGGAAATAGAGCATCGGGAACAGGCTCACGAAGAATGGCAGCATGATCAGAAAAATGAATGAAAGTGCCAAGCGTCGACCAGGGCCGGCCTCGAAGACGTTTCGAGATGGGCGGGACATGACGTCCTTGTTAGACATCCACTTGTTCCTTACATGCGTTTAATAAACTAGGCGTCTATGTTTGAGTGACCAGGAATTTGGCCGGTAGCATGGCCGGTTGCACGGCCGGTTTAAAGGCGAACAGCCGGGTCGGCAAGGATTTGGGGCACCAGTTGGTGGTGCTTTTGCATGACGCGATGAAAATGGTCCGACGACCACAGTCTTATTGAATCGAAGCTGAATGGAGGCGTAATGCTGCTGTTTTCCCGCAAACCGGCGATGCCAACGGCCCAGACTGCCCTTCCGGGGCGGTTCGAAGAAATCCAAACGGCTGAAGTGCACGATGTGCTGAAGAGCCCACTTAAGGGGCCTTATCCAGATGGCGCGGAGACGGTGTACTTTGCGATGGGGTGTTTCTGGGGTGTGGAGCGCAAGTTCTGGGAACTGGGTGAGGGGATCTTCACCACCGCTGTTGGATATCAAGGCGGCTTCACACCGAATGCGACCTATGAGGAGGTGTGCACGGGTCACACCGGGCACACCGAGGTCGTGATGGTCGTTTTCGAGCCATCCCAAATCTCATTTGAAACCTTGCTGAAAGTGTTCTGGGAGAGCCACGACCCAACGCAGGGTAATCGTCAGGGCAACGATGTTGGTACGCAGTATCGTTCGGCAATCTACACGACGACGGACGCGCAACTTGCAGCAGCCAAGGCGAGTAAAGTGGCCTATGAAAAGGCTCTTCTAGCTGGTGGGTATAGCGCGATCACGACCGAGGTTGCGAATGCGCCGACCTTTTACTTTGCAGAAGGCTACCATCAGCAATATCTTTCGAAGGTGCCGCAAGGGTATTGCGGACTTAGGGGTACAGGCGTGACGTGTCCGACTGGTCTGGAAGATGTGCCGGTGAGCAAGTCCGCTTAACCATGGGCACAGCGGGTATAAAAACTTAGTTTTGAATCAACCAACGCGTGACCATCTTGATCTGGAAAGCACTCAAAGCAATCGTCACCTTTCTTGAGTGGCTGTTCTGGAAAAATCTCGTGATCTTCTCGCTTTGTTTGGATGTGATCACTTGGGGCGTGTTTTATCTTCATGACCGCGCGACACGACGGCGAGCCCAACGGGTCAAAGAAGCTCAGAGGCGAGATGAATG
>JBCBRD010000230.1:0-4160 GCA_039819885.1 Pseudomonadota bacterium
TCAAGAAGGACCGAGACCACATCACCGTGATCGTTCAACGCGGCGAAATGAAGAGGTGTGCCGTATCCCGCTGATCCCACGGACACGTCAGCGCCCGCCACGATCAGACTACGCACCATGGTTTCTTGTCCGCTAGACGACGCCATCTGAAGCGGGGTTAATCCTGCAGGCGGTGCACCCCTGATGTCGATTTCTGCGCCCGCGGCTACTAGTGCCTCTGCAGCGTCCACATGACCTCGCGCGGCTGCCCAATGAAGAGGTGCCCCGACCACGTTGTCCAACGCGTTTGGATCCTGGCCAGCGGCTACAAGAATACGAATGGCTTCTGCGTCACCGATACTTGCGGCTCTGTGGAGATCCTGAGCGACGACCGGACCCGTAACTACTATCAGCAACGCAATAAGCGCCAAGAGGCGGTGCAGCGCAAGCTGACACTTGTTCGTTGCGCGCCTAGGCCAAGAGTTCGTCACGGCTAATTCATTTGCGCGGTGGCATGGGCGTACGCATGTTGTTCGATTGATGTTCATAACCCACCTCCGGGACGCAGCGGACAATACCAGAATCCCAAGTTAACTGGAACACGGCGGAGTCAACGCAAGCTCCAGTCTTGTTGGTTGGTAGAGTTGCGGGAAAGCTATCGCGGATTTACTGTGAAAGACGGCATTGTCCGCAATGCCGTCATCTGGAATGCTCGAATGCCGTAAGTTCGATGAACGTCTGCTTTGGGGAACGCTGCGGTGCAGCGTCGATAACCGAAGCAAAGGTCCGGTTTTGGCCGTCCCTGAGGACGGCCCAAGTCATTAGATTTCAATGGCCTCTGCAATCGCAAGAGCATCCTCAAGCTCGACGCCGAGGTATCTGACGGTGCTGTCCATCTTCGTGTGGCCCAACAGCAGCTGGACTGCACGCAGGTTGCCCGTCTCTTTGTAGATCTGCGTCACCTTCGTGCGCCGCATCGAGTGCGTGTGTGTGACGTCAGCACCAATGGGACAGTTTAGGTCGATTTGATAAGGGAGGGTTTCTGGCACATCGTAACCACCAAGGAGTGGAGATGAGACAGAAACCCGGAACCAAGCGGAGCCACGGTGAGAAAGTCGTCAAAAACATCCGCCGCGCGACGCGCAAACAGTATTCAGCTGAGGAGAAGATCAGGATCGTGCTGGACGGCCTGAAGGGCGAGGACAGCATTGCTGAGCTGTGCCGCCGCGAAGGCATTGCCCAGAGCCTGTATTACAGCTGGTCCAAAGAGTTCCTCGAAGCTGGCAAGAAGCGCCTGGCGGGCGACACGGCCCGTGCAGCGACGTCGACCGAAGTCAAAGACCTGCGACGGGAATCCCGTGATTTGAAAGAGGTCGTTGCAGAACAGGCCCTGGAGCTGCGGCTGCTCAAAAAAAGCATGATCGCGGATGGGGGCGAAGACGAATGAGGTATCCCGCATCTGAGAAGCTGGAGATCATCCGCCTCGTCGAAGGCTCGCATCTCCCAACGAAGCGAACCCTGGACAAGCTCGGCATTCCCAGAACGACCTTCTATCGCTGGTATGATCGGTATCTGGCTAGTGGCTCTGAAGCACTGGAGGATCGCAGCCCCAAGCCATCCCGTGTCTGGAACCGCATTCCCGAGCCCATTCGTGAGAAGATCAAGGACCTGGCTTTGAAGGAAAGCGATCTGTCGCCGCGCGAGTTGGCCGTTCAGTTCACTGACACGGAAAAGTATTTTGTGTCAGAGGCTTCGGTCTATCGCATCCTCAAGTCCTACGACCTGATCACCAGCCCTGCCTATGTAGTGGTGTCGGCCGCCGATGAGTTCAAGGACAAGACCACGCGGCCGAACCAGCTCTGGCAGACCGACTTCACGTACCTGAAAGTGATCGGCTGGGGTTGGTTCTATCTGTCGACGATCTTGGACGATTACAGCCGGTACATCATCGCATGGAAGCTCTGCACGACGATGAGGACAGGCGACGTGACCGACACGCTGGACTTGGCGTTGCAGGCTTCAGGGTGTGATCAGGCGACTGTCGTTCATAAGCCGCGCCTACTGTCGGACAATGGCGCCAGTTACATCTCTGGTGAACTGGCCGATTGGTTGGAGGATCAACAGATGGATCATGTTCGCGGTGCGCCATATCACCCGCAGACCCAGGGCAAGATCGAGCGATGGCACCAGACCTTGAAGAACCGCATCCTGCTGGAAAACTACTACCTGCCAGGTGAGCTCAGGCAACAGATCGATGCCTTTGTCGATCATTACAACCACCGGCGCTATCACGAGAGCCTGCAAAACCTCACCCCGGCCGATGTCTACTTCGGGCGCGGCCAGACCATTCTGAAAAAACGAGAAAGGATCAAACGAAAGACCATCGAAACCCGGCGCTTGCTTCACCGCAAATCCGCCGCATAATCACAAAAACCAGATGCGCCAGATCCTCTCTTAGCTCAGGCGGCCATCTGTCCCAAAAACCCTGACGTCACACACCTACAGCATTTCAACATCGGCAACGTCTTTGATCTTTGGATTGGCTGTCATAGCAGATGCATCTGCTGCCTTAGTCCGAGGTATGATTTCGAACTTGGGTCGATATGGTCAGAATGGATAGAGTGGTTTTGTTGAATAAATACAATATCCTGAATAGGATATGCGAGTATCATGCCGGCGAGGAGTAGAAATGTCCGCAACTAAGAAGATGTCATTTTGGAAGCGCGAGCTCTACGGCGCTAAGCGGGTCGGGCAGTTTGCAGTTCAAGCGGGTAAGGAGATCAGTACTATTCCTGCGTATGCAGCGAGTGAGCTCACCAAGAAATCACCTCATACCAAAACGAAGTGCAAGCTAAAGAAGGGTTGGTTCGAATAGCCTACGGCTCAAACCAATCCGCTTGCTACGGGCTGGCTCTAGTCTCGTCCGCTTCTGTATAGAACCGGCCATGTTACACTTGAGTGTGTATGGAAGACCAAGGCCGAGATCGGCGAGCAGTCCATGCCCCCAACGACAATTTTCGGCCAAGTTTCGATGCTGATGCCCCCGTTGACGCTCACGCGCGACCCAAGGTGGACTACCTGACCGAGAATGAAGTGATGAAGTTGGTGGCCGGAGCGAGGGCATCGCGCAATGCGGAGCGCGACCAGCTCCCAATCTTCATGTTGTTCCGTCATGGCTACAGGGAGAGTGAGTTGATCATGACGCGGCGCAATTGGATCGATCTTCAGAAGGCAGTAATCTGGATCGAGCGGTTGAAGCGTGGAATGAGCCGCTACCACCCGCTCGCTGGTGATGAGTTGCGGCGAATGCGGAAGTATCTCAGATCAAGGGAGGATGATCTTCCTTGGCTTTTTGTATCTGAACGCTGCCAGCCCCTTTCCCCTCGGTCGGTGCGTCGGATAGTGGCCGATGCCGCCAAAACCGCCAATCTCCAGCACGTGCACCCACACATGCTGCGCCACTCGTGTGGTTTCCATCTCAGGGAGCGCGGTCATGACATCCGCATGATACAGGAGTACCTAGGCCATGCTTCGATCACGAGCACTCAGCTCTAGGGTCAGGACTCATAACCAGTAAATGACGAGTGCAGCGAGAGCGATTGCGGACAGGAAGACCTTGGGGCAGCGGTCATAGCGGGTTGCGACACGCCGCCAGTCTTTCAACCTACCGAACATAATCTCGATCCGGTTGCGGCGTTTGTAGCGGCGCTTGTCGTAGCGGATTGCCGTCTTGCGTTGTTTTCTGCCGGGGATGCAGGCCCGTATCCCTTTGTCTTTCAACGCATCTCTGAACCAATCAGCATCATAGCCTCGGTCCCCAAGCAGCCAATCCACATCCGGCAGGCTGCTCAGCAGCGCGCGTGCGCCGATGTAGTCGCTGACCTGACCAGCGGTCACGAACAGATTGAGCGGGCGTCCCTGGCTGTCGCAGATGGCGTGTAGTTTCGTGTTCATGCCGCCTTTGGTGCGACCGATCAGACGTCCGCGCCCCCTTTTTTGACGCCCAGGCTGGACGCCGTTCGATGAGCTTTGAGGTAGGTGGCATCAATCATCACCGTCGTCTGTTCGCCGTGGTAAGCGGCCAGACCAGTCATCATCTGTGCAAAGATGCCACCTACCTCAAAGCTCATCGAACGGCGTCCAGCCTGGGCGTCAAAAAAGGGGGCGCGGACGTCTGATCG
>JBCBRD010000231.1:0-4139 GCA_039819885.1 Pseudomonadota bacterium
TCCCGTCGGTTGAATTGGGAGAGCCGAGATGATCGGACGGGATCAACACTATCCCGTCCGATGCGAAACACCGCTTTGGGTTAAGCGCGTTTGATTTTGCCTGGGAAGTAGTGGTCGAAGGCGAGGGCGTAGTCGGCTGCATTCATCTGATAATAGAATGCGACGCGTTCTGCCCATGCTTTCTGGCTGTCGACGACCTTTTTGAAGAAGGCATCTTTTTCAAGCTTTGCCAGTACTGTGTCCCAGCTCTTGAGCTGAGCTTCCATCACGGCAGTTGGTGTGCGGTGAACGTTTACGCCATCCTCGTTCATCAGGCCTTGAAGGTCTGCTGAATACTTGTCCAACGCGAGGCCGTAGTTGGCGGTTGACGCTGCTTCGGCACCGTACTCACAGATGGCCTGAAGTTCCGCTGGAAGGCTGTCATACTTGCGTTTCGAGAAGATGATTTCGAAGAACTCAGCGGCTTGGTGGTATGAGCCCATCATGTAGTCTTTGGAGACGTTTTGAGCACCGAATTGCCGGTCGGACGTTGGGTTGTTGAATTCGAACGCTTCAATCACGCCACGTTCCAAAGCTGGAATAATCTCGCCACCTGGAAGCTGTGTGACGCGCAGACCCATGCCCTGCATAATGTCTGTTGCGAGACCCACAGTCCGGTATTTCAGGCCGGCCATGTCATCGGCGGTCTTGATCTGCTTTTTGAACCAGCCGAGTGGCTGTGTCGGCATCGGCATTGCGAAGAAGCCGACCACGTCGAGACCCAGGACGTCTTGTGTCAATTCGCGGTAGAGTTCGCGACCGTCTTTGGACTGAATCCAAGCGAGCATCTGCGTCGCGTCGCAGCCGAGAACAGGACCTGTGCCGAACAATGACGCGGCTTTGTTTTTGCCATACCAGTAAGCGGTCACTGTGTGGGCACAGTCGATGACGCCATCGGAACAGGCGTCCTGGACCTGGAAGGCTTTGACCACGGCGCCAGCTGGCAACAGGTCAAACTTAAGACGGCCACCGGACATCTTCTCACAACGATCGACGTACTGTTTTGCCATTTCTTGGAACACGGCATTTGCGCCCCAAGAAGATTGCATTTTCAGTGTCGTGGTTTCTGCGCGTGACACGTTTGGCATTGCAACTGTGCCAGCCGTTGCTGCGCCGGCTGCGATGGCGCCTCCCTTTAGAAACTTCCGTCGCGAAACGCTCTTCGAATTCGAAGATTTCGTCATTGGGGCTAATCCTCCGTAAAGGTTTGGTGTTTTTCTGGGGGTCGAGCGGACCCAGGCCTTTCGTATAACAGTATCCGCGCGCTTTTGTCCGCCCAATTTTGCGATTTGATCGAAGTAATTCGGTAGGAACAACAGCGGGTTGCGACCATTACGGATCATTGTGCGGTGCGGTAATTTTTGGTGCGCTGCCGCATGAAATCAGCGACCACTTGACGGCAATGCTCGCCGTGCGTCATAGCGCATAATACGAAAGACGGTTTCCCACATCCAAACCGAATTCTTGCTCGCCGCTGATGCTCGTCTTCAAGACAGAGTGGCATCTCGTGCCGTGGCGTCGGGCAATGAAGCTGGTTTGTGGTCGCATGACTTTAACAATGGCTTTGATAGTTGGTTCGATCGCTGACTCCAGACGCCGGCAGCTCTAGTTTAGGACTTTCAATGACAACTCCACGCGCTCGACCCGGTCGCAAGCCAGGTCAACACTTCCTTCAAATTCCGGGTCCTACAACGGTGCCAGGCCGAATTGAACAGGCGATGACGTCACCCATTATTGATCACCGCGGGCCAGAATTTTCAGAGCTTACGCTGCGCGTTGCCAACGGGTTGAAGTCACTCTTCAAGACAGAGAACCCAGTTGTGGTCTTTCCCGGATCTGGTACCGGGGCTTGGGAAGCTGCTCTGGTCAATACGCTGTCACCTGGTGATCGTGTGCTTACCGTCGAGACCGGACAGTTCGCACTGCTTTGGCAAACCATGGCGAAGAAGCTTGGTCTTGATACGCAGGTAATTGAAACCGACTGGCGCTCTGGTGTGGATGCCAACGCTGTTGAAGCCGCGCTGAAGGCCGATACTGCCAAGTCGATCAAGGCGGTCTGTATCGTGCACAACGAAACAGCGACGGGGTGCCGGTCTTGGGTTGAAGAAATCCGCGCTGCCCTTAACGCAACCGACCATCCGGCATTGTTGATGGTTGATACGGTGTCTTCGCTCGGTGTGATGGACTATCAGCATGACGCCTGGGGTGTCGATGTTACGGTCTGCGGGTCACAGAAGGGTATGATGTTGCCACCGGGGCTTTCGTTTACGGCCATCAGTGAAAAAGCTATTGCGGCATCCAAAACAGCTAAGCTGCCAAGATCCTATTTTAGTTGGGATGAAATGCTGGCGCTTAATCCTCAGGGCTTTTTTCCTTACACGCCGGCGACTGGGCTTCTCTACGGCTTAGAAGAGGCGATCAAGATGATGCATGAAGAAGGTCTTGATGCGATCTTTGCACGGCACGAACTGCTGGCCTCCGGCGTGCGTGCGGCCGTTGAAGGCTGGGGTCTTGAAATACTCTGTAGCGATCCGAAGTACTATTCGCCAGCAGTTACGACGGTCGTGATGCCTGAAGGGCACGACGCCGATGTGTTCCGTAAGACCGCGCTCGACACCTACAATATCGCTTTGGGTACGGGTCTTAACCGGTTGGCGGGCAAAGTCTTCCGCATCGGGCACCTAGGCGACACGAACGCGCTGACTATCATGGGGGCCTTGTCTGGTGTCGAACTTGGTCTTGAAGCTGCTGGTGTGCCGCATAAGAAAGACGGCTTGAACGCTGCTATGGCTGTCTTCGCCAAAGCCAATAAAACCGCGTCGATTGTCTCGGCAGCAGCCTGACGTATCGAAGAAATTGTTTTAGTTTGGAACGGCGTTGAGGATGGCCTCAGCGCCGTTTTTTGATGTGTGAGCGTGTGTTGATGACCAAGCCAGCCGCCTTTGTTTTCGATGCCTATGGTACTTTATTTGACGTGCACTCTGCTGCTCAACGACATGCGGCTGATATCGGGGACAACTGGGGACGGCTTAGTGACGTTTGGCGAACTAAGCAGCTGGAGTACACCTGGGTTTTAGCTGCCGCCGGGCAACACGATACCTTTTGGGCGATCACTGAGCGCGCGTTGGATTATGCCATTGCGGCGACCGACGCCAGTGTTTCAAAGTCGCTTCGATCTGACCTGTTGAGCGCTTATCGAACGCTTCAAGCCTATCCCGAAGTCGCGGACGTTTTGGCTCAACTCCGCGAAGGTGGTGCGCGGACACTCATACTATCAAATGGGGATGTTGCAATGCTCGCTGAAGCTGTTTCGGCAGCGGGCCTTGATGGTTTGCTTGATGGGGTTTTGTCGGTTGCATCCGTTGGTGTGTTCAAGCCTGACATGTCCGTTTATCAGAGCGCGTGTAATGCGACAGGGCTTGAAGCGTCAGCGATATCATTTCAATCATCGAACCGGTGGGATATTGCGGGGGCTCATGTTTTTGGATTTCGCACGGTGTGGATCAATCGTACCAGTCGTCCTAACGAGTATCCGGCTCAACCACCGGATGCCGTGCTGCCAGACCTGCACGGTCTTGTCGACGCATGAATTTTTAGCCGCCGTTGCGGCCCTCGATCTGATGTTGATTTTGATCCTCGTCATGGTTGTGCAGTCTGACAGAGGACATATCTACCAGCGACCAAACAGCTCGCGTTCGGTTTAAAACACCGGCGCACACTAGGGCTGTTTCACAGCTTGGAGAATGCACATGTACTCGCACATTTTGATCCCGACTGACGGCAGCGATCTTGCAAACAAGGCGGTTGATCATGCCATAGCCATGACAAAGCTGATGGGTGCCAAGCTGACCGCGATGACGGTTCAGCCCTTTCTTGAGAATTTTGTAGCCGAAGGTGTCGCGATCACTATTTCAGAGGACGACAAGAAAGCGTTTGCTGCTGCAACGGCGCGCAATCTGGATCTCGTTAAAGCGAAAGCCGACAAGGCGGGTATCGAGGTCAGCACCTTGCAAGTCGAGAGTGGCGAGCCGTGGCGTGCGATTGTCGATTCTGCCAAAGAGCAAGGTGCCGATTTGATCGTGATGGCTTCGCATGGCCGG
>JBCBRD010000232.1:0-4118 GCA_039819885.1 Pseudomonadota bacterium
CGCTCGACGACCAATTTGCGGACGCGTATGGAAAAAACTTTTGACAATGACGCCGGGCGGTTTTCCTCTCTTCAACCTGACGCACGAGACACGGGTAAGTTTGGGCAAATCATTCAAGCGATCGAAGACACTCTTCGAAACCTGTCCTTAGGAGACAACAGATGAAAGCCGTTGGTTACACTGCAACCGGTTCGATAGAGCGCGATGTGTCCTTGATTGAGTTTGAAATGGAAACGCCAATTGCAACCGGGCGGGATCTACTGTTGAAAATCGCAGCGGTTTCAGTTAACCCAGTTGACACCAAGATCCGCATGTTAAGAGCACCAGAGGGCGAAGAACCAGCCGTGCTTGGATGGGACGCGGTGGGAGAGGTTGTTTCAATTGGCGAGCGCGCCTGTGTCCTCCTCTAGATGCTGAACCGATGTCGTCCCTGGAATGGGCAGAATGTTCGGGGAGTGTTTGAGATGGGACCGGATTGCGATCGGCGTTGGCGACAACCCGTTGCTACTCAATGGACAGGGTCCGGCTAGGTCACTGATCGGTTGCTCCGCGTCGGCTAAGCCAGATGGGTACGCTGAGCAAGATCGCCGACGCTGAAACAATTGTCATGAGGGTTCCGGGGAAGAACTTCACAAATCCGCCGAGGTCGAGAAAGGCGAAATAGCCGATATCCAACAAGCCGCCGACCATCGCGGTTACCCAGATAGCAGTGAGATTGCCTTGCCAAATGAAAATGGCGCCGATGGTCGTGACCAATCCGCCCCAGAATAGGTTCCAGCCGTGCTGGTTCAAAATTGCGCCAACGGCGGCGTGGTAGTCATTCGCCAATGCAGATGGATCGACCCCGTCTGCGATTGCCTGGAAGCCAGATCCTGTTTCGGCGGTAATGGTCAAGACGCCTGCAAGCGCATGAACCAGCCCCCAGATAATCCAGAGTACTGCCGAGATCTTCAGTGCATATCCGGTCATGAATTACCGTCCTAAATCTATCCAGTTGAACTCGCCCTGGTTGTCAGAAACGCTGGCCGTGAACTCACGTTGGCCGACTATTGTATTGCGCCAAGGTTGGGGCCTGCTAGCCTGCAAAACTGCGCTAAGTCAAAGGGTGACTTTGGGCTACACATGGTGTGCAATCATCGCAACTTGTGACGCAACATGCTGTTATATAACGACTTTCTTCGACTTCTAAAATCCGCAACGAAACAACCTCTGTCGCGAATGGTCCGCATTTTGGCGGGAATTGTCCTGGCATCAACGTCGTCGCGTGTCAGTTCTGGCATGGGGTTCAAAGATCATGGGGAACGAAATGAAAGCCCACTTATTGGTTGTGATATTGCTCAGCTTCCTCGTTGCAGCCTGTGGTGATGACGCAAATGAGGCCAATGCCGTTCAAACCCCTGTTCGCGGCCTCATCACAACAGTGGTCGAAGCCGCTGAGGAGACAACACGGCGGCGTTATCCTGGTGTGCTTGAACCGACCAACATCACTGCACTGTCGTTTGAGGTTGCTGGTAAGCTCGAAAAGCTTGAGCTGGAGGTCGGGCAACGCGTAAGCAAGGGGGAGGTTCTGGCGAAAGTCGAGAACACCCAGTTTGCCGCAGACGTAGAAAGCAAGATCGCGTCAGTTGCAGAAGCTAAAGCGCTTCTCAAGCAAGCGGAAGACAAACTGACCCGGACACGCACCCTATTCGAGCGAAAGGTCTCGACGCGCGTTGCTGTTGACGATGCCGAGACATCAGTACGAACGAACCAGACGTCTTTGACGCGAGCCGAGCGGGCTCTGGACAACGCCCGTAAAGACCTGACCAAAACCGACCTTTACGCGCCATTTGATGGCATCATCAATTCCGTCGATGCAGAGTCCTTTCAGACTGTCTCGGTCGGCGCAAAAGTGACATCTGTTTATGAGGCGACGTCCTATGAAGTGTCGTTCTCGGTGAATTTCACAACTGTATCGCGGCTGGTTGTTGGCACCCCCGCCATCGTTCGCCTGGCCGATGATCCCAACGTCCGATTAGCGGCCGTCGTGAGCGAATTGGGTGAACGCGCCGATACGGTTTCATCTTTTCCCGTTGTCGTGCAGCTGAAGGACAACCATCCCATTGTCCGCGCCGGCATGGCCGTCGAGGTCAATCTCGAATTCAAGCTGCCCACCGCCTCAGGCTTCCTCATACCGATCACCGCTGCCATCGCTGACAAAGCGATCCCTGAGAGGTCAGCCCCAGATGAACCGACCAAGCTCGACGTCTTTGTTTTTGATTCCGATAGTAGCGCGGTGAAGCGGCGATCAGTGACAATGGCCGGCATTCGCGAGAACCAATTTCTGATTGTCGACGGCCTCAAGCCAGGCGAGCGGGTTGCCTCAGCAGGCGTGTCGTTTTTGCGCGATGGGATGAAAGTCAAGCTCCTCCAGCTGAAGGAGTAGCGAAGTGGATTTCATTACTCGATTTGGATTGTCAAAGTCCCGCTTTACCTACGCTGTTATGGCCGTTGTCATTGCACTCGGCATTGCAGCTTACTTCGGACTTCCCAAGCGTGAAAACCCAGCGATCACAATCCGTCAGGCCGTTGTTATTGCATCATTTGACGGCATGGCACCTGAACGGGTCGAGAACCTCCTTGCCGTTCCAATCGAACGCAAAATTCGTGAGATCGGTGAAGTCGAGGACATCGAAGCGATCATCACGTCAGGCCAAGTGCTGGTCTATGTGCACCTCTACGACGCCGTACCAACGGACACGATTGAGAGTGCCTGGGAAGATCTTCGTAACAAGATGCAGGACGTTGCTAGCGAATTGCCAGATGGCACCGTCGGGCCCCAGGTCAACACAAACTTTGGAGATGTCTCGATCGCGACGATCGCGGTCACCGGTGAAGGCTTCAACCTGTCTCAGATTGAAGATGCAGCGGAGGCTCTTCAACGTGAACTGTATCGCGTTGAGGGCGTCACCGAGGTGGCGTTGTACGGCGAACAAGACCAGCGGATCTGGCTTGATCTCGACAATCGCAAACTGGCATCGGTTGGTGTCCAACTGGATCAGGTTCTCAATGATCTTAAAGCGCAGAATGTCATTCTCCCTGCAGGTGAGATCGACGCCAACGGGACCAATATGGTCCTCGAAGCCAACGGTGACCTGGGAAGTATCGACGAAATCCGCGGTGTCTTAACCAAAGTACAGGGGCTTTCGGGATACATCCGGCTGTCCGACTTGGTCACGGTGCGTCGGGGTTACGTCGACCCCAAGGTCAAGCCCGTCTTTTTCAACGGCGCTCCAGCGATCGTGCTTGGCGTCCAGATGTCAGACGCCACAGACATCCAGAAACTCGGCGGCACCCTCAAGCAACGGATCGTAGCGTTTGAAGCGACGCAGCCCATCGGCATTTCGTTCCAGATCTCGACATTTCAGGAAACGGCTGTCACCGAGTCAATCAATGGTGCACTCAGCAACGTCGGCCAGACTTTCGTAGTTGTGTTTTTGGTAATGCTTGCGTTTCTCGGCTTGCGAGCGGCCGGTGTCATCGCCTGTATTGTCCCGTTCACCGTTATGTTCGCGCTCATGTGGTTGGGCACGCTTGGAATAGATATCGAACAGGTTTCGATCGCGGCAGTTATTATCTCGCTCGGGCTTCTGGTCGATAACGGTCTCGTCGTCGTCGAAGACATTGAGGGACGGATTGCGCGCGGCGTGCCGCCGGAACAGGCAGCACTCGATGCGGGTGGGCAGTATGTCGTGCCATTGGGCATTGCCTCCATCACCACGATATCGGCCTTCATTCCCATGGTTCTAATCGATGGGACGGAGGGGGAATTCTCGTATTCGCTTGGCGCTGTTGTGGCGACTATGCTGCTCGGTTCCTGGCTGACAGCGCTTTATATTCTACCGTTCTTGTCGGCACGAATATTCAAAGCCAGACCGGACGGGAGCGAAACACCAACGCGCGGTCGGCTTGTTACCTTCTATGGCAACTTGACCCGACGCCTTCTGCCTTGGGGCATTCCGATCATGGTCGTCGCCTTTGCCATGGTGGGCTTTAGCGCGACCCAATTCTCCAAGCTCAAGAGCGAGATGTTCCAGCTTAGAGAGCGATCCGAGTTTCTCATATTCATGGATATGCCG
>JBCBRD010000233.1:0-4076 GCA_039819885.1 Pseudomonadota bacterium
CATGCGCCGCTTCATCTTGTTGGCGGTATAGTTGCGGTCGCGGTTATTGACGGCTTTGAATTTTGATCCGTCGATGGCAACGCTCGCGCCTGCCAGCAACCCAATCTGGCGGCATAGCTCGATGAAGCGGGCGCAGGTTCTGCGAATGGCAGGACCATTGTTGCGACGAAACTCAGCGATCGTTTTGTGATCTGGAATGAGACGGCCAAGCAGCCACATCACCTCGACGTTGCGCCCGGCTTCACGTTCCAGGCGCCGGCTCGACTGCACCGCATTGAGATAACCGTAGATGTAGAGCTTGAGGAGAACCGCCGGATGATAGGCCGGTCGTCCAGTTGACTTAGCTTCAACGCCGGAAAAACCGAGGCCGCCAAGATCAAGACTCTCGACATACGCTTCGATAACTCGGACAGGGTTGCTCTCGTCGACCCAATCCTCAAGACACTCCGGAAACAGCGTCGGCTGATCTCGCGCCTGCCCCTCAATAAACCGCTTCATGCCATGCCCCCGCAAAGCTATCCGGGAATCATATCAGCGTTCGTTCTTTTGACACAGCCAGGGTCAATCACGACGAGGGGCCATTGTCAGCTTACAGGCCACTGCTGCCATCCCACAATCGAGTTCTGATGGCGTTCGATCCAAGACTCGTGTGATTGAGCAGGTTGGTCGTCGGTGCAGCCTTCACTTCAGACATCGTCCTTGGGCGTAGCAGCTTCGCCCTTGGGCCCTGAATCGATCACGAATTTTATGAACTTGCTGCAGCAGTTGCATAATCCGGCGTTGGTTGCTTTGGGCGCCTCGCTGGCTCGTAGAGCCAGCGACCAGGCTCTCGTGAACCAAGCCCCATCTCCGCTTCCAGCTCCGATCGGTCTCGGCCATCCGGCTTTGATCCCTGGCGCAGACATGACGGACAAAAGTCAATTCATCATCAGTTTCACGCGGGCTGACTAAGGGGCGCCGCCCCTCGCGCGTGCAAGGCATCCAGCCGTCTCCCCGCTTTGCGGGGCCCCTCGGCCGGAGCCTCCTTGCACTTGGCTACCCCCGCTCTCGGCGAGGGCCAAGGGTTCATGCGAACCCCTCTTTTTATTTAAGAAAGGCCCAAACCATGACCATTGTTTTACACGCACAGCCCTATGACATCTCGGCGAGCGGATTCTATTTTCGAAACGCGGAGGAGTTTCAAAAGAAAGTAGCCACATGCCGCAATGATTTCGGTGCCCCGGTCGAGGAATTTGAAATCCAATTCATTGACGGAGACGACATCGATTGCGCCTTGGCGAAAGCCTTGAGCCTGAACCAAGCAAATTATGCTGCATTCTTCGAGGCGGTCGATGACTGGGATGAGGATCATAAACACCGCGTGATTATCGCCGTTGGCGAATGCGGGTACAGTTTCGATCCGAAGTCCTGCAATCTGGACGATTTCGATGTCGATGTGTATGAGGTCGACACACTGAAAGACCTGGCCGAGCAATTTGTCGATGAGGGTCTCTATGGCGAGATCCCGGCGAATATCGCGTTCTATGTCGACTATGACGCCATGGCCCGCGATCTGTCCGTTGATTTTGCCATGATCGAGATTGCCGGACGGAGGTTTGCATATGCCTGCCGTTAGCCGTTCCGATTATCCTTTGTTCACCCTAGATGTCACGGGCGTTGCCGTATGTGATTTGCAGCCAGCGCAAGACGCCATCCGCCGCAAGTACGGCCCGCGCTATCATGTCTCAGAACACGCTCTGTGGGACTGCGCCGCGCTGTGGGGCATCGCGCCCACGCATCACCGCATCAATGATTGCGGCGTGTTTGATCTCTTCGATGAAGCGATTGAATTCAAGGCGGGACGATGCCGCGCGGAGATCAAACTCGCAGCAACGCCAAGCGGGCTTTGCACCATGGGCACCAGTCACATCCTGTCCATGTCGGGGGCTGGCAGCGCACCATCTGTGTGGAACCGTATCGCCTTTCACAATCTGGACGATGCGCGCGCCGCCGGGCTGGCGGAGCACCGCGCAAGGTTCTCAAGGGTTGTACAGAGCGGCAGCAGTGACTCCGCTGATGCCCGCAAGTTTCTGGAGCAACTGGACGACGCCGCAACACCTCAGCTGGCGTTGTTTTAGTGCATGCTTAGGAAAAGCATGAGCGGTCTGTCCTGCCGGGGGCAAGCCAGGGAAGTGGCCCGGAACATTCTCCAAGATGAGGGCCCTCATTCACCCAAGGATGTGCGACCGCGCGGGTACAGTCGCGGACCTGTGTTCAATTCACATCCAACCTTCTGGATCGCGTGGGCGAGGCCAGAATTGAAAGGCCCACGCGCATGACCTTTGACCCCAGAGACTTCCTGTCTCACCTAGATGACTTTGATGTTCCCGAAGCTCAAAAGATTGCCGTTATCGAATCCATGTGGGTATCGGCGCAAGGCTTTGTCGATCACGCACATGGCCTCTCTTCGGGCCAGCAGCTGTGGACAGAAGACGCCTGCGGAAATGGCAACAAAAGCAGCAACGTGATACAATTCAAAGGTGCTGTCGGTCGGCCTCTGGTCCCGGCAAACGACAACCAAATCCCATCAACCAAGAAAGGAACAGCCCGCCTGTGAAACCCGAACGCCAAGCCCCTGACGTCGCACCCAAAGCCGTCATCTATGCCCGTGTCTCCAACGTCAAACAGGTCACCAAAGGTTCGGGGCTCGGCTCACAGGAGACGCGCTGCCGGGAGTATGCGGGCTATCGCGGCTACGAGGTTGTTCGGGTTTTCACAGATGAAGGCGTATCCGGTGGGCTAATCAACCGACCCGGCATGCAAGCCATGCTGACCTTCATGAAGAAAAACCGCGCCAAGCAACGCTACATCGTGATCATCGATGATATCAGCCGTCTGGCGCGTGATCTTATGGCCCACATTCAGTTGCGGGCAGCCATCGGTGAGGTCAGCGGAAAGCTCGAAAGTCCGACAATTGAGTTTGGCGAGGATTCCGACAGCCAGCTGGTTGAGAACATGCTCGCTTCTGTCTCTCAGCATCAACGCCAGAAGAATGCTGAGCAAACCAAAAACCGCATGCGTGCCCGCGCGATGAACGGTTACTACGTCTTCATTCCGCCGCTTGGCTATCGCTACGAACGCGTCAACGGCCACGGAAAGCTTTTGGTGCCTGATGACCCGGCCGCGTCTATCTTGCGTGACTGCTTAGAACGTTTCGCCGACGGGCGGCTGTCCAGTCAGGCTGAAGTGGTTCGCTATCTCGAACGCTTTCCGGATTTCCCACTCTGGCATGATGGAAAGATCTACCTTCAACGCATCCGCGAGGTGTTCGAAAAACCCATCTATGCCGGGTACATTGACATTCCACGATGGGGCATCACGCTTCAAAAGGGCAAGCACGAGCCCCTCATCAGCTTTGAGACCTTTCAGAAGGTGCAAAATCGGCTCAACGGCCCACCTAAGGCCCCGGTGCGCAAATCCACAACAGACGACTTTCTGCTGCGCGGTTTCGTAACCTGCGGCGATTGCGGCCACCCCTTGACCGGAGCCTACTCCAAGGGCCGTGCCAAGCATTACGGATATTACTTCTGCCAACAAAAAGGGTGCGCGTCTCACAGGAAGAACATCCGCAAGGAAGATCTGGAAGACCGCTTCACGCATCTCATCGCGCGGCTGCAGCCTGACCCAAAAGCTTTCGTGCTGATGCGCGACTTGCTTAAGCTTGCTTGGGAAGAACGGCAGGAGCAGCTCAGCGAACGGAGCAAAGGCACTGAAGTCGAACTTGCAAGGGTTGAAAAGCAGATTGATCGCTTGATGGGTCGGCTTGTTGAGGCCGATCATGATGCGTTGATTGAGGCCTTTGAGACCCAGCTGCGCAAACTGCAGGAAACCAAGCTTCTGTTGGCCGAAAAACTGGAGAATGAGGAGCCCGATCTAGGAAGCTTCGATGAAACTTATCGAACCGCTTTTCGATTCCTCGCAAACCCCTGCAAACTCTGGGCCTCCGAGGACCCTGCGGACCGCAACCTGTTCCTGAAACTGGTCTTTACCGACACGCTTCAATACCACCGAAACGGCGGCTATCGAACCGCCCCAAT
>JBCBRD010000234.1:0-4030 GCA_039819885.1 Pseudomonadota bacterium
AACGATACAGATGAGCCTGAGATGGCGAATGTGATGCTCGTACCGGGAACTGTGCCGCCGGTTCCTGAAGCACCATCGATCGACAACGTATCACCGACTTGCGGGTTGGTAAGCGTAAGCGACCCGCCGTTGAGCGTTGCACCAACATTCGAAATGGTCGTATCAACATCGACCACTTGCGTTGGCGTTCCATCGTTACCGTGTTGCGTCAAAGAAGCGGTGCCCGACGCGGTATTGTCATCGGCGTCAAGATCAAGTTGAGCAAATTCGATAATCGTCGTTGGCGACTGGAAAACGAAATCGCCATCGCCATCGTTTTGATATAGTCGGCCATCCTCACCACGTTCCGCTGTGTAGTTGATCACCCAAGACGATCGCTCCGACCAGCTGAACTTCACTGCAGCCGATGGGCGCAGGTTCGTAAGGCCGTTGGTTGGATCTTGCGAAGTGCCGGTCGCTGTCACAATGCCATTCGCCGCAGAAAGCCGAAGTTCACTGCTTCCATCAATTTCTGCCGACAACAGACCATCAAGCGTTGGCGCAACGGTCTCAATGGTGTTCGGCGCACCATTGCCGTCAATATCGCTCACGGTAATCGTTGGGGCGCCGAATGCAGAGACGGTTTGATTGGTCCCCGACTGGAAGACTTCCCAGAGGATCTGCACCGTACCGCCTGCACCACCTGGACCGGTCAAAACTACAACCGTGGGATCATCTCCAATGTTCTGGAACAACACCGCCATGTCGTTTGGAAGGCTACGTGACAAAACGGTTGCGCGAAGATCAATCGCTGTACTTCCAACTGTACCAGCATTGGTCCACAACGCCTCGCTGTATGTCGGAGCAGGAACAAACGGGCTCCCTGTCACGAGAGGATTGATGTTCGGTCCCAGGTCAACCGTTCCATCCTGAATGAGCGCAGGGTTGCTGGACACCGAAATGGAAAGAGGAGCTAAAACGTGCTCCCATTCCTCAGCCTGTATGGAAGCAGCTTCTATCCCCCCCGTTGAAACTTCCAGATCCCAATCACCACCCAAATCAGCATGACCGGTATCGTCGTCAGACGCGGCAATGTCGGCACCGGTCGCGGCGGCAAGCGCTTCAACGGCGGACGCACCTTTGGCGTCATCGCCGAAATTGCAGCCATAAATCAGCAAATCAGCATGATCTGAGAGCGCGGCGCGAATCACCGCCAGCTCGTCGGCATGCTCGCCACCAATCGATGTTTCCGTCAGCACGGAATTACCAAGACGCAACTCACCAGCTTCACCGTGCGAAAGAACATGGATCGCATCGATACCTTCGCGTCCACGCAACGCATCCGCAATCTGTTCTACGCCGTCAGAATGGCGGTCAACGAAAATGATTTCAATATGCTCACCTATGGACGCCAAGAGTTCAGCGGGGTTCTCCACGCCACTGTCAACAAAAGCAATTTCCCGCGCGTCATTCTCGTTATCGGAACCAAACTGAGCGGATGAAAAATCGACCGGTTCTGCGAGATTGCCTGACTGCGAACCATCCGCGCGCGACTGCACCTCGCCTTGAACAGCTTCAACCGCCTGCTGCTCAGCCACTTGATCGGCCGCCACTTCCGCAGTGTCTCCCATAGCCGCGTCGAACACGATGCGCGGCTCCAGGGCCATAAGCCCCGCCGACTGGACACCGGCCCCACTCCAAAAAGCGCCCTGTTTCGACCTAAACGCAGCGCGCGCGCTCTTCCTTTTCGTCCGGTTTTCGCGACCCCGCATGAGAGCCTGCCGCGCGCGGCGAATTCGACGTTTTGATTTGTATCGTAAAATCCGAAACGTTCGCGAAAACTCATTTTTCACGTGCCGCGATTGGCTCGAAATCAGCCGCCAACCCTTTCGATTAGCGACCATTCCTAGTGTTCCAATAAACCCTTTTAAGGCCAGCACAGAGCTAGATGTCCGCAACGTTCGATACGCCGAGTTGTTGCGATTGACAGACTTGTCATTTGATGCGCGAGAGGGATCGTACAGCATATCGGAATGGTCCTATTTGATAGAAATAATCATTGACCACAACCTTGAATTGCATCAGTAAACAAAACATTGTAGCAATCCGACGAACTGTATTATTTCGAAATTGAATTTCGGGAGACTCCCTAGTCTTGAGGAGCACACATGAAAGAAATTTAAAAACGTCCAGTCAGTTGAGAAACACTATAGAGAAATCGAACGACCGAAATAAAAAGGTATTCAATTTAGGAAAAATGCATATCCAGTTTTCCTAAAAGAACCACTCGCCTTTGATAGACCAGCAACTCTAGAACTACGGTGGGTATTAGGATGCGCTAGTACACCGGACTGTATGAGTGTTGCCGAATCTTCGCGTGAATATCATCAGGAAGTGAGGCTTGCGAAAGCCCAAGCTCCTTGGCCTTCAACGCAACATCCGCCGCGATCTTCCAAGAGACCTTGAGGATATCATCGAGCGGCGGGAAGAGCGAACCGGCGGCAAGGTCGGCTTCGCTGACCTGTTCCGACAACGAACGTGCCGCCACCAGGAACAACTCTTCCGGGATCATTTTTGCATCAGCGGTAATTGCACCAAGCCCAATCCCAGGAAAGATATAGGCATTGTTGCCCTGCCCAGGAGTAAACGTACGCCCGTTAAACTCAACCGGCGCAAAGGGGCTCCCACTCACAAAGATCGCACGACCATCACTCCAGGTATAGGCGTGTTGCGCGGTACACTCAGCTCGCGACGTTGGGTTGGATAATGCAAAAATACCGGGCCGCTCGTTCAATTCCGACATACACCGCACAACAGCTTCGTTGAACAAGCCAGGCGCCCCGGTAGCACCAATGAGAATATGCGGCTTCACGTGTGAGATCGCATCAAGAAATCCCATCGGCTCATGATCATGAGCGTAAGGCTTGCTGTGCGCAGCAATCGTTTGCCGACGCGACGTCACCAAGCCATCAATATCAACGAACCAAAGCCGCTGACGCGCGGTGCTCTCCGACAATCCCTCAACTTGAAGTGCTGCCGCAGTTAAATCAGCTATGCCGGTCGCAGCCGACCCTGCACCCAAAAACATGATGCGCAGGTCCTTGAACGGAACACCCGAGATCCGCGTCGACGCCATGATCCCAGCAAGCGTAACCGCCGCAGTCCCTTGAATATCATCGTTGAAACAAAGAACGTGATCACGGAACCGGTTAAGCAACGTATAGGCATTCGGGGTCAAGAAATCTTCGAACTGGATCAGCGCCTTCGGGTACTTATCCTGGATAGCCGCGACAAACTCATCGACGAGAGTAATGTAGTCATCGCCCTCTAGACGTGGCTTTGGAACGCCCAAGTACAATGGATCGGCCCGCAGGCTCGCATTTCCCGTGCCGACATCCAGCATCACCGGCAAACACTGCTTCGGGTGTATCCCAGCACAAGCGACGTAGAGCGCCAGCTTCCCGATCGGAATGCCCATACCGTTTGCCCCAAGATCGCCAAGCCCCAAAATCCGCTCGCCATCCGTGACCACAACCACACGAACATCACCTTCGCTCCAGTTATCCAGAATACGCCGGATGTCACCGCGATCATCAGGCGTGATGTAGAACCCACGCGGCCGTCTAAAAATGTGTGCAAACTCACGACACGCCTGCCCCACAGTCGGCGTGTAGATCAACGGCATAACTTCGGAAATGTTCTCCATCACCGCTCGGTAGAACAGGCGCTCGTTTCGATCCTGAAGCGCGGTGAGAAAGACATACTTTTCAATGTCGTCAGATTTGCGCCGCAGGTTTTCAAGAACGCGGTCCAACTGTTCGTCTTGCGTACTCACATGCGGTGGCAGCAGTCCGCGAAGCCCCAACCTCTCGCGCTCTTCTGTCGTAAAAGCCGTTGACTTGTTCACCGCGGCATTCGTCAAGAGATCCTGTCCGCTCATATCACTACTGCCTTTGAATGCGTTTGAAGGTGCTCCGCTCAATCAGACGAGATCAGGGTCAGTGATAATCTCGACCAGCGCTGGACCGGAAAATGCCAACGCCTCAGCAAT
>JBCBRD010000235.1:0-3969 GCA_039819885.1 Pseudomonadota bacterium
GTCGGTGACGAGTAATTTTGAGGCCGGTTTGAATGTGTAATGCCCGATGGTGAAGACCGCGTCTTCGCTCTGCTCGTGTTGGCGGAGCTGCGCACGAATGCGAGCGAGCAGCACAGCGAACTTGAATGGTTTCGTGATGTAGTCGTTGGCGCCGGCGTCGAGACCCAAAATCTGGTCGGCGTCCGAGTCATTCCCGGTCAGCATGAGGATCGGGCTCTTAAACCCTGATTTCCGCAGCATTTTCACAGCTTCCCGGCCATCCATGTCTGGCAAGCCTACATCGAACAACACGAGGTCGAAGTGATCACCTTTCGCCGTCTCAACTCCGGTCGCTGCCGTGTTCGCGATGGTTACTTCGAACTCTTCATGGAGAGCGAGTTGGTCTTCCAGGGAGTCTCTTAGATCGTCATCGTCATCAACGATCAGGATCTTTCTTGCCGTGCTCATTCTTCGGGGCTCCGTCAGCACTTCACGTTGTGCTGAGTTTGTATCACTTATGTTGGATTGGAAATAGTGGTCCGGGCGTAGACGTTTAAGGGCGAGTTGCAGGTTAAGTCATGGTCCGCAGTACACATTCAACTGAAATCGTTGTGACTAGGCTACCTTGGACGGGTCGTTTTGCCGGTCGTTCGCAGCGGGGGATCTTGCGGATTGGCTCTCGGAGCCTGACTTGTGCGATTGGCAAGGGCGGAATGCGAGCCATTAAGCAAGAGGGTGATGGATCGACGCCGATCGGTCGGTTCTGGATACAACACGTTTTCTTTCGGGCTGATCGAGGCCGTCGTCCTAGGACTACGTTCTTGGTCACGGCAATCCGTGAACGGGATGGTTGGTGTGATGCCCCGGCTGATCGCAACTACAATCGATCGGTGCAACATCCTTACGTGGCCAGTGCTGAGCGGATGTGGCGTTCCGATTATCTCTATGATGTCGTCGTTGTTATTGATCATAACCAATGTCCGCGTATTCGCGGGCGTGGGAGCGCAGTATTTTTGCACGTTACTAAAGGGGACTTCCCACCGACGGAAGGGTGTATTGCTCTGCGACATGCTGACCTTGTTTGGTTGCTCGGGCACGCAGGTCGGCGATGCCGATTGACCGTCCGGGGCTAAACCGCATGCGCTTTTGGATTCTGAATTGTGCTGTAGGCCTGAACGGTACTCACCTGTGACTGAACAAAAAAACCCGGCGCACGAAGCACCGGGTTTAGTTTTGAGTGCGCTTTCCAAATCGGGTGAGTGTGGGAAGCGACGCTCGGGAGGTTGTGTGATCGGCCCATCCGCAAGCAGATTAAACTGTCGCGGATGGGATCAAGTCCTGCAGAGCGCGTTAGATGCGCTGGCTGCCTGCACCGAATTCTGGATAGGCTTCGATGCCGATTTCGGATTTGTCGAGACCGTCCATTTCGTCTTCGAGTGATGGGCGAAGGCCGATCGTGAAGCGAAGGATGGTCCAAATCACCAAGCTGGCGACGAAGACAAACGCTCCGACTGCGCCGACGCCGATTGCCTGTGTGACAACGTTGGCGTCAGAGTTGGTCCAAGCTACAATCAACGTTCCCCAGATACCCGCGAACAGGTGGACCGGAATGGCGCCGACAACATCGTCGATGCGCAGCTTGTCGAGCAGCGGAACAGTGATCACAACGATCACGCCGCCAATACCGCCGATAACGATTGCCTGCCAGATGGCTGGCGTTAATGGTTCAGCCGTGATGGCAACAAGGCCACCGAGTGCACCGTTCAACGCCATTGTCAGATCGACTTTGCCGTAGATGATCTGCGTCATAACGATTGCAACGATGACACCGGCAGCGGCGGCAAGGTTGGTGTTGACGAAGATTTTCGAGACGGCAGAGGCATTTTCAAGCGAACCCAGAGCAAGTTGAGAACCGCCGTTAAAGCCGAACCAACCAAGCCACAGGATGAACGTACCCAGCGTTGCGAGTGGCATCGACGAACCAGGCATTGGATTGACCTGACCGTTTGGTCCGAACTTGCCGTGACGTGCACCGAGGATGATGGCACCAGCAAGAGCTGCCCAGCCACCCGTTGAGTGGACCAGTGTCGAACCAGCGAAGTCCGAGAAGCCCATGTCGTCAAGGAAGCCGGCACCCCATTCCCAGGAACCCTGGATTGGATAAATGAAGCCAGTCAGGAAGACGACGAAGATGAGAAACGGCCAAAGCTTGATCCGCTCAGCCAAAGTACCCGACACAATCGATGCTGTTGTCGCGCAGAAAACCATCTGGAAGAACCAGTCAGAGCCTGTCGAGTAAGCGTTTGCAGTGTCAGCGCCCGGTTCGGGGAGCGATAGGGTCGATGGTGTGCCGACCATGTCAGGGATGATCCAGGCGTCGCCAGGATACATGAGGTTGTAACCGATCAACCAGAACATGATGCCGGCGATCGAGTAGAGTGCAATGTTCTTAGTACACTGCATTGCGACGTTTTTCGACCGGACAAGACCGGCTTCGAGCATCGCAAACCCAGCGGCCATCCACATGACCAAGAAGCCGCCCATCAAGAAGAGCAGCGTATTGAGGATATAGTCCACATTGGGTGTGGTGCCGTCGGTGATTTTAACCTCTTGCGCCAGCGCCGGTGTTGCCGCGACTGCGAGAAGGCCGACAAGTGTCAAACCTGTCCCGATCCGCGTTTTCCTATCGTACATTTAAGGTAGTCCTCCGCCTGTTTCAGAGTGCTGTTTCGTCAGTTTCGCCGGTGCGAACGCGAACCGTGTGGTCGATGCTGGAAATAAAGATCTTCCCATCGCCGATCTGGCCGGTTTTCGCGGCCGTGGAAACGGCCTCAATTGCCTGATCCACCTGTGCAGATGGAACAACGACCTCGACCTTGATTTTTGGCAGGAAGCTGACGGCATATTCGGCTCCCCGATAAATCTCGGTGTGTCCCTTCTGCCGACCGTATCCCTTCACTTCCGTCACCGTCATGCCCTGCAGACCGAGGTCTGTCAGAGCGGATCTCACTTCTTCAAGCTTGAATGGCTTGATGATTGCCGTGAGGAGTTTCATTCACCCACCCCCGTATTTGGCCTCATTTAACGCAAGTTTGCGCTTGAGGCATGATTGCTGTTGCCGAGCCGCCAAAAGCCGCCGGTGCGCAATTACTTTCCAAGGAGCGTGCCAAGAGCGGGAACAAGCACTAACCTTTTGATAACTAATGCGAATAATTTAGGCAGGTGGAATCGCACTCCATCTTTTCGACGCATTTGTGATTAGAAAATGTGCAAAAAGCAAAAATTGCTGAAATATTAGGCGATCTTGTTGTGCTTGCTCTGTGGCGAATCACGGGGTGTGCGCACACGCATTAGGCCTTCTTGCGCTGTTGAGGCAATTAGTAGGCCATCTCTGGTGAAAAACTGACCTCGACTGAACCCGCGTGCGCCGCCAGCGTTTGGACTGTCCATGGTATATAGGACCCACTCATCGGCGCGGAATGGCCGATGGAACCACATTGCGTGGTCGAGACTTGCCAACTGGATGTCGGGATCGGTCATAAGTTTGCCGTGACCGAGCAGGGCTGTTTGCAGCAATGTGAAATCCGACGCATAGGCCAGCAGGCTGACATGAACAGCCCCATTGTCAGGTAGGCGATCGCGTGCCCGAAGCCACATATGTTCAACGGGTTCCCGTGGGTTTCGTGTCGTGTACCGCGACAAGTCGATTGGGCGAACTTCTATGGGTTGTGGGCCGGTCAGGTATTTGACCAATGCTGGGGGCAGTTGATCTTGATGGGTGAGGGCCAGCTCTCGAATGCCTGTCAGCTCTTCTGGCGGTGGTACTTCTGGCGCAGGCGCTGCGTGGCTTAGTCCGTCTTCATGGATTTGCAGCGATACGCTCATGACAAAGATGACCTTGCCATGCTGGATCGCTTTTACGCGCCGGGTTGAAAAGCTTCCACCATCCCTAAGGTTTTCGACCTCGTAAACAATCGGTGCTTTCGGGTC
>JBCBRD010000236.1:0-3865 GCA_039819885.1 Pseudomonadota bacterium
CTTGGTCAACGTTCGCGGTTGAGGCAAGCGCGCGTCGAACGCTTGCGTCAACGGTTGTTAGACGATGCTGCTAAGCGGTTGGACCGTGGGCGAAACGGGCTGCGCGGCCGTGGAAGTGAGATTGCGGTGTCCGGGGATCGTGCCGGTTCAAGGTCGTTATCCCCACGCGGTGATGTTTGAAGACATGGTTAGGAGGCGGACGTGGCCGAACATGCGTTCTGGGCATTGCAGAAGGCTGTCTATCAGCACTTGGCGTCGGATGCAGGTTTGCTGGCAGTCCTCGGTGGGTCGAAGATCTTTGACGATGTTCCCCGCACGGCGACGTTTCCGTACGTGAGCCTGGGGGCTGGGCAGACGTCTGATTGGAGCACTGGTGACAGCGATGGTGCGGAACACGTTCTAACCTTGAATGTGTGGTCGCGGGCGGGGGGGCGTCGTGAGGTTTTGAGTATTGCAGAAGTGGTTCGGGAGGCCTTGGTGGATGCTGAACTGACGCTTTCCGATCATCGGCTGGTGCTCCTTCGCATGATTGGTCTGGACGTGCGCCGGGGGGCAGATGGCGAGACGTACCAAGGTATTCTGCGATTTCGCATGTTGACGGAAGCGAATGGCTGAATGGCCTTGGACGGATATGCAGTCGCGTTTGGTTGAATGCGTTCGAGATCTGGTTTTGTGGATTGGAGTAAATCAGCATGGGTGCACAAAAGGGCAAGGACCTTCTTTTGAAGGTGGATCAAGACGGTGCGGGAGCGTTTCAAACCGTAGCGGGCTTGCGATCGCGAACGTTGTCATTCAACGCGGAAAGCGTTGATGTGACCCACTCTGAATCGGCGGGGCAATGGCGGGAGCTGCTGGCTGGAGCCGGTGTGAAAACGGCGCGAATGACCGGCGCGGGTGTCTTTAAGGATGCTGCATCGGATGCCATCGTTCGAGACTACTTCTTCAATGGGACCATTCGGGATTGGGAAGTGATTGTTCCAGATTTCGGCCGGGTAAGTGGACCGTTTCATATTGCGTCGTTTGAGTTCACTGGTCGGCACGACGGTGAACTGACTTTTGAGCTGGCACTCGAAAGTGCAGGCGAGATGGCATTTGTAGCGGTCTGATTGGGTGCGTGAAGTTTAGGTGGGTGTGTGATGGTCAATTGTCGTCGTGGTGAAGTCGAAGCCGAGTTTGATGGGAAGTCTTATACGCTCTGTATGACGTTGGGCGCATTGGCGGAGCTGGAAGCTGCGTTTGGCGACGAGGATATGCTGGCGCTGGCAACGCGTTTTGAACGGGGGCGATTGTCCGCAGTTGATCTTCAGAAAATCATTGCGGCGGGGCTTTCTGGTGGTGGGCATGTCGTAACGGTTGAAGACGTTGGTCGTATGCGGGCCGATGGCGGGGCGGCAGGCTTTGTGGACGTGGTTGCGCGGTTGCTGAATGTGACGTTCGGTGGGCCAGAAGGCAGTGAAGATCAATTGGCAAAAGGTGATGGCAGCAGCGTGTTGGAGGATGGGTCAGCGCGCCCTTTCCCTGGGATGACGTGATGGGTATGGGGCTCGGTGTTTTGGCGTTAGCGCCTTCGACATTTTGGGCGCTGACTATTCCTGAATTCGAGGCAGCGCTACGCGGGCGATTTGGAGATCGGAGCGCGGCGGCAGCGTTGGATGAGAAAGGTCTGCGTTCGCTGATGGCGCAGTTTCCAGACGATCCCTTCTAGCGATCAGAGGTGCGGACAATGGACGAACAAGATCAACCGATTGAAACATGGACTGTGAAAGTGGATGCGGACACGCGTTCGCTGCAGCAGGAGCTCAACGTTGCCTCCGGGTTGGGGCGGCGGTTTTCGAATTCACTGATCAAAGCTTTTCAAGGCGTAGCGATCAAAGGCAAAAGCCTTGGTGATGTTTTTCGCGGACTAGCGCTTGATCTTTCCAACATGGTTTTGAAAGCCGCATTCAAACCGTTGGAGCAGAGTTTGGGCAATGCCTTTTCGGGCTTATTCTCCGGCGGCTTTGGTTTTGCCAATGGAGGCGTTCTGGCACAGGGAACGCCGACGCCGTTTGCAAAAGGTGGTGTGATTGCTGCTCCGACATTGTTTCCGATGGCGACCGGTACGGGGCTCATGGGCGAACGGGGCGCTGAGGCGATTATGCCTCTGTCGCGCGGGGCTGATGGGCGCTTGGGTGTCGCAGCAAGTGGTGGTGCGGGTGGTGGGTCCATCGTCATCAATATTGCAACCCCTGACGTTGAGAGTTTCCGGCAGTCGGAAAGCCAGGTCGCGGCCCTGGTTGGTCGTGCGTTGTCGGCCGGGCAACGGAATACGTAGGACGACTGTTCGAAAATCGGGTTTGGCGGGCGTGAGATTAAGATGGCAGGAGGGAAGCAATGACCTTTCATGACGTGCGTTTCCCGACGGACATCTCGCGGACGGCACAGGGTGGACCGGAGCGTCGGACAGAAATCGTTGTGACGGGATCTGGCCATGAAGAACGCAATAGCCGTTGGGCGAATTCACGTCGGAACTACAACGCAGGCTATGGCGTAAAGTCGGTGACTGATCTGTATCGGGTGATTTCGTTTTTCGAAGAGCGGCGAGGGCGGCTTTATGGGTTCAGGTGGCGCGATCCAACAGACTGGTCGTCTGCAGCGCCGGGAACGCCGCCAGCGATGACTGATCATGAGATTGGAATTGGTGATGGTGAGGCAACAGCGTTTCAGTTGATCAAGACGTACGGAGCGGCTTTTGCACCGTGGTCGCGCGAGATCAAGAAGCCGGTTGTTGGGAGTGTGCTTGTGGCCGTTGATGGTGTTGCTCAAGTTGACGGTGATGCTTATGCGCTCGACCCTGCATCAGGTGTCGTGACGTTTGATGCGGAGCATGTCCCGGCAGTCGGGGCTGTCGTTTCAGCAGGCTTTGAATTCGATGTTCCGGTACGATTTGACACTGATAAGTTAGAGATCAACCTGCAAGGCTTCAAGCACGGTGCCATTCCAAACATACCGATTGTAGAGGTGCGTTTATGAGGGCGTTTCCAGCAAGCCTGGCCGCGAAATTGCGTGGGCAGGTGACAACACTGTGTTGGTGTTGGCGTGTGACACGGAAAGATGGGGTTGTCCTGGGCTTCACAGATCATGATCGTGCGCTGTCGTTTGATGGAACCGTTTTTGAAGCTGCCTCTGGGTTTACTGGTTCGGAGATGACGACGTCGGTGGGATTGAATGTCGACAATCTCGAAGTTGATGGCGCGTTGTCATCTAATCGCTTGTCTGATGAAGATTTGGCAGGTGGACTGTTCGATGACGCGCGTGTCGAGATTTTCCTGGTGGATTGGTCGGACGTTGTTGACCGCGTTTTGATGCGGCTTGGCAGTCTGGGCGAAGTGAAGCGTGGAGGCGGGGCTTTTACGGCGGAGGTGCGAGGGCTCGCGCACTACCTTCAACAACCGAAGGGTCGGTTGTACCAATACACGTGCGATGCCGATCTGGGGGATGAGCGATGCAAGGTCAATCTCAATGCAGCGGCCTATCGTTGGACGGGTACCATCGATGAAATTGTTTCAGACCGATCTATCCTTGTGTCCGGGCTGAGCGGGTTTGAGGATGGGTGGTTTCGGCAGGGGTTGGCCCGATTTTCTAGCGGGGCAGCACTTGGTCAGTCGATGGAGGTCAAGGCTCATTCAGTGCGCGGTCAACTTGCATTGATTGAGCTATGGGCGCCTGTGCGCGGCCCGCTGGAGGTTGGAGCGAGCGTTGTGGTGACCGCAGGGTGCGATAAGCTTCATGCGACGTGCAGGGACAGGTTTTCCAACGTGATCAATTTCCAGCGGGCCGCGCACAGGCGCCCATAGCTCAATCAATGCAAGATGACCGCGCACTC
>JBCBRD010000237.1:0-3838 GCA_039819885.1 Pseudomonadota bacterium
GTGCCCGGCGTCACGACAACAATGATGATTGCTTTCGGTGAAAATGACGTCAAGAACGTAGAAGACCTCGCCGATTGCGCAACGGACGATTTGGTGGGTTGGGTTGAACGCAAGAAGGAAAAAGACGCCGAACCTGTTCGTCACGCGGGCATTCTCGACGGATTTGACCTATCGCGTGAGGATGCTGAAAACCTAATCATGTCAGCTCGTGTCAAAGCAGGCTGGATCGATGCCGCCGACCTTCTGCCACCAGAACCTGAAGAAGACGAAGCGGTCGAAGGTAGTGAGGATGGCGAGAGCAGTGCCTCTCCTGACGAGACTGACGTTGCCAAAGCGGCTGGTGCAGATACTCCCGAAGAAACAGTGGCGGAAGCATCGGACGCGCTTGATGCCGAACCTGCAGCTGGTCAATCATAATGAGGGTTAAGGCTTTTGGTCTCAAAACGCAGACCATTTTCGGACGACGCCGGGGCATGCGAACCCGGTGCTGACGCAGACGCCGGACGGCGCCTGTGCGCCGTCGCGCGCGTACCCAGGGATCGTAGTGATCTCATAAGATTTGTCTCTGACCCTGATCAGATTCTAGTCCCTGATCTCAGCGCTAAGTTGCCTGGTCGCGGCGTGTGGGTCTCAGCCGATAGGGTCAGCATCGAGGCCGCAATCAAGAAAAAGGCCTTCTCGCGCAGCCTGAAGGCCGCGGTCACAATCCCTGAAAACCTCTCAGACCATATCGAGCATTTGCTTGAGCAAAGTGCCCTTCAGGCCCTCGCTTTCGCAAATAAGGCCGGACAAATCGTTTGCGGATTTGACAAGTCGAGCGCGGTCATTGATCGTGGTGAGGCCAAAGTAATGCTGCATGGGCGCGATGCCGCACTTGGGGGCCGTCGGAAGCTTGACGGTAAATTCAAGGCGATAAGCGCAGAACTCGGCATTCCGGCGATCATCATCGACGACTTTACGATCGACCAAATGAGCTTGGCCATGGGCCGGTCAAATGTGGTACACGCTGCGCTATTGGCGGGCGGTGCGGCACGCAATGCCATTGATAAGACCAAACGGTTAACGCGCTATCGGCAAGGCATCGCAAATGCCGGTGATGATGGCCAGGGGCCAACGGACAAAGCTGAATTGCTGCAATCTGGTCAGGTTGCGAATGAGAATAAGGCGTTGACCTAGGGACGGACACGACGACATGGCGTTGATATAGCGCCGGTAACTTTTAGAGTTTGAACGGATATCGAATGACGGAAACGAAGGACTCGAACGACAAAACCATTCGGGGAGGCGCTGGAGGCGAACGTAAGCCACTGTCGCTTCAGCGTACGGTCGAGTCCGGTCACGTTCGGCAGAATTTCAGCCACGGCCGATCCAAGTCAGTGGTGGTCGAGAAACGTAAGACACGCAAGTTGGTCCAGCCTGGCGGCGCCGCACCCGAAGCCGAAAACAAACCAACGTCACCGGCAGCGCGTGCGCCCCAAAAGCCCAAGCCTGACGCGGTCAGCGGGGCAGGTGGCGCGAAACGACCGGCAACAGGCGGACAGGCCCAGAAACGTGGCCAGGTGCTGGAAACACTCTCAGACGGTGAGCGCGATGCCCGCTCTCGCGCGCTGGCGGCCGCACGCCAACGCGATCAGGAAGATGCAGTCAAGCGCGCCGAGCAGGAAAAAGCTGCTGCGGCAGCCGCTGCAAAGGCAGAGGCTGAAGCCAAGAAGGTCGACGCTGCAGCTGTTGCTAGCAAACCGAAAACTGAAGCAGCCGCAAAACCTGCAGATGCCGCCAAACCAACCGCAGACACAGCACAAACAGCTAAAAGTGCACCTGACGCAGCCGCAAAACCATCCGCTTCAAAACCAGCCCAGGCTGGCGCCGCGACAGCGTCAGCCGCTGGCAGAAAAGCGGCAAGTGAAACGCCTGCCCGCCAACCAGCAGAAAAAACGGCTGCAGGAGGCCGCGCACGTTCTTCCGGCCCCGCATCCCGTTCCGCTGCAAGCAGCCCGGCGAGCCGTGGTATGGATACAGCGCGGATGCCGCGTTCAGGTGGGCGCCCGAAAGAGATCGTTCTGCCCGGTAAGCCAAAACCAATTGCTGATCCCGCAGCAGTGCCGAGCCCCGAAGATGCACCGGCGGTTACGCGCAAAGCGCGTCCCGCACCAGTAGCCAAAGGCAACGATGACGAGGATACACGCGGCGGCAAGGGCGATAAGCGCGGCAAGGCAACCCGCCCGACGGCACGTGTCGGTGATGAGCGCCGCGAACGCGGTAAGCTGACAATCGATAAGTTGCTCGGCGACGAACAGCGCCAGCGTTCACTTGCGTCGCTGAAGCGCAAGCGTGAGCGCGAAAAACAAAAAGCAATGGGGATCTCCCAGCCGCGTGAAAAGATCTCGCGCGAAGTCACGATTCCGGAAGTCATCACCATTCAGGAATTGGCCAACCGCATGACGGAACGCGCCGTTGATGTCATCAAGTATTTGATGAAACAGGGCGATATGCGTCAGATGAACGACGTCATCGATGTCGACACAGCCGAACTGATCGTTGAGGAATTCGGCCATACGCCGAAGCGCGTCTCTGAGGCTGACGTCGAAGAGGGCTTCATTGGCGAAGTGGATGCCGAGGATAGCCTGCAGCCACGCGCGCCCGTCGTGACCATCATGGGCCACGTCGACCACGGTAAGACATCGCTTTTGGATGCGATCCGTAAAGCAAACGTCGTGTCAGGCGAAGCCGGCGGTATCACGCAGCACATCGGCGCTTATCAGGTCAAAACGCCAGGCGGCGAGAAAGTCACCTTCATTGATACGCCGGGCCACGCTGCCTTTACGTCGATGCGTGCTCGCGGTGCCAAGGTCACCGACCTCGTCATCTTGGTGGTTGCTGCCGATGACGGTGTGATGCCTCAGACCATCGAGGCCATCAACCACGCCAAGGCGGCCGAAGTGCCGATGATCGTGGCGATCAACAAGATCGACAAGCCATCCGCGGACCCAACACGCGTCCGTACAGAGCTGCTGCAACACGAAGTTGTGGTCGAAAGCATGTCGGGTGAAACCCTTGAAGTTGAAGTTTCTGCACTCAAGCAGATGAACTTGGACAAGCTGCTGGAAGCTATTCAGCTCCAGTCTGAACTTCTAGATCTCACAGCCAATCCGGACCGATCCGCGGAAGGCGTCGTTATCGAAGCAAAGCTGGAACGCGGCCGCGGTCCGGTTGGAACGGTTTTGGTTCAGCGCGGATCTCTAGCCGTTGGGGATATCGTTGTCGCCGGCTCATCATGGGGGCGCGTACGCGCGCTGATCAACGACCAAGGCAAAAACACAGCCAAAGCAGGTCCCTCTGTGCCCGTCGAAATCCTTGGCTTCGACACAGCCCCTGAAGCCGGTGACCAGTTTGCCGTTGTCGAGAACGAAGCTCGCGCGCGTGAACTGACCGAGTACCGTGACCGCAAGCGGCGGGATCAATTGGGCGCTGCAAGCCAGGGACGCACGCTTGAGCAGATGATGCAGTCCTTGAAAGACGAAGCGGGCAAGAGCGAATTCCCGCTTGTCATCAAGGGCGATGTGATGGGCTCAGTCGAAGCCATCAATGGCGCGCTCAAGAAGTTGGGCACCGACGAAGTTGAGGCGCGTTTGGTCCACACCGGCGTTGGCGGCATCACAGAATCCGATGTGACATTGGCCGACGCCTCGAAAGCAATTATCGTCGGGTTTAACGTCCGCGCCAACGTCCAGGCAAAACAAGCAGCCGAACAGGCTGGCATTGAAGTCCGCTACTACAACATCTTTTACGATCTCGTGGATGACGTTAAAGCGGCCATGTCCGGTCTGCTAGCACCAAC
>JBCBRD010000238.1:0-3838 GCA_039819885.1 Pseudomonadota bacterium
GTCGTAATGAAATTTGGAGGCACGTCGGTCGCCAATCTCGACCGGAGCGAATGTCGATCCTGAGGAGATCCGCCGATTTGCCGAACAAGCGGCCGCATGGTGGGACCCAAACGGGGCCTTTCGGCCGCTGCATAAGATCGGTCCCGCCCGTATTACATTCATTCGCGATCGTCTCGTGCAGCATTTTGGTCGGCCCGGCGGTGGCATGCGTCCGCTCAAAGGGCTTTCGGTCCTGGATGTCGGGTGCGGCGGCGGACTGATATGCGAACCGCTACGGCGGCTGGGCGCAGATGTTACCGGCATTGATCCTGGTGTTGAAACTGTTGCAGCTGCCCGCGCGCACGCAGCTCAACAGGGTCTAGAAATCGAGTATTGCGCGACAACGATCGAAGATCTTGCTGAGGCAGGCGACACATTCGATGCTGTTCTTGCACTCGAAGTGCTGGAGCACGTGCCGGACGCAGATTCGTTTGTTGCGACGTGTGCGCGGCTTGTGCGGCCAGGTGGGGCGCTGATTGTTTCAACCATCAATCGAACGGCCAAGTCTTATGCGCTGGCGATCGTTGCTGCTGAGTACATATTGCGGTGGCTGCCACAGGGTACGCACGATTGGGACAAGTTCCTGACCCTTGATCAGGTTCGCACGGCTTTGGAAGCAGCTGGTCTTGAGGACCCCGTTTTTGACGGTATCGCGTTCGATGCACTACGCGATACCTGGGAACTAAGCAGCGACACAGACGTCAATTACATTGCGATTGCTTCGAAGCCGAACCAAGCGTGATCTGGACTTTTTTGTTTCGTGTGGATGTGTCGAAGATCCAGTTGTTGTCGCTTGGCCTGGTCAGTGCTTTGAAATTGCGGTCGCGAGTTCTTTATAGGGTTCGCAGCCGGACCCGCAAATCGATGCAATCTGGTTTAGCTCCGCACGGGCGGCATCATCACGACCGAGGCTTAAATACGCTTCACCCATATAAGCCCGCGTGACCGCATTCATTGGATCGATTTTCAGGGCTTGGCGATAGAGCACCAAAGCAGCCTTTGGATCTCCCAACTTTCGCGTGGCAAAACCGCGATAGGTCAACACAGCAGCATCAACCGATTTGACCTTAGCCAAAACGGCCAACGCCTCATGGTAGCGTTCATTCTTGGCCAACCAATACCCAGCGTAATACAGTTGTGCATCGTCACCGCTCAGCGCGAGGGCCGCCGTGCAAGTCTGCCATTCGGCTGATGCTCGATTGTGCTGGTCGCAAATTGCGTTCGTGGGGCCGGTGTCTTTTGCCGAGAGGACCGGTGCGGCCGCACCTAGGGCGAAGAACAAGCTCATCCCGGCCAACACTGCGCCACCTGAAATGGTCGAATGGGTTGCTCGATAATCGGTCGGGCGCAGCGGCATGGTGTCTGGTCCTATTGGTCTTGAAATCTGTCCGTATTCACGGATCTCGCTCGGTATTTGTAAGGCTTTCGGTCGCCAAGGCAATGGATGGGCGCGCGCCTGTTGCGGCTGAGCTGGTCAATGACTGGCATTTGACGGTCCCTCATATTGTCCGCGACAAAATGGGGAAGGGGCAAACAAGCCACAGTGAGGCCCAAGCCATGCCACGATTCGGCTTCAAGAACTTTGGCCTTACGCGACTGACGTGGGCAGATGTTTTGCAAACTTCGTAAGAGGCCACCGACTGTCGCGATTTGGTTTTTTACGAGCCCTTTCAAACGTGTGATCGCGACTGTGGCAGCCTTGACCGCCACGAAGCGCGACGCAAGCGGGCATTGAGAGGAACATCAACCATGTTTGGCTGGGGACGGCGGCGTGACGGGTTTGAGTGGCGTGAATACGTGCGCACAACAATCCTTGTTCGCAGAAAAAAACGAGCGGATCGTGTGGCTGCGGCAAAGGATGCTGCGGTTGACCGTGTGAAAGATGTTGGCCGCCGTGGAGCGGCAGCAAGTGCGGCCCAGGCGCAGGCTGCAAAGAGTGGTGCGGTACGCGCTGCTGGATCGTTGGGTTCTTGGTCCAGACAGAAGTTCGACGCCCTAAAGCGTATTCAACTACGGCGGCTCATCCCTTCTATGCCGCGGCTCGGCTCGATGGGTGATTGGCATCCGCGGTACTGGTCATTGCCCACAGGCAAGCTGCCATCCGTTTCTCTAGGCGCCATGCGTCTCCCGCGCTTCAATCTGGGGCCACTCAGATCAGGATTTTCAAGATTGCAATCATGGGCGATCGACTGGCGCCTTATTCTCCTGATCATCGGCTGGGGATTTATTGGCGCTGGCTTGGCACGGGTGCTTTTCGATGGTTTTGATCTTTGGACAATTGGGCTGTTGGCCTTTGGTGCACTTGGGATACTGACCGGCGCGATGGCCTGGCGGGCGACACTCGGGGCGCTCGCCGAAGTTAAAGATCGCGTGGGCGAACGGCTCAAAAGCGTTCAGCCTCAACGCATGTTCCCTTCGTTCGACGTGTTGAAAGCCGCCGCTGGCGCCGTGGTTGCCGTTTTGATGGGTGCGACGGCGTATACGTTCGCGCTGCCAAGCCAAACCAGCGTTGCAGCACTTGTGCCGGATGCCGGATTCGACCGGATGACGTGGCCGACGGCGCCGACACTACCGAGTCTGGCGTGGCTAAACCCTTTCTCTCCGTCTCAAGGGCCGGTGAAAGGACGCGCGCGCGTGCTCTCGGGCGATACACTTTTGGTGGATGGTCAAACCTTGAAGCTATCGGGCATCGACGCGCCGGAGCGCGGCCAAACCTGCAAACGGCCACGGTCTCAGCGGTGGCGTTGTGGAGTTAGTGCTGAGCGCGCATTGCAGAAGTTGGTGCGACGAAAAACCGTTTCGTGTGTGCTGGATGGCTCGCCAGAGCTTGATCGGCAAGGTGCGGTTTGCTCAGTGGGCGAGACTGATGTCGCAGCCGAACTTGTGAAAACCGGTTATGTGTTTGCGCAGCCCGGCTTTTTCGCCCCCTATACCGGCTTAGAAAGTGCGGCGAAAGAGAAGAAGGTTGGGATTTGGCGCGGCACCCCTGACCGTCCTGAAACCTATCGCGCGGCGCGGTGGGCTAAGGCGCTGAAACGTTCGCCGGATGGATGTCCCATTAAAGGTCGGGCGCATCGTAGCCGGGGCAAGATCTATGTCGTCCCTTGGTCCGTCAGCTACGATCGGTATCGTGTGCGAACACGTCGAGGCGATCGCTGGTTTTGCAGCGAGGAAGAAGCCATTGAAGCAGGTTGGAGACCGCTTGAACGGTCATGATTTTGCTCACGGCTGGTCGGCCTGATGGCCTGCCTCCGCGAGGGCGGCGCAAAGCGCCGGGTCGCCTTTGCTCCCCGGATCGATCGTCTCGATCCGATTTCTCCTGTGTTCGGTCACTGCTTGGTCAGCCCTATTTCTTGTTCGCTTTCAGCAAAACTGACCTGCCTCCGCCATCTTGAAAACATGCTTCCAGCATGATGGCGGCGCAAAGCGCCGGGCCGCCTTTGCTGCCCGGATCGATCGTCTCGATCCGATTTCCCCTGTGTTCGCTCAAGGCTGGTCGGCCCTATTTCTTGTTCGCTTGCAGCAAAACTGACCTGCCTCCGCCATGTTGAAAACAGGCTTACAGCATGATGGCGGCGCAACTCAATGTTCATCACGGGAGCGCCCGTCATGGAGCAAGCGACGCTTCGCACTCCTGCCCACGGCGTACGCACGCGTTGGGCTAGAAGCGGAAGATGCTTCCGGAGTTCGGATTTTTGGCCGTTTGCTGGGGTCTGGAGGCCTGCCAACTTAGTTCGAACTCCGAAATTTCGATCGTCGTGTTCTCCGGGGCCGTCACGCTGAAGCGCGGGTTGCCGTA
>JBCBRD010000239.1:0-3832 GCA_039819885.1 Pseudomonadota bacterium
GCAGTCCTTAATCTCAGGGCGCTTGCACGTCGTCTCAAAAAAGAACCGCAGCCCGACAAGTCGCGCGTTATAGGTCGATGGCGTGACGTTCGTATCGACCATGTGAAGCTGATAAGCGCGTAGATCCTCGGCGGTCGCGGTATCGGGTGATCGCCCAAGGAACTCGGCAAGATACCTGACTGCTCTGATGTGCGCCTTCTGTGAGCTCTCCCCGAGCCCCTTAATCCGCATGTCCTCGATCATTCGCGCACGCAGTGGTGTGGTCTTTGTGTCCGTCATGGGGATCCTCCTGTCTGTTGAGAGACCCCAATCGTCAGACAGACACGCCCATTCCCAAAATACCGGCGCTCAGATCATTGCAATACGACAGCCATAAGCGCCACTGCCGCGGCAGCGGCTTCGTCCAAGTCCGCACCTGAGACATCTGCGTCGAGCGCAGCGAAGGTCGGCTTTTGAAGGGGACTCGATCAGTCGTGTGTCAAACCGTGGTGCAAAACCGACGAGCAAACCCGCTGTTGCGCCCTGCCCCAAACCAACCTGCAACACACGTAACCGTGATGGCCGTACTGGAGGCCAAATAGCCATGTCCCATTGCAAGCTTGGGGAGGCCCTTTTTGTCGTTCTGGTTCCAATGCGCTTCAGTTTGACCAAGTCCGCAAAATCGTCAAACGCTCGACAGGGTGCGCCAGAAGGCGATTTCAGGTTGCACACAGTTTGCACACGAAGAAACTTAACTTCTTGCAATCAAACGCGAACGCCACATTAGCAGCGTAACGCGTATGCAGCTGAGACTCACGGAACGCGTTGGTTGCGCAGAGCTTCCATCATCGCCGTCGCAAGAGCGGCCGGTGTATGACCTCCGAAGATGATCGAGCGATATGCGGATGGCAATGAAGGCAAAGCCTCCGCGCTTCCGAGCAAAGACATGTCGGCCTCAACAGATGAAGCTGGCAAGGCAGCGACAACGATGCCTGCCCGGACCGCCGCGCGCAGTGAGCCAAACGAGGACGTGCGAAGCACGATTTCGTAAGATCGTTTCGCTTCCCGCAGCACACGCTCTGGAAGCTCGCACCACCAGCAAGAACGGTCCATCACAGCCAGAGGCACCGGACTAGAAGCATCGAGCGATAGGTTGGCGTGAGCGGCCCACACTGTCTCCGTCACACCCAACGATTCTCCATCCGCAAGTTCCAATCCAGATACCACCGCAACGTCCATGTCACCGCGCGCTATGGCGGCGCGGTAAGACGATGTGCAACCAGACGTGGCCCGAACGGCGACCTCTGGGTGCGTTTGCGTGAAACGAGCAAGTGCCCTCTCAAACACTGCGTCTTCGTAGTCGTCCGGCAAACCGACATGAATGGTTCCGCGCAACGGTTCTGCAAAAAGTGACGCTGCTGTCTGAAGCGCGTCTAAGGCAGCCCACGCAGCCGGGATAAAGCGCTCTCCCGCTGCCGTTAGGCGCATACCCGATGGGGCGCGGATGAAAAGGGTTGCGCCGAGTGCAGCTTCCAGCCGCGCGAGGCGGACGCTGACTGCTGATTGAGTACGATGCAGCCGCGCCGCCGCAACAGTCAGGGAGCCGACCTCCGCAATGGTCAGAAAACTGCGGAGAAGTTCGCCGTCGATCTGCATGCGTTCGATTTTGTTCATGCGCTTATCATATCTATTCGTTCGCATTTATGCATCAGCGATTGCACCATTCTCGCCGTAGCGGAGATTGGATCAGCATGGATATCACTCAAATACTTGTACTTGTCGTCATCGGTATTGGCGGTGGAGCATGGAACGCGGTCGCAGGCGGTGCCAGCTTGCTGACCTTTCCCGCGTTGATGGCAGCGGGCCTACCGCCGGTCGTGGCGAACGCGACGAACTTTCTCGGCCTGCTGCCGTCGAACGCCGCAGCGCTCCCCGCCTACCGAGAAGAGTTACGCGGACTGGGCCGCGAACTTCGGCCATTGATCCTCGTTTCAGGCGCAGGTGCCATTGTCGGCTCTTTATTGCTCGTGGTGTCTGATCCTCAGACGTTCGTTGCACTGATACCCGCACTGATCTTCACAGCGACCCTGCTTTTCGCGTTCGGAGACAAAGTGCGCGCTTTGCTGCTTTCGTCGGCCAGCGCGAAGACAAGTCGGGGCATTGTCTACACCAGCCTTTTCGTTGCCTCCATCTATGGCGGGTACTTCGGCGCTGGTCTTGGCTTTATCCTTTTGGCTGTCGCGCAAATCCTTGGGCACGACGACTTCCATGTCGCCAACAGTATCAAAAATCTGCTGGCGACGACCTTCACCATACTGAGTATCGCCGTCTTCGGCCTAGGAGGCCTGATTGACTGGACGGCTGCGGTGGCAATGATGGTAGGCGCGACCGTTGGGGGCTATCTCGGAGGTCGCTACGCAAAGCGGGTAAACCAGAAGCTGCTTCGAGCGACAGTCATCGTGTTCGGCCTAGTCTTGTCAGTCGTGTATCTACTTCGTCTTGTTTGAGAAAGGGCGCAGCGGCAGATGTCCGACGACGGTCCTTTGCTTGACAATCCTATGGAGGCTAGCGCGTGTCCCATGCTAGCCGAAGACCAAGAAGAACCAGAAACGCGCCGCATAGCCGGTCGACCCACTTGGAAACCGAGATATACTTCGCTTGTATGACGGCTGCGGAAAAGCCCACTGCCACCAACACGTGCCATGCCAACGACATCAAGGCGATTGTGCTGACGAGTACGATCAGCACCCAAGTCGGCATCTCAGGCGTGAGAAACGCGGCAAACACACTGGCGTAGTAAGCAGCAGATTTTGGATTGGTCATGTTGACCAGTAAACCGCGCCAGAAGTCTGTTGCCTCACCTGTAGCGTTTCGGTCCCGGCGCTCCTGCGGTTGAAATCCATTTGACCGCAACAGGTTTACCCCGAGGTAGAGTAGGTATGCGACACCCACCACCTTGAGGATAAGACCAAGGAGCGGAAAGACTTCGAATACTGAGACTATTCCGAGTGCTGCTGCTGCTGCCCATGCAAAAGAGCCGGTGGCTATGCCGCAAGCTGTCCAGATCGCGTGTTTGCGGGATTGAGAAACTGCCGCTGAGCTTACGAGGACAAAGTTTGGACCGGGGCTAACTAACGCCAGAAGGTCAACCAGCAAGATGGCTGCAATGAGAGCGAGATGTTCCAATTAAAAGGCCCTTTGCTGAGCTGACCGCCGGTTCTGTCTACGCTGGCATTCTTTACGGTATTTTGGAAGTCGGTTTTGTATGCGGCAGCCAGCATCAGATCCGCGCGCAAACGTCCCAATGCGCAACACTCACCGGCAAAGTGAGGTCGCGTAAGTCTCTGAAATCGCGTTTGTTCATGGAACGAACTACTTGGAGCCAAAATGTCGGTCCCGAACTACGATGTGTCAAAACCATGTTGCAAAATCAAAAATTTGAGCAACAAGAAACTGCAACACGGTATCTCCCATAAATTCTTGGAGAAAGGATCGGACTTGTGGCGTCCTTTCACCTCCGTCGAGTGGCATCGCCGCTCAAATATTGAATGGCCGGTATCGCCGCCGACGCGCGACGTCACGAAGCGAGCACATGCAGCGATTTTAGTGCTGCGAGCGCACGCAGCAAGAAAATCAAATTCACAGGATGGGCTCTCTCGTCACCTCCGCCGCATGATCCGCGAATGGCTGGTTTGTTGAAAAGGCCCCGGCCTTTTGGGGCCGGGGCAAGTTGGCTGGCGGGACCACTGAACCGCCAGCTTCAGGAAACGGGGGTGAGGTGCTCTAGGTGCCGCAGATGCCGTCGCATTCGTCGAGGAAGCTGAATTGAGGCCCGCCTGTGCGGGCCTCAAAG
>JBCBRD010000240.1:0-3798 GCA_039819885.1 Pseudomonadota bacterium
GTGTGGATGTCGAGCATGGGGACGCGTAGCCTGACGCCAGCGACAACGGTTTCCAGTGTCCGTTCAAAGTCACCGCTGAAGTGCGAGACGTCTGTTGACGTTCCACCCATGTCAAAACCGATGACGCGATCGAAGCCTGCTTCTCTGGCGGCTTCGGCCATGCCGACAATTCCACCGGCCGGGCCTGACAAGACAGCATCGCGTCCTTCGAATTTTTCGGCCGCTTTAAGCCCGCCCGCCGATGTCATGAATTGAAGCCGAGTTGGGGCGGTTTCAGCAAGGTGACCCTCACGTTTCAGCGTTGGAGTGATTTCGTTTGCGATGCCGCTCACGTAATTCCGCAGAACCGGTGACAGGTAGGCATCCGCGACCGTTGTGTCGCCCCGGCCAACAAACCTTATGAGGGGCGAGACTTCATGACTGATCGAGATTTGGGTGAAGCCCAGCGACTTTGCGATGTCGGTTGCTTTTTGCTCGTGCGCGGGGAAGGCATACGCGTGCATGAAGACAATCGCGCAGGCCGTAAAACCGTTGGATGCGGCGCTCAATAAATCGGCGTGTAGCCGGTCGACATCTAATGGCTTGAGGACGGTTCCGTCGGCGAGCAATCGTTCATGTGCCGGGATCACGTGATCGTACAGCAGATCCGGCTTGATGATCCGGCGGGCGAAGATGTCAGGGCGCGACTGGTAGCCAATCTCAAGATGATCTTCCTGACCGGCGGTGATCACCAGGACAGTCGGTGTTCCCTTGCGCTCCAACAGTGCGTTTGTTGCGACTGTGGTCCCCATCTTTACCGATGCGATCTGATCGGTCGGGATTGCGTCTGTTGACTTCAGTCCGAGGAACTGGCGGATGCCTTCCAGTGCAGCGTCGTCGTATGCTGTTGGGTTGACCGAGAGCACTTTTTTAGCGTGCAAACACCCATCGGGCGCCTTGCCGATGACATCTGTAAATGTGCCGCCTCGGTCAATCCAGAATTGCCAGGCACCATGATTGGGCATTCGGGATGTCTTGCCTTCGACAGTTTTTTACTATGGTCAACGATCTTGGATGGCTACTTGGCACTTTCCGAATTCATGAACTTCGGTGCCATGTCCACCAACTCTGACGATGACTTATAGCTTGTCGCCGCGATTATTGCAGAGACCGCGACCGCAAGGAGCAGTATTTTCATTTGAACCTCCTCAGGCTTTTTTCTTTCAGCTTGACGCGCTGACCGGCCACGGGTCAATGGTCAGTACTTCCCGTAACTGTTTCGCCTTGAAGGGGCATTACGCGCAACGGCCCGACGGCTGGGGCGTGCTGACGTTTTTTGCTCCATCAGTGGGTATGCGGATTTCAGGGGATGATTTATATGTCAGTGGTGAAACGGCTTGCGCCAGGAACTGTTACTGCACGTGGCTCAGTGTGGGGAACAAGCTGGCTGGTTGGTAATGAGCGACAAAAAAAGCCGGGCAAATGCCCGGCTTACTCGACGCATCCCGCGCCCTACGCAGTCCATCTTCTTGTTGCTTGCTTGTTGGGCCGACAGGCGCGCCCTGCCAACCATTCGGGTCGTTCCGGCCGTCAATGCAGTGATCGTCCGGGGCCGCATTTGGAAGTGCCAAATTTGGGCTTCGTGTATAACTTTGATGCACATTGCCTGGCAACACCGCATTCTGGCAAATGTGATGCGCCTTTAGAGTAGGTAGTTGGCGCACCTGTCAGGTTGGGAGGACCAGCGCATTTCGTGTTGTTTGACGTTGCGCGCGTCGGTTTCTCGACGGATAACGGTGTGGATCAAAGACTTCGAGGATGACGGGCTGTGACAGCGCCGGACGTGCACTCGGTTGACAAAAAACCCGACGAGGCTCCCGCCGACGGTGGGTTCTTCGGCTGGGTCGGGCGTATTGTGTCGTCGTTCGTCAGCTTTTTCTCGTTTCAGCACACGCCGGCTTCAAAGCAAGTTGCGTTCACGATCGCATTTGTTGCGTTGGCGGCCAAGATGGCCAAGGCGGACGGTGTTGCCGTTGGCGTGGAGACGGAGGCTTTCGAGCGCACCTTTTATGTGCCCCCGGAAGAACGCCGGAACGTTCAACGCGTATACGACCTTGCGGCGCAGGATGTGGCAGGTTTTGAGGCTTATGCGGACCGGATTGCCAAACTACTTGCGGATGAACCGCGTTTGCTGCGCGATGTGTTCGAGGCGCTGTTTACGATTGCGGCTGCGGATGAAGTGCTACACGAAGCCGAGGAGGCGTTCCTTAGGGTGGTCGCTGACCGGTTTGGGATGTCGGACGATGAGTATGGGGCTGTGCGGCGCATATTTGTAAAAGACAGCTGCACGCACCATGCGATTATGGGTCTGCCGTGTGAGGCCAGCATAGATGAGGTGAAGGCGCGGTATCGTCAGTTGGTGAAGGATAATCACCCTGACCGGTTGATTGCTGAGGGTGTGCCGCGCGAATTTCTCGTGATGGCTGATCGGAAGATGGCTGCTATCAACGCAGCCTTTGAGGCGATTGAACGCGAGCATGTCGCGGCCGTATCAGACGCTCAGTCCAAGGATATATCGGCTGATGAGGGTGCCAGTTGATTACAAAGCCCGATAGCCGTTTTGTCGATGATCTTCACCCGTCGCCCAATATCGAGGACCGCGTTTGTGGTGCCCCACCACGACTGCTGATCTTGCACTACACCGGCATGACGAGTTGCGCGCGGGCAATTGACTGGCTGTCCCGTCCTGAAAGCAAAGTGTCGTGCCATTACGTTGTCGATTGCGATGGCCGCGTGACGCAGATGGTGTCTGAGGCCAAGCGGGCCTGGCACGCGGGGGTGTCCTACTGGCAGGGCATCACGGATGTGAACTCGGCCTCTGTCGGGATTGAGATCCACAATACTGGACACGACGACGGCTATCCGGATTTTCCAGATGCACAGATGGCAGCGGTCCGCGATCTGAGCCTTGATATCAGCGCTCGATGGTCGATCCCGCAAGTCGGCGTGCTTGGGCATTCAGATATCGCGCCAGCCCGAAAGATGGACCCTGGCGAGAAGTTTGACTGGCGATGGTTGGCTGATGCCGGGGTTGGTGTGTGGGTTGAGCCGGAGCCGGTTGGTCCGCTGATTGGTGCGGTGTCGGCTACGATGGATGCTGCTGACATTGCCCATGCGCAGTCGATGCTACTGACCTATGGGTACGGGCTGTCGTTGACAGGTGACAATGACAAGCAATCGCGGACGGTTGTGTCAGCGTTTCAGCGTCATTTCAGGCCACAGCGGGTCGATGGGTTGATCGACTACTCGACGCTCTTAACTTTGGAGCGGTTGCTGGTTTCGACTGGCATTAACACGGTTGAAGCGTCGAACCGGCAATGGCCCGACATACCGGTTTCGTAGGTTGTGGCTGCTCGCCGGTGTGCATGGCTACGGCGTGTACTTCATCGACCGTTTTTGATGATGCTGTTTGGGTTGGTTTGAGGTCGACGGTCTGGGCTGGTTCGTCACTCTTGGGGGCTTCAGCGAGCGTTTCAGATTTATGCTGGAGGCTTCCCAATGTCGCAAGAGCTGCGATTATCCATACCAGCGTTATCGCAAGTGCGGTTAGCTTGTAGGGCATTTTTGAGTGGCGAGGTGCGTAGTTCGGCAACTGACATTGCACGTTGCTCGTGGATGTCTGCATTTTGGTCGGTGTCCATCGCATGACTTCATCAGTTCTATGGTGGCCCGATGAAGTCATGCGATGGTTGGCTGATGCCGGGGTTGGTGTGTGGGTTGAGCCGGAGCCGGTTGGTCCGCTGATTGGTGCGGTGTCGG
>JBCBRD010000241.1:0-3732 GCA_039819885.1 Pseudomonadota bacterium
GTGATCACCGCGCCGTCTCCTCTTTTTGCCACAGCCCCCGCTGACAGCTTGAGCCTACCCGGGCAGTTGATCGTTGTTGACGATGCTTTCGCTCCTGTGACCGTCGTTACAGACCGATGCCATTTTCCTGAACACGTACCCGGTACGTATCAAGGCCCCGAATGACAGGCCGGTTCGCGCCGGGCGCAAAGGTCGTTCCTGAGATGCCGGGTTTGGTGAAGAGACTGTCGGCAACGTTCGCCCCACCATCAGAAAGAATGTCTCGGTCTGTAACGACGGTCACAGGAGCGAAAGCATCGTCAACAACGATCAACTGCCCGGGTAGGCTCAAACTTTCAGCAGGGGCTGTGGCAAAAAGAGGAGACGGCGCAGTGATCACGATCCCATCTAGCGCAACGTCCTGGGCCTGCGCTGATGATGTGGCCACCAGCATTAGAACCCCAACGCTTGCCCCACATAGAAGATGTTTCATTTCCCGCTCCTCAACTTAATCAAACTGCCGTATCGACAATACGTATATTATAACATCTGCTTCTGCGGCCAGATGAAAGGTTTTGGTCGGTGGATTTCCAAACACCATGTTGCAAGAAAGGCGCAGGGCCTGTCGTGTTGTTGGATCTCGACAAGTAAGTACAGCAAGCTTTTCAGCTTCCTGGTGCAGACGCGGCTTATAGTCGGCGATCCGATTTGACGTCGTGAGCACTACTGTCGATACCGGACTAGGTGCGCCGCATCGCTATCTCTGAGACCGATTGTCGAAATTGGCCCTTATCCTTAGACCGTAGTCGCGGCATACCTGAGGGGATCGGCCAACACGCACTATCTCGACGCCAACCTATTTAGCTTGAGTGCGCGATTATTGTTTTGGTTGGCGTACTGACTATAATCAATCAATCAGTCTCGTGAATGTCTCGTGCGTCTTTCCACGGCTTGAGCGGCTCAAGAAATTGGTTCGAAGTTGTTTTGCTTGTGCGCATCAGTTCGAACTTGCCGTTGTCGACCATCTTCAGAGGCCTGAGGCATTGGATGATACCACCCGTTCGATACCTGTGATTACGGGCATATAGAAGATGACCACTGAATAGGAGTTTGGGCAACACTCGGGGGCTGAGAGGTCTCTGGAAGACTAGGTTCTTGGCAGATCCGCGTGCCTGATCGCGAAGAAAACGCGAGTAAAAACCCACAGCGGTGCTCTTAGTGCAACGGGCGTTTTGCAACAGTTGCTCCCTGCGAACACCAAAAGAAAAGGCGCGTCCAGCTGAGTGGCCGCGCCCTACTTCAAACCGAACTCTGGCACCACTTAGATGTGGTTCCGGAGGACACGCTCCTCGGCTACTAAATCAGCTTTCTTTTTGGGGCGAGAATGGTAGCGATGAATGGTGCAGGACGATCTTGACGTCGCCTCCATCCAATTTCTCAAAGCCGAACGTGTATTCGACTTTCACTTCTGACCCATCGGTCTTCGTGAAGTAATAATTGCCCATGGTAAGTGCGGTGTTGCCAGTAATGTTTATCCCCTCGGATTCCCAGCGGACGGCCGTGTAGGGTGCAATCGCAAAGCCGCCATCCTCAGCAATTTTTCCGCCGACGAAGTAAGACAGGGCCTCGTCAAATGTGCCCCGGAACTGATCCTGGCTTGCGAGCGTCGGCTTAAACAAAACGGTATCTTTGCCGTATGCATAAAAGCGCTCGATATGCTCGCGCGCGGAATTTCTATAGTCGCCGCCTGCAGTGTGAACCTTGCCGATCTTGACGATGCCGTCACCCCAGGCCTTCTTCAGCTCGGTCACTTGGTCCTCTGTCAGGCTCGCTTCAGTTCCGGCATGTGCGATGCTGGAAAAGCCCAAAAGTGCAGAGGCAATAGTCATCGTCACGATCTTCTTCACAGTTCGTCTCCTCGATTGGTTTAACTCGACTAGACGTTAGTTGGGGTCGCAGACATCGATATTCCAATTGAAAAAAAATTGGCGACCTATAGCTTTAAGCTATGGATGAGTTTGGTCCTACCCGGCCTACCTTGCGTCAGCTGCAGTACTTTGTGGCGGTCGCCGAGCATGGTGCTTTCGGTGTGGCCGCAGATCTTTTGGCTGTGGCTCAACCAAGTTTGTCGAGGCAACTCGCGGCAATGGAGGCGGAGCTTGCCATTACGCTTTTTGAGCGGACGTCTCGGCGAGTGAAACTGACACCGGCGGGAGAGGATCTTTTGCCTCGCGCGAGGTACATCTTGCAGCAGATCCGGGAGTTCCAGGCCGCTGCCCGGGGGGCAACCGGCATGTTTGGCAATCGATTGTCTTTGGGTGTGCTTCCATCGATCGGGGCCTATTTTATGCCCGCGGTAAATCACCTCTTACACGAGCTTTATCAAGAGCTTCAGCTGTATGTTGAAGAGGGGTCCACGACCCAACTTTTGACAATGCTTAAAGACGGGCGTCTCGATGCTGTGGTTGCAACACCGAACAACGAACGTGCCTTTTCGAGCGCGGATCTTTTTAAAGAAACGCTTTGGGTGTGCGCTGCATCTGATGACCCGATATCGCATAGAGGTGGACCTGTGTCGCTGCGGGAACTTTCCGATAGTCCGCTGCTCTCATTACGCTCTGGATTTCGACTTGCTACAATCGTCGAACGTCTCGCCGAATTGGCTGGCACTTACGTCCGTCGTGACTATCAAGGCGTAAGTCTAGATGCCGTAAGGCAAATGGCGATCATGGGGACGGGTGTTGCCGTCCTCCCATCTTTGTATGCACTTTCGGAAGCCGTTCGAGATCCAAAGTTTGTCGTAAGGCGCATCGATCATCCCGAAGCTGTGCATCCGATCGCATTGCTTTGGCGCAGCAAGTCACCCCACGAAGCTGATTGTTTGCAACTTGCTGAGCATCTCATGACAGCAGAACGTAGGTTTCAAGAAGACCAACCCGATCACTTCCGGTGAGCTTCCTTGATCTGAAGAACAATCGCTTCGACGGGGCAGCCTTAGGTGTCGAGTTGTGCAGCCAGCTTGCCACCTCGTCGCCTCACAGCCCGCGGTCAACAATAAGGTAGCCTCTGGACAGCTACGAAGCGGGGTGAGACGTCGATTGGGTTAAACTCTATCCAGCGCAGAGAGACTGATTGGTGAGTTGCAGCATCGGTTGACCCAACCGGGGTGGACTGGATGACTTCCGGAAAGGTTGGCAACCGGAGCCTTACGTGGTCCAGGGTTATCGCGGCCTGAAAGAGAGCACGAGACCTCTTATAGGCGTTATCAGTCGGGGATATGTGACCCACTCAACCGGCCTTTGGCGTGACGGTCTCGGCCGCGCGAGACGCAAACAGAATGTCCACCTCTGTAACGTCGGGCATGGCTTTGTGAATCCGCATCTTTTCCCACGGTCCCGAGTCACGCATCACAACGATCACCGTTTCTTTCGGCGGGCAATCGGGCTCTGCACAGTTGAGCTCTGTCACCGAGATTGTGTCTTCAGCATCTAATGGAATGGTGTCTCGAACCCACGTCCTGATTTGCTTGAGAACCTCAGGGTAGCCGCCACGCGGCCGAGGGGCAAAGGGATTACTCTTTGTCTGTTCGCTCATAGACCCGCCTTGCTGAGATCAACGACACTCGCGCTTCCACCTTCTGTACCCCACGCCAGCATTTGACCATTGGGCTGCCACGCGAGGCCAACAACAGGATCACCATCGGGTGCTCGCAAAAACGGTGTTTCCAACGATCCGGGCTCCGACACAAGCACC
>JBCBRD010000242.1:0-3633 GCA_039819885.1 Pseudomonadota bacterium
AGTGCCCGACAGCAATCTTTGCTTCAGCCCTGCTGCGATAACCATCGGCGAACCGCGCATTTGTTGTCACCGCACGCGAGAAATCCCGGATGGCGGCATGCGGGCGTCCCTCAGCCAAATGCGCTTTGCCACGCCCTGATAGTGGTGCGGCACTCGATGGCAAAAGCCGGATCGCGCGTGCGGTGACAACAAATGCGCGGTTCGCCGATGGTTATCGCAGCCGGGCTGAAGCAAAGATTGCTGTCGGGCACTACAGCGAGGCCATTGAAGACCTTTCGCGTGCGATCGCGTTCAATCCGCAAAACCCTGACCACTTCTTGTTGCGCGGGCGGGGGTATCTTGCATCGGGAGATGCCAAAGCGAGCGTCGCTGATTTTACGCGCGTCATTGAATTGTCTCCGCAGAATGGGTCTGGATACGAAGCCCGTGGGCTTGCGAGTATCTTTGCGGGTGATCTCGACGGTGCGCTTGCTGACCTCAATCTGGCGATCAACCTGAACCCAAGATCGGCGACGGCGTTCGCATACCGTGCTTTTGCTTATGCACGCAGTAACCAGGCGGTTATTGCCAAGCGGGATATCGACACTGCCCGTAAACTCGATAAGCGAAATGCCGAAGTGCATTGGGCTGCCGCTGAGTTGGACGTGACGAACGGCAAAACCAAAGAGGCTGTGCGGAAGCTTCGGTTGGCATTGAAGTATCAGGCGAACTTCAAGCGCGCCAAAGACACGCTTGCCCGGCTGGGATTTAAGCCGGCTGATGATGTTGAGACGGTGATTGACGGTCACGGTGGACAGGGGTGGGCTGTGGTTTCTCGCAGTGCGCGATACTTTGCTGTTAATCCTGCTTTCGACAACGTGCGTGTGCCTCTGGAATTGCTGGGCACTGGAAAGCCAAAGATTGTGAGTTGGGAAGAGCGCGAGGTGCCTTATTCCAACTTTGGCGTTTTGAAGTTTTCAGCCGGTGTCGGTGAGGATGTCGATGGGAAGCCGATGCCCTATGAGCAAGCGGCGATCATCGATAAAAAGCGGGGCACCGTTATTGCTATCCAACCGCATCGCGCGGGAAAGAAGGTCTCGGAGTGGACATGGGGCCAGGATGGGCGTGTGCGTGTGGCCAGTGTCGACGGTTACACGGATGATCTGCCGATTGCGGTCGGCGTTGTTGCAGCCGCGGCGGCGAAGGCAAAAGCTGTTGCAAGGTCACGGGAAAGGCGGCGGCGGAGACGTCAAGCAGGGGTTCCCGCCTGGGCCCCTTGGGCGGATGACGTTTGGGCCCAACCGAGCCAGAAACGGAAACGTCGCGCACGGCGTCGTCGCAAAAAGAAAAAGAACTTCTTCCAACTCCTATTCAATCAGTAGGGCTTGGTGCTTTTCATCCTCTCTCAGCGGTGCAACGCCTGAGAGTACGCGATCAGTCTTGATCGCTGTGTGGACGGCCGATGTGAACCGAACCTCGCTTCAGCGCGTTCGAAAAAGCTCACACAACTTAGCTTTGAGGACAGCGGCTGACGTTTGAAGTGCTGCGTTTTTCAGCCTGTTTCTGCTCTTAATCCAAATTGGCTTCCCACTCATGACGACTGATGCCCCCACCATCGTGTGGTTCAACAACACGTTGCGTTTGGCCGATCATCCGGCTTTGACCAAAGCTGTTGCCACTGGCCCCGTGGTGCCGGTGTTTGTCTTGGATGATCAGCACGCAGGGACTTGGAAAATGGGGGCTGCCTCGCGGTGGTGGCTGTATCACAGCTTGAGGTCATTGGGTGCTGATCTCAAAAAGCGCGGGGTGGATTTGATCCTGCGACGCGGAGACACGGTAGCGGTCCTAACCGAACTTGCGACTGAGATTGGTGCACAGGCTGTCAACTTCACACGAGACTACGAGCCAGGAAGCGGCGAACGAGAAAGTGCGTTGAAGGATGCACTGGCTGAACAGGGTGTGGCCTGTCGGCGGTTTAAGGGTCGCTTGCTCGTCGAACCGGAGGATATCCGTACGAAAACGGGAGCGATCTACAAAGTCTACACACCGTTCTGGCGCTCCTTGTCGTCGTCCATTGATATTGGTCCAGGTTCAGACGAACCCGGCCAGATCGCTTCGTGTGCCGACGAAATCGAATCAGACGACTTGGATACGTGGGCGTTGTGCCCGACACGTCCAAATTGGGCCGAGGACTGGTCCAACTCTTGGACGCCGGGTGAGAGAGGTGCTCGAGACCGGCTCGATGATTTTTTGGACGACGGCCTTAAAGGTTACGATACCGAGCGCGATCGACCGGATCATGCTGGTACGTCACGGCTGTCGCCGCACTTGCATTTTGGAGAAATCAGCCCGCAAGCGATTTGGCGTGCAACGACGGTTCGCAACGGTGGGGTCGCAAGCCTTGATGCAGATCGCGAGACATTCTTGAAGGAATTGGTGTGGCGCGAGTTCTCGGCGCATTTGTTGTTTCATTTCGATCACCTGCCGAACAGCGCGTTCAAAGAGAACTTCAACGCATTTCCTTGGAAAAACGACGACGCGGCATTGGAGGCGTGGCAGAAGGGTAAGACAGGATATCCGATTGTCGATGCTGGCATGCGGGAACTCTATGCGACGGGGTGGATGCACAATCGCGTTCGGATGATCACAGCATCGTTTTTGATCAAGCATCTTCTTGTCCCCTGGCAGCAAGGTGAGGCTTGGTTCTGGGATACGCTCGTAGACGCTGACCTGGCGAGCAATTCCGCTAGCTGGCAATGGGTTGCTGGGTCGGGTGCGGATGCCTCGCCGTACTTCCGGATTTTCAACCCGATTACGCAGGGGCAGAAGTTTGATCCTGAAGGTGATTACGTTCGCAAATGGGTTCCAGAAATTGCAAAACTGCCGAACAAGGTACTCCACGCGCCGTTTGAAGCTGACGCAAGAACGCTTGATACTGCCGGTGTGACGCTTGGCAAAACCTATCCGTTGCCGATCGTGGATCATAGTGCGGCGCGAGCACGCGCACTTGCAGCATATGAAAAGATCAAGGGTTAGGTTTGCTACCGCCTTTTGATTGGGCGGCTACATCTATTCGGGAATGGTCCAACCGTGTACGCCTCGATATGGTTAACGATGTGGGGCAAGCTGGATGCGGTCGATCAGTTGATGCCCCTGGGTTGGTTTTAGTTGGGGTATCGCGATATGTCTTTTTGCAAGCATCAATGGGGCACGCGTGCTGGCCTTTTTTTATGTGCAGTCCTTTTTTTTGGGCTGGCGCAGGGTCTGACATCATCTGATGCCGAGGCACAAAGGCTTTCGGTTCGGATCAGCAAATCATCCCAGACGATGCTCGTTTATGTCGGCGGTGCGCTGAAGCATCGATGGCGCGTTTCGACAGGACGCCGTGGATATAGAACGCCGTCTGGATCCTATAGGCCAACGCGGCTTGAGAAGATGTGGCATTCGCGGAAGTACAACATGTCTCCAATGCCCTACTCTGTATTCTTTCACCGTGGCTATGCCATTCACGGGACGTATGAAACCAAGCGACTTGGGAGGCCAGCGTCTCACGGATGTATTCGTTTGGCGCCGGGGAATGCTAAGCGTCTTTACACACTCGTTCGTCGTTACGGCGCTGGGAAAACGCGTATCCGGATCAATTGACGACTGAGT
>JBCBRD010000243.1:0-249 GCA_039819885.1 Pseudomonadota bacterium
GACGACGCGCAATGAACAGTCTGTCTTCCCCCCCATCAAGCATGCGGCACAACCAATAGAGTGCTGCATCCGGGTCGGAACCGCGAACAGATTTGTGCAACGCTGAGACGAGGTTGTAGTGACCATCCCTGCCCTTATCGTAAAGCGGCGCGCGGCGTTGGATTAACGTCACGAGACCGTCCCGGCCGATGTCCGAACTGCCATCGGCCAGGAGTGAAAACACTTCCTCGGCAAGGTTGATCATCGCGC
>JBCBRD010000243.1:255-3605 GCA_039819885.1 Pseudomonadota bacterium
TTCCAGCGCGTCGTCATCCAGACGGTTGAACACCAGGACCACGCTGCGCGACAGAACAGCGGCGTTGAGTTCGAACGATGGGTTCTCAGTGGTTGCGCCAACGAGTGTGATGGTGCCGTCTTCCATATGCGGCAGGAAACTGTCTTGTTGCGCTCGGTTAAAGCGATGGATCTCGTCGACAAAGAGAAGCGTGCCTCGACCGGTCTCTCGCAGACGCTTAGCTTGGTCGAAGGATTTGCGTAGGTCCTGGACGCCTGAAAAAATGGCCGAGAGCTGTTGGAACTCTAGGTCTGTCTCGTCGGCGAGCAAACGGGCAATTGTGGTCTTGCCACAACCCGGTGGGCCCCAGAGGATCATGGATGACAGGCGATTGCTTGCCAGCATGCGCGTGAGCGTACCATCAGGTCCCACAATATGAGATTGGCCGACAACATCGCCCAGTTTTTGCGGCCGCAGACGATCGGCCAGCGGACGTGGCCCGCTTGCTGCCAGACCAGCGGATTGGAATAAGTCACTCATAGACCGCTTATAGCGCGTGACGGAGAACCGTGCCTACCGTTGTACGCCCCTGCCCCTGTCAATGCCGCGTTCGGCCGTCTGCTAAACCGCATACACTTTGAACGGAATTAGAGTACGCGCTTTAACGACTGTTTTGGATCATGTTCTCACCGCAAAACCGCATACACTTTTGCGGAACATGATCTAGTACCCCGGAATGCGTGTCTCGATCAGACGACCGCCGCGCCGGATGGAGATGTTCCATACACGCTGTCTTCGCGATACTGCACTCTCAAGATCATCGAGGTTGGCGATCTCTCGACCGGCTGTCTCGACAACAATGTCTCCGGCTCGGAAGCCCAGTCGGGCTGCAACTGAACGCCGCTGCACACTCAGCACAACAGCGCCATCCGTCGTGTCCAGGCTGAGTTCTTCGGCGATTGTTGGCAGGATGTTGGCCATGCGTGCACCTGAGAACGGGTGGTTTCCGGAAAAGTCACGGATATCGCGTGGGCCCGGCTTGGGTGCTGGTTCAAGCGCGATCGTGATGGTTTGCGCGCGACCCTTTCGCATGACCTGGAGCCTTGCGCTTTTGCCGACCCCCATGGTCGTCAGGCGATACTGTACGGAGCGGGCATCTGAGACATCAAAATCTCCAACCTTGATGATGACATCACCTGGTTCGAGGCCCGCATCATTGGCTGGCCCTGTGCCGTAAATACGCGTGACGACTGCACCTGCGACACGTGACAACCCCAGCGCGCCTGCCATGTCCCGGTCCACGTTTTCAAGGCTTGCGCCTAGCCAGGGTCGCTCAACCTGACGGCCCTGGACTGCGCTGTCGACGAACAGGCGAACGAGGTTTGCGGGGATCGCGAAACCAATACCGTGTGAACCGCCGGAACGTGAAAAAATAGCTGTGTTGATACCGATCAATCGGCCATCGACGTCGACGAGTGCGCCCCCTGAGTTGCCGGGGTTGATGGCTGCATCGGTTTGGATGAAGACGGCCTCAGAGCGCAATTGCGAGCGTGCTGTTGCTGAGATGATCCCGCTTGTGACGGTCTGACCGACGCCGAAGGGGTTGCCGATGGCCAATACAAGATCGCCGACTTCTAATTTGTCTGAATCGTCGAACTCCAGGTAAGGGAACTTTTCCTCTGCATTTTCAATTTTCAAAACGGCGATGTCAGTCTTTTCGTCCTGGCTGAGAACGCGGGCGTCGAATTCGCGTTTGTCGGACAGCGCAACGCGGATTTTGGTTTCGCCGCGGGCCTTGATGACATGCGTGTTGGTGACGATGACGCCGTCTGGCGAGACAATGACGCCAGAACCGAGCGAGGACTGCATGCGTTCGGTTGGGCGACCGAAACGATCTCCGCGGAAGAAGAAATCAAAGAACGGATCGTTGCGGAACGGAGACGCGAACGTGCGCACGCGTGATGATACGTACACGTTGACGACGGCCGGGGCAGCGCGTTTGACCACAGGCGAAAACGACTGGCGGATCGCTTCTCGGGACCGCGGTACTGCGCCCCATTGTGCTGGCGTTGGGTTTGGCGTTCTGGGGGTGTGTGGACTTATCGCGGTGTACGACTTCTTCGGTTGATTGCCGACTCCGATCGCATAAGCGACCGACCCGCTTAGGATTGCGACGACTGCCACGGCAAGAAGCCTGGCAACCCAGCCTGCGTTCTTGATTCGCATCATCTTTATCTTTCCTTGTTCGTCCGCAGCACGTCACATCCACTCATCGTGGTGGCTATTCCTGCCAATGCGTTGGGCCTAAGCGTGGCAAGAAATACGTAAAACATTCACGTCTCACAATGCAAAACGCCTGGGAACCAATGGCACCCAGGCGTTTGAAACTGCAATCTTTGTCTGGCCGGCCGCTATGCCGGTGCGGATTCTGGTTCGCCCATTTCGGCCATCTCGGCTTCGTGACGGGCGCGGTCTTCCTTGCCTTTTTCGGCTGGGTCGCGATCGACGAGTTCGATGACGGCACGCGGAGCTGAATCTCCGTACCGGAAGCCGGCCTTGAGGACGCGGGTGTACCCACCGTTGCGGTCCTTGTAGCGTTCCGCAAGGACGTCAAACAGCTTTTTGACCATGTCTTCGTCGCGGAGGCGAGCTGCTGCCAAGCGGCGAGAATTCAAGTCACCGCGCTTACCGAGTGTGATGTACTTGTCGACGACTCGCTTCAAGTCTTTGGCTTTTGGAAGCGTGGTAACAATCTGTTCGTGCTTGATCAGCGAAGCTGCCATGTTCGAGAACATAGCCTGGCGGTGTCCGACGTCGCGCCCGAAGCGGCGACCCTTTTTACGGTGTCTCATCGACTTTTCATTCCTTGTTTCACTTGCGTTTGTTGATGCGGAGGTTCTTGAGCGCCTCTCGCTTTTTGATTGTCAACACGGGTGAACCCGTGATTGAGCAGGTTGATGGTCAACACGGGTAAACCCCTGATTAAGGAGGCTGGTCGTCAATTTAGGCGGACCTGCAATTGAGCAGGTTGGCTGCCGTCAATGTCGAGCGAATGTCAAAAACCGTCTCACTCGACGCTCGTTTAAAAGTCAGTACTGGTCTTCAAATCGCTTGGCGAGTTCTTCGATATTGTCAGGTGGCCAATTCGGCACTTCCATACCGAGGTGGAGACCCATGGCGGCCAGGACCTCTTTAATCTCGTTGAGCGACTTACGGCCAAAGTTCGGTGTGCGAAGCATCTCGGCTTCGGACTTTTGAATGAGGTCGCCGATATAGACGATATTGTCGTTCTTCAAGCAGTTTGCCGAGCGGACTGAAAGCTCTAGCTCGTCGACTTTCTTGAGCAGAGCTGGCGTTCAACGCAGCCCTGC
>JBCBRD010000244.1:0-3568 GCA_039819885.1 Pseudomonadota bacterium
TTCGTATCCTGTGGCGGGAGATCGGCAACCGTCAACGGACTCCCGTCCGGTCCAATCACGTATGGAGTGTCAGCGAAGGCGTTGAGAGTACAATGACAGAACAACATATGAGGGCGCGGGTGCGTTACGTGATTGGACCGGACGGGAGTCCGTTGACGGTTGCCGATCTCCCGCCACAGGATACGAAGCGTTGGGTCATCCGCAGGAAAGCGGAAGTCGTGGCCGCCGTGCGTGGAGGTTTGCTCAGCATCGAAGAGGCGTGCGAGCGTTACAAGCTCACAGTCGATGAGTTCCTGTCTTGGCAGCGTTCAATCGACAAGCATGGCCTTCCTGGTTTGCGCGCCACACGTATCCAAGACTACCGCGCCGAATAAAACACCTGCGCACTCAAACTGTTCCCGAAGCGCTTCCAAAAATGGAGTGTGTTTCGCGTCGGTGAGCGGGTGGGATTTGGCCGCCTCACCATCGATGAGCTAGGACCCGTGGTCTTCGCTGCCGCTGTTGCCCTCGCTTTCCCCGTGACCTTCGCTTCCCCCATTACCCTCGGTTCCCATGTCGGCAAGCCGTTTATACGCCTCGATCATTGGCGCATCGTGGTACTCGTCCAAGCGCACAATCTTTCCTTCGGCAATCTGCATCACAAGGCGCATAGAGCTGGTGTAAATGTCCTGCGTCGTCTTCAGTCGGACCGAGACTTCACACCGCACTCGAACCGTATCGCCGATGGCTTGAGGCTTTCCCGGCTTGTAAAAGAGATACTCAAACAGCTCCTGAAGTGTATTTAGTCGCGCAATAATTGCGTCTAGCCCCTCTGCACGTCCAGCAAACGGAAAGACCTCTGTGTCGATGTGAATGACATAGACACAGTCGGCCGCAAAATAGGAGAGCGTTCCGTTAACGTCGCCGTTCGCCCAGGCCGCAAGGGTAGTCCTGGCGACTTCGGCCGGCGCATAAGCCGGATCGGTGAAGCTGGGCGGCTCCGGTGTGTCGTTGGTTCCTTGCTGACGTTGCAATTCAACAAGCCGCATGAAGGCCCCAAGCATTGCCGCATCATGGTGCTCATCGAGCCGAAAGACTTTGCCGTCGCGCATCTGAAATATGAGCCGCGCTTTGCTGAAGAATGTCGTAGCTGTCTCGCGGTCTCGCAGAGCCACTTCACTCTGAACACGGACCGTGTCATCGTTGAGCTGCACATTCAAAGGCTTAAAGACCAAGTATTCAAACAACGATTGCACGTCACCGAGCCGACGACGGATCGCTTCTGACCCTTGGATGCGGCCTGCAAACGACAAGTCAGCTTCATCGACATGGATGGTCCAGATACAATCGGGGTGGAAGTACGAGAGTGCGGTTTCAGTGTCGCCTTTTGAAAGCGCCTGAAGAGTCGCGCGGGCGACTGTTTCCAGCGTCATAATATCGTGTTGCCTTAAATAGATCGGTTCGCAATTGCATTCCAAATATGATCGGCACCGGACCAGCGGGTAGACGCTGTTCATTCTTGAGGAATTCTCACCACAAGCCAAGTCTGAAGTGTTCGATCGAGACTATTGGCTAGTCAGCCCACAGATTGAGTGAGCATGTTGAACACACTGCCAAGTCTGGGCACATGACTGGAGCATGGCACGTCTGACGGGGTGGAACAGAAGTCTCCCGCAAACAGGAAACGGAGAACGACGCATGGGCAAACGCAAGCGCCAACTGCCTTCGAGAATACCCCGACGGATAGTCCAGACGCCTTCTTCGCGCCTGAGTTTCATCGGTTTGGCACTTGTCGCAATTGTCTTAATGGGGCTCGGACCAAATGCAGGGCATGCCCAAGACGTACAACAACCCGCACCACAAGCCTCGCAAGCTGTGACAACGCCGTTGAAGGTCGGGACAAAAATCGCACCGCCATTTGTCATCCAAGCCGATGACGGATCATGGAGCGGCATATCGATCGATTTGTTGCGCCGCATCGCACTTAGGCTCAACCGCGAATTCGAAGTCCAGGCCTTTGACACGCCGGGCGCGATCGTCGAAGCAGCAGCGCGTAACAATGTCGACGTCGGCATCGCAGCACTTTCGGTGACAGGCGAACGCGAGCAGATTACCGACTTCTCCCACCCGTACTACCAATCCGGCCTCAAGGTCGCCGTTCCGCGGAAATCAGGTTCCGAGTGGATGAACCTATTGCGCGCGCTCTCGTCAGGGCCTTTCCTGGCAACCGTCGGAATGCTGGCACTGCTATTGTTCGCAACCGGCGCCGTCATGTGGATGATTGAACGGCGACACAACTCAGAGCACTTCCCCGAAGATCCCATCGAGGGTGTCGGGAGTGGTTTTTGGTGGTCTGCCGTGACGATGACGACCGTCGGCTACGGCGACAAGGCCCCGATCACTTTCCTGGGCCGCGCGATTGCCGTCGTGTGGATGTTCGCTGCCTTGATCCTGACGGCCGTCTTCACCGCCCAGTTAACAAGCGCGCTGACCATCGAGCGGATAGCGGGCCCCGTCCAAAACATCTCAGATTTGGCAACCGCGAGAGTCGGCATTTTAGAGAATTCGGCAACGCGCACATACTTTGCAGAGCGTCGTCAATTCGCCGCCGAATACCCAACCGTGAAAGACGGTTTGGAGGCCTTACGCAATGGCCGCATCGACGCCTTTGTCCATGACGCCCCAATCTTGTCATTCAAGATCAGCCAGGGTTTTTCCCGCGACTTGAAAACACTCCCCGATCTATTCGAAGTCCAAAACTACGCCGCTGTCCTTCCGCCCGGCAGTCCCTTACGCGAAGACTTCAACCAAGCCCTCCTGGAAATCACCGCCTCCGACCTCTGGCCCACCATCCAAGCGAAGTATTTGGGCGAGTAAGGGGGAGCGCAGACATTGGCTGAAATGATCCAGTTGGAACTCAACGACGCGGCACTATCCGAGAAGGTCAACAAGTTGATCGACGGCGGGCTCCCAATTGAAATCCACGTGCCATCAGACCACCAGCATCACGACGCTTTGCAGAGAAGCCTCGAGTATTTCTCCACGGGCCTTGATCCAATAGGCTTTTGGTCAACGACGCGGCAACTGACGACCCGTTCTGGAACACCGGCCTCAAAGATCGAACAAATGTCATCCCGCGATTTATTCGCGGGATCCAAGTCGCAATGGGCGTGACGGCCGCTCACGAATGGCTATGGCGGGCAAGTCCAAGGATAGCAGTTTTGGAGGCGCACCTAGAGTGGCCGCTTATGATCCAGGCCGTCCCGTTTTCTTAGGACGCCCGCGACGCTTCTTTGTCTCCGTCGGATCATCAAACTCACGCACCAGCGTCGGTTTTTTCGGCAGCGGTTTTTCACCACCCTTGGGGATGGCCGTCATGGCGTGCGGCCCCATCTCATCCAGCGTCGGCTTGTGTGCCCCTTGCACATTTTCACCGTAAGCACCGCCTCCCGTATCGCGACGCGGCACCTCACGGTCAGTACCAGGCCCCATCTCGCCTGGATGAGGTTTGCGCGCGCGCGTTGCAGGTTTGCCGGACGCCTTGCCGCTCTTCGACTTCCGCCCCTTCTTCGCTTCCGACTTCGGCAGG
>JBCBRD010000245.1:0-3483 GCA_039819885.1 Pseudomonadota bacterium
CTTCGATCATCTGGCGAAGTTGCTGGATGTTCTGGGCGATGTTCTGCGTGTCCACGACCGGCACACCCTGCGCGTATGCAGGGGCCGTAATGATGGTCACGGGAGCCGCGATACCGACAGGCAAAAGCAGTGCGACAGCGAGCGTCCGAAGGGTGTTGCGGACGTAGTTGGTGAGAAGCGTTAGTGCGCGCATTAATCTAGGTCCTCTATGGTGAAGTTCATGAATTCTTGTTCTTGCATCCGAGCCGCCGCGAGACGCAGTTGCTCAGCGCTAAGGGGTTGGGTCCGTGCCGCTTGCAGTCTTGTCATTGCGGCAATGAGACGGACCAGTTCAGCCCGGGCGTAGGTGTTCAACGCCATGGACTCTTGAACATCGGTGGTGGAGCCAATGCGGGTCACGATATCCCGCACGCGAAGGGCGGCTTGGCGGATTGCAGTTGGTGAGTTGCTGCTATAGAAGGCTGCGCCCGTACCCATCATCGACAGGTTCGAGTTCGCCAGTAGGGCAGGGTCGATTGTGCCAAGCGCTTCGATCCCGCCAATCCGCGCAAGGTATTCGTTGTATTTCTGCGGAATGACGGTGACGTAGTGCTGCGTCTCTTGGAACGGCGGCACGCCGCTGTACTCGATCACGCGGCCCGGGCCAGCGTTATAGGCGGCAAGCGCGAAGATAATGTTGCCGTCAAAGCGGGCGAGCTGTTGTGCCAGATACCGCGCCCCGCCTTCGACTTGGAGGTAAGGGCTGTTTCGATACTCAGGGAAGATACCCAGATCGCCCGCCGTTCCCGGCATGATCTGCGTCAGGCCATAGGCCCCGACCGGGCTTTCGGCCCGGATCACGAACCGGCTTTCCTGCCAAATCAGCGCTTGGATCAAGGCCCGCCATTGCACGACGGACAGGCCCGCCGCGCCGACGCCCGGATGACCATGGGTTTCCTGTGCTACGCGGATGATAAGCTGCTCGATATTCTCAGCGGCATCGCCGAACATTTGATCGCCAGCGGGGTTGGGATCGAGATCAGCGGTCCCATAGACCGCCCCTACAGACCTATCCGCATCCCCGCTGCCGTCTTCAAGGTCGGCGATCATTCCCGATATCGCAACGCCGCCAGCGTCAAAGCTGGTCTGCGCATCGAGAATGGCGTCGAGTACCGAAAGCTGTTCGCGTTCAATCTCTGAAATGGACTCTTCGACAGCAAGGGTGTCACCTTGCACCGCAAGGTCAGCCTCGCGATCAGCCGTTTCGATGATGTCGCGGGCCGTGAGACCGGAATCCACAACCGGCACGCCCTGGGCAAGTGCGCTGGTTGAGACACCGACAAGCAACAGCGCTGCGACGGTGAGCTTACTCATTGGCAATGTCCTCCAAATCCAGAAGATCGGGACCGCCCAGAGCGTCGAAACTGCAATCATGAGCTGCAGGACCGCGCGACACAAAGCTGAAGCAATTGGCCTGCGGCTCTTGGTAGTCGGCACAAGCCGCGAGCGCACAGAGTGCAAGAAACAAGGTAGCTTTCTTCATTGGTTGAGCCTCCAAAAGTCAGGTCGATCCCGGTAGTCGGAGCCGACGAGTTTCTCACCTGCCTCCATCCCTCCGAGGATGGTCAGGTTATTGCCAAGGGCGCTTAGGTCTGCGTCCACGACGACTGATCCTTGGTCATCTCGAATGAGCGCCAAGCGAGAGTTCGTGCCTGTGCTGAGAAGCGTATCCAGCTCTTTCTGGTAGAGATTGAGCATCCGGTAGTCCTCGGCATTGGCACGAATGTTGGGGAGAAGAACCTGCGTTGGCACGGCCTCTACGATGGTTTTACCAGTGCGGGTCCGTTCAAGCTGGCTCGCATATTGCGTCATCATCACGGCGACGGTGTTCTGTTTCCGTGCTGTCACCAGCCATTGCGACAAGCGTTCTGCGAAATACTCGTTGTCGAGCGCCTTCCACGCTTCATCAATGATGATGATTGTCGGGCGGCGGTCTTCGATCTTTCGTTCGATCCGGCGGAACAAGTAGCTGAGAACAGCCATCCGTTCTTTGTCGCTTTCGCTGTCCAGGATCCCGGTTAGGTCAAAGCCAACCAGATCGCCGTCCAGGGAAAACGTGTCTTCAAGGCTATGCCCGAAAATCCACCCGAACCGGCCCTTTTGAGCCCATTCAAGAACCCGCTGGTTGAGGTCGCCATCGTCATCCATTGACATGAAAAGCGATGCGAAGTTCTGCCAGTCCCGTAGACCCGGATCAGTGGCCTGTGCGTTCTGGCGGACGCATTCCACGATCCTGTTGGTCTGTGCTGGCGTCAGCGGTTTGTCTTCGCGGTAGAGTAGGGAGCCAAACCAGTCGGAGAGCCACGCAATGCCGCGATCATCTACTTCGGTCCAAAGTGGGTTTAGTCCCGTGGACCGACCGCCTTGGATTGTCGTGTAGCTGCCGCCGTTGGCTCGGACAGCCATTTCCATCCCTTGCCGATAGTCGAAGACGAAAACGCGCGCGTTGGCTCGCACGGCCTGGGTCATCAGGAATGCTGAGAAAACCGATTTACCGGACCCAGGACGTCCCATGATGAGCGTGTGGCCGCTCGTGGGCTCTTTCTCGGGCGAACCAGCCTCATGGTAGGAGAAGCGATATGCGCTCTTCTCAGGCGTCGGGAACATCGAGATGATCTTGCCCCACGGCACTTCTGGACCAGCCTTACCAAGCTGCGTCCGGTGGAAGGCCGCAAAGTCGGCAAAGTTCAAATTGGTCACTGTGCTGGCGCGCAAGCGTTTCGGCTGGTTGCCGGGGTGCTGACTGAAATAGTGCGTGTTGGCCCCAAACCGATCACTCACCATCGTGACGCCTTCGGAAGCAGCGGCGTTCACAATCTCAGCGCCCAGGCTTTCCAGTTCTTCGCGGGTTTCTGCAAAGACTGTCACCACCATGTGGTGATCACCCATGCTGGCCCGTTTCGCTTCCAGATCGTCAGCGAGAAGAATGAGGTTTTCGCGCAAGGAAATCGCGGCATCATCTGCCGACTGCATCTGCTTCTTAAGGCGTTTGATCCTTGAAATCGTCATGTTTGTGTTCACAGGCGTGAACGAGTGCGTGACGATCATATCGACGGGCAAGTTGAGCTGGTCGAACATCACGCAGTTGGTTTGTTCGGAATAGTCTTTGATGCTGTAGCTCTTGCCAAAGCGGCGGCCTGCAACGCCCTCACTTAGCTCGAAATAGTCGCCATGGAATGTCGCTCGCGTGTTGGACGCCGAGGACGCCAGAAAGCCGAACTTTGATGTGTGATAGAGTGGGAGTTCTTGACCCGTGTTCAGTGCGCCAAGGAAGCCGACAAGCTCACCTTTCTCAGCCGATAGGATCGACGGCTTCAGGTTGCCGAGGCCGGACATGAAGATGCCCACGGCTTCATTCAGCCGACGCAGACGCTTTTTTGTTTCTTCACGGAGGCGGTCTGGTGAGGGGCGCCGCATGAAGGTCACGAAACTCTTGGACGGTGG
>JBCBRD010000246.1:0-3463 GCA_039819885.1 Pseudomonadota bacterium
AGCGCAAACAGCCATGCTGCCAAAGACTGCCCTGCCAAAACTGCGACGACGGAACCGAGAACAGCCGTCACACCGAGCACCACATAGTACAGTGGGAACATCGCCCGCAGAAATCGCCCCGCATCGTCCGCCTGCAGCACTTTAAAAACCAAAGGTGCGATCACGCCTGAGAAAAACAACATCGCGCCAACAATCAACGCCGCAATCTGACCGGTCATAGCTTCCATACAAAACATCCAATGTGTTGATAGTGTCGTTCCATAGGGTTAGGGGCTAGCAGCAGAGATTGATCGCTAGGTGCGAGCCGTCACCACCGCGAAAATTTGTCACCGACAGCAACAACACCAACGACCCGACTCCGTAAGGACATACCCAACGTGCCACGAACAAAGATCGCGATTATCGGTGCCGGAATGACCGGCCTGACATGCGCTTCATCGCTCGCTGAGGCAGGTTATGAAGTGACCACTTTCGACAAAGGGCGCGGTCCTGGCGGACGCATGTCGACGCGTCGCGTCGATGGTGGAACATTCGACCATGGCGCACAGTATATGCGCCCCGAAACATCAGAATTTGCTGACTGGCTGACTGCTCAAACAGACAATGGCAACACGGCACCTTGCCCCCTCACTGCACATGATGGAAAACAGGCAGCCTTCGTCGGCACACCCCACATGAATGCTCTACCGACCGCCATCGCCGTCGACTTGAACGTGCACCAGTCCATCAACATCGCGCAGATCCAACGGCGCGAGGGACTATGGCAGCTCGACGCAGATGACGGATTGACTCATGGCCCATTCGACCAAGTCGTCGTAACGATACCCGCTCCGCAAGTGGCAGCATTACTTGGCCCGTACGCCGCGCCATTCGAAAGCGACTTAGATCGCGTCGACTATAACAGATGCATGGTCGCGATGATTGGATTTCAAAACCCCATCGAGGCACCAGCCGACCTAATCAAACCAGCGAAAGGCCCGATTGGTTTCGTGGCCCGCGACAGCGCCAGGCCGAGCCGGAAACATAGTCTCGACTGCTGGGTCGTCCACGCGAAAGCTGATTGGAGCCTGACCCACCAAAATGACGAAAAAGCATCGATCGCAAGCGACCTACTCAGCGCCCTTCACGACATTATCCCCACAGCTTCAAATGAAAAACCAGTCTACCTGGAAGGCCACCGATGGCGCTACGCAATCGTCTCAAAGCCTGTTGGAAAACCCTTCCTGAGCGATCCTGAAAACGCGCTAACCATCGCCGGTGATTATATGCTCGGCCCTAACGTCGAACACGCTTTCCTGAGCGGCAAAAAAGCCGCCGCTCACATCACCGCTAACCTGTAGCCATAACCTCGCTCCAGTCACTTTCCAGCCTCTGCCCGCATCGCCGCAATCTCAGCACGCAGCGCCTTCAACTCCGTCAAGATCGCTTCCTGGTCCTTGTGCAGAACAACGTTGTCATCGTGTAGCGTGACGTTGTCCTCGTGAAGCTGCTCTGATTCCTCATGCGCCACACTCGTCATCGAGTTGACGACGATCGCGATAAAGAGGTTCATCACTGCGAACGTAATCACCAGAATGAACGGTACGAAAAAAATCCATGCGTAGGGATAGACGGCCATGACAGGCCGAACGATCCCCATCGACCAGCTCTCTAACGTCATGATCTGGAACAGCGTGTAGAGCGATGCGCCAATGGTCCCGAACCACTCATCGAAGTGCTCGCCAAACAGTTTGGTCGCCATCACTGCTGCCACATAGAAAATCAGCGACAACAGCGCGATCACCGAGCCCATGGCGGGAATGGCATTCAACAGCGCCTGCACCACCAGACGCATTTGCGGCACCATCGAGATCAACCGCAACGCCCGCAAAATCCGCAACGCGCGCAGCACCGAAAGCCCTTCGGCAAACGGCAAAATAGCGATCCCGACAATAATGAAATCAAACACGTTCCAAGGATCGCGGAAAAACCGCAAACGATAGACTGTCAGCTTGGCCACAATCTCGGCGACAAAAATCGCAAGGCAAATCGCATCAATGACTTTCAATACGCCACCAACAGACGACATGATGCTGTCGGACGTCTCCATCCCGATTGTCACGGCGTTAATCAGGATGACGCCGATGATGAAGCGTTGGAACGTGTCACTCTCAAGCAGCGTTTGAAGTTTCACCAGAAAGCTAGACGGATCTGTCGTCGTATTAGCGGCCATAAAATCTCAACCTTCTTTGCGTCTTCAGCGTCACTTGTCAGCGGCATCGGGTAGGTCAAGCGACCAAAAATCCCGCTGCACCACACGACATGTACGAACACACCGGTCGAGCACAAGAGGTATGAAGTTGAAGCAAATACGGGGGGAGGCACGACGGACGGCAAAGCTGCTCATCCCGGCACACCGAAGCCGACGGCCGTTGAACCCCAGATCTCAAGAAACCTCTTCATAGAGGAACACAGCTTTATTCATCGCCCCAAGCAGATCCTCATTGTTGTCTGCAATGAATGCGATATCTGCTTCACTAACAGGCGCACCATCAGCCACGCTTTGCAAAATCGCCTTGAATGGCAACCACTTTGACGACACAACGTCGAGCTGGGATTTGATGGCCGCCGACGGCGCAGACGGCATGGTGCCATCGGCATCGCCGACCTTCAGTCGTTCTAGAGATTTGGAGAAGAGTTCGATCGTCCCTTGCAGGGCCATGCGCGCAGCCTTGGAAGAATCACCACGTGCAATCAGACAGAACTCCTTGCTAGCCTTCTGGCTCAACATCCGCTGGCGCCCGGCTACATTAATAGCCAGCGCGAGCCCTGGGCTCATTGCACCACCTTGCGAATAAGCTGTCTCAATCAATTTGACCGTTTCATTCATGGCTTTGAGCGTCGGCACGTTCAGCTCAAAAACGTCGTCCAAGGCCTTCTGAAAATCACCAGTTGCCTTCAGCCAGACTTCAACAGCAGCGCCAAAGCGGGACCAATGCGCCTCAACTTTGTCGAGACCCTTCAGCACATCCGCATGCGTCTCTGGAAGCATCCCTTGAACAGCGCTTCCGTTCCTCAATCCGCCCAACGTTTCAGCAAACAAGTAGTGAGAAAATCCTGCCTTCTGTCTGTGATGATCAAATCGAACATTGATAGACGCAAAACACGCTGACTTCGCCATGAACTGCGTAAGCATCCGCTGTCTGCCGGACAGATTGACTTTACGAGCAGCATCTTTCAGCGCCGTGATCTGTTCAGTCTGAGCGCTCGCCGCTGGCGACACCAAAACCAAAACACCGACAAAAATCAGTCCAAGCCCTGATCGAATAGACCGCACCACGAACATTCTCAAAAACCAATCTCCCAACACTTGCATCACGTTCAATTGTTATTGGTATATCAGCAACTTTGCGACGTGAATTGGATCACGCACGGTCAAACCGCAAAAAATCGACGCACCGACCATTAGTCTTATTGAATAAGA
>JBCBRD010000247.1:0-3442 GCA_039819885.1 Pseudomonadota bacterium
GATGTCAGCCGTGAACTCCATGCGGACAGATGCGCCAGTATCCAGGTGGCAAATCACATGCTCGGGGTTGAGAATTTCGACGTCAGAGCCTGCTTCGATGTCGCCTGCGAAAGCTGGTCCTGGACCCTCTTTCTTGAGCACCATGCGTTTGCCACCTTCAGAGTGGACGCGAAGCGCGATGTCTTTGATGTTCAGGACGATGTTGGTGACGTCCTCACGCACACCAGGGATCGAAGAGAACTCATGCAGTACGCCGTCGATCTGGACGGTGCGAATGGCCGAGCCTTGCAGCGACGATAACAGGACGCGGCGCAGTGCGTTGCCAAGCGTCATGCCGAAGCCGCGCTCAAGCGGTTCTGCGACAACAGTTGCGACGCGCTTGGCATCGCGGCCTGGTGTGATTTCAAGCTTTTGCGGCTTGATCAGATCCTGCCAATTCTTTTGAAGAACGTGTTCCAAGGCCAGCCTCTCCGGTTGGGTTGACGCCGATCTCCAAGGTTCTGCGCGCATCAGCGGCGATCCTGGGAGGTTAGTTACTCGTTTCATTGCCACGTCAGGTCTACCGACGGGCCGATCTCATACGCGTTGCTTAGACGCGGCGGCGTTTGCGTGGACGGCAGCCGTTATGCGGGATCGGTGTGACGTCGCGGATCGACGTGATTTGCAGGCCGACCGACTGAAGCGCGCGAAGGGCCGATTCGCGTCCAGAGCCTGGACCGCAAACTTCAACTTCAAGCACCTTCATACCGTGCTCTTGTGCCTTCTTACCGGCATCTTCCGCAGCCATCTGAGCTGCGAAAGGTGTCGACTTTCGCGAACCTTTGAAGCCCATCGTGCCAGCGGACGACCAAGAGATTGTATTGCCCTGTGCGTCGGTGATCGTGATCATCGTGTTGTTGAACGATGCGTTCACGTGCGCAACGCCCGATGAGATGTTTTTCTTTTCGCGACGGCGGAGTTTGCCGCGCTGTTGTTCTTTGGCCATGACTGCTTTCAAAACCTTTTCATGCGCAGACCGTTCGATGCCTTAAGCTTGGATAGGCACCGCGTGCGAATGCGCGCTTCTAACTGAGTTATTTCTTCTTGCCGGCGATGGCCTTGGCAGGGCCTTTGCGAGTGCGCGCATTTGTGTGCGTACGTTGCCCGCGTACTGGCAGGCCCTTGCGGTGACGCAAGCCGCGGTAGCAGCCCAAGTCCATGAGGCGCTTCTTGTTCATCGCCACGTCGCGACGGAGGTCGCCCTCGACGATGTACTCGCGGTCGATTGTTTCGCGGACCTGGAGAACTTCGGCATCCGTCAATTGGTTGACGCGGCGGTCCATTGGGATACCAACCTTGGTGCAGATGTCATTGGCGTATTTCTGGCCAATCCCGTGAATGTATTGAAGTGCGATCACCACGCGCTTCTGTGTTGGGATGTTTACCCCTGCGATACGTGCCAACGTTTGTCTCCTGGCCTTTGGGCAACTGGCAAATGCGATGCGGGCCGGGGTTAAATCCGGCCTGTGCACCGCTTTTCAGTCGATATGTTATGCCGCTCGCTCTGTTTCGATCCCCTGCTGTAGGAAACGAAACCGAACCCGAATGTCTTTTTGTCCGTTTAAACAACGGACTGCGAGCACGTTGCGCCGTCTCAAAGCAAAGAAGGTCGCAAGGCCCCGCAGCGGAAAATCAGGTTGTTTTATCCAAGCCGAACCTGAAGGTCAATTCGCAAGGGTTGACAATCTGAAAAAACTTCAAGCCCCATCAAGCTGGCGCGCTTTCGGCCAGAACTTCATTGATGGTCGTCGTGACGGCGTCGATGTCCTGCATGCCGTCGATTTGCTTCAATCGATCGGTTTTCGCATAGAAGTCCGATAACGGTGCTGTTTGAGCCGTGTATGTTTCCAGCCGCTCACGGAATGTGTCAGGATTGTCGTCTTTGCGGACCTGTCCACCGGCTGCCAGTGTTTCCTTAACCCGGTTTTCCATGCGCGCCATGAGGGCGCCTTCATCGACCTTGAGCTCAACTACAGCGTCGAGGGTCATGTTCTTTTCAGCCAACAGCTTATCGAGTGCCTCGGCTTGCGGCACGGTCCGTGGGAAGCCGTCGAGGATAAAGCCATTGGCACAATCTGGCTCGTCAACGCGATCTGATACGATCCCAATGACGATGTCATCAGAAACCAGCCCGCCGGATTCCATCACTGCTTTGGCTTTGAGGCCGACTTCAGTGCCAGCTTTTACCGCGGCACGCAGCATGTCCCCAGTGGAGAGCTGAACGATCTTGTGGTTAGCGACGATGCGCTCTGCCTGTGTGCCTTTTCCTGCACCTGGTGGTCCTAGGAGAATAATCCTCATTTCCGTCCACCACGCGGCTGAGCGCGGCCCCTGAGATTGGCTTTCTTGATCAGGCCTTCGTACTGGTGTGCCAGTAGATGGCTCTGGATCTGCGATACCGTGTCCATAGTAACGCTCACCGCAATGAGCAACGAAGTGCCGCCGAGAACGGCAGCGAAGGTTTGGGGCACTGCTGCAAAAGAAATCATGACTTCTGGAAGCAAACACACCGCTGCGAGATATATCGCACCTACGGTTGTTATGCGCGTCAGCACATAGTCGATGTATTCGGCGGTTTTGGCGCCTGGGCGAATACCTGGAATGAAGCCGCCGTACTTTCGCAGATTGTCGGCAGTCTCCTGCGGGTTGAAGACCAGCGACGTGTAGAAGAACGCGAAGAAGATAATCAACACAACGTACACGAACATGTGCAAGGGCTGACCATAACCGAGCGCTGCGACGACCGTATTCAGCCAACTATCCGACGCACCGCCTTGGCCTGCCGAGAATTGTGCTGCTGTGATGGGCAGCATCAAAAGCGACGAGGCAAAGATCGGCGGGATGACGCCAGCCGAGTTCAGCTTCAGTGGCAAGTGGGACGAGTCCCCCTGGAACATCTTGTTGCCGACTTGGCGTTTTGGATACTGAAGCAGGAGCCGCCGCTGCGCACGCTCTACGAACACGATGGCGATGATCACGAAACCCATCAGCCCGAGAAGTGCAAACAGCATGAACACGGACAGCGTGCCGGTTCGTGAAAGCTCGAACAATCCTGCCAGGGCTGCCGGCATCGTTGCGACAATCCCGGCAAAAATGATCAGCGAAATGCCGTTACCGACGCCGCGCTGCGTGATCTGCTCACCGAGCCACATCAAGAACATTGTGCCGCCCACAAGCGTGATGACTGTGGACATCCGGAAGAACCAACCTGGATCTTCCACGACGGCGCCAGATGGTGCGCGGGTGCCTTCCAAGCCAATGGCTATGCCGTATGCCTGCATCGCGGCCAAGACGAGCGTCAGATAGCGCGTGTATTGGTTGATCGTCTTGCGACCCTGCTCACCCTCTTTTTTCAGGGCCTCCAGCTTAGGGTTCACGCTGGTCATAATCTGCATGATGATCG
>JBCBRD010000248.1:0-3432 GCA_039819885.1 Pseudomonadota bacterium
GTCCGACATTGGAATTCGGCCAAATGCGCTTCCTGTTTGCCCCTTCCTGGGTCTTGTTCAATCACTTTGCTCTTTTGTCCGCTTGTCACCTCTCGTCTGGTGAGGCTGCACATCTCCTTTTGCGCCATGCACTGTCATAATCAGGCGCCAGACACGAGCTTCCAAGCAAACATCAAGCAAAATGCTGCATTTTACATATTTTCTGCATTCCGCATGTCTTTCGGTGCTTACCGCAACGAAGTAACGTGCGCAGACATTCAGTTAGGTGGAGACATTTTCTTAAACCTCCGCTTCTGAATACATGCAGCGTGCTCTCATGTCATTGTTGTGTCAATTCACAATCGTCGCTGCATTGCCACAAATCGTGTTCGCGGTCTTGCCCGGATTGTGACCGATACGATGCCAATCTCGGGCTTGTTGTGTCTCAAAAGCTTTTGGCCTTAACCGGATATTGACCGTGTTTCTGGATGCTTAGGAGAGCATGCTGAAGCGGAACCTCAGCGATATCGCAGCGCCACATAGATCCAGGGGAGCAGGACACGTGCTGGCACGTACTTTGAGTTTTCTCACCCTTATTTCGATCAGCGTGGCGACGGCTGTTTTGGTTTATGATGGGGCGTTGACACCTTCCAACGCGGAAGACGGCGGCTTAGCAGGTCTGTTTGATGTCAACTTTGATGTCCCGTCGCTCATTTTGGGTGGTGCGCTGGGTGTCATCGTAGGGCAAGTGCTGAGTGTGCCGTGGTTGGAGATCCCCAGGCGTGTGTTGGGGTGGTTTACCCGACACCAGGCCACGTTTGTGCGGATTGCCATGGCCGTACTATTTCTCGGAATTCTTATCTATTACTGAGCCCGCTGGTCTTTTGATCTCAACAAAAAAGCCCGGCGCACTGACCTTTGCACCGGGCTTTGTTTTTTGGCTCATCCAATCTGATCGTTCTTGGTCCGGTCGGCTGACCTGACCGTGCCGGGACGTTAAACCGAGTAGTACATGTCGAATTCGACTGGATGCGGTGTCATTTCATACCGCATGTTTTCTTCCATCTTCAGTTCGATGTAGGCGTCAATCATGTCGTCGGTCATGACGCCGCCCATTTTCAGGAACTCACGATCGGCATCGAGGCTTTCGAGTGCTTCTCGAAGAGAGCCAGCAACTGTTGGGATACCCGCCAGTTCTTCAGGTGGAAGATCGTACAGGTTCTTGTCCATTGCGGCACCTGGATCGATTTTGTTCTGAATGCCGTCGAGACCCGCCATCAGCAGGGCCGTGAATGCCAGGTACGGGTTGGCTGTTGGGTCTGGGAAACGGACTTCAACACGCTTGGCCTTGGGGCTCGTGGTGTAGGGGATGCGGCAAGAGGCAGAGCGGTTACGCGCGGAGTATGCGAGCAGAACTGGCGCCTCATAGCCTGGCACAAGACGCTTATAGGAGTTCGTCGAGGCGTTCGTGAAGGCGTTGATAGCCTTGGCGTGCTTGAGGATGCCGCCGATGTAGTTGAGGCACATATCCGAGAGGTCTGCGTACTTGTCACCGGCGAACTGCGGTTGGCCGTCTTTCCAGATCGACTGGTGAACGTGCATGCCGGAGCCGTTGTCGCCAAAGACTGGTTTTGGCATGAACGTCGCCGTTTTTCCGTATGCCTGGGCAACGTTGTGGATGGCGTACTTATAGATCTGCAGATGGTCGGCGATGGTGATGATCGGCGCGAACTTCATGCCGAGTTCATGCTGAGCGGAGGCCACTTCGTGGTGGTGTTTTTCGACAGCCACGCCCATTTCGGCCATCACAGAGAGCATCTCGGAACGGATGTCCTGCCCGCTGTCGATTGGTGGGACGGGGAAGTAGCCACCTTTGGTGCGTGGCCGGTGGGCGAGGTTGCCCATCTCGTACTCGGTCCCGGAGTTTGCAGGGATCTCGGTCGAGTCCAACCTGAACCCGGTGTTGTAAGGTTCCGAAGTAAAGCGAACATCGTCAAATAGGAAGAACTCAGCCTCTGGGCCGAAGTAGACGGCATCACCCAGGCCGAGTGTCTTCATATAGGCTTCGGCCTTGCCAGCGATTGACCGCGGATCGCGGTCGTAGGCTTGTCCGGTCGAAGGTTCTTTGACATCGCAAAACAGAGCCATAGTCGTTTGCGCGAAGAACGGGTCAATATGTGCGGAGGCCATGTCTGGGGCCAAAAGCATGTCGGACGATTCAATGCCCTTCCAACCGGCAATTGACGAGCCGTCAAAGGCATAACCTTCGGCCAGCAGATCTTCGTCGACGCAGGATACATCGGCAGTGACGTGCTGCATTTTCCCGCGGGTATCGGAGAACCGGAAGTCAACGAATTTGACGTCCTTGTCTTTGATCATCTGAATGACATCGCTAGCAGTCTTCATGAACAACAGCTCCCTATTCCGAGCACTCTTCTCAATTGAGTTTTCTCAGTCGTGTTTTCGATGATGATTGTGTTCGACCGCTGCGGATGCGACCGATCAAATGAGGGGTCTTAATCGAAACATCCCGAGCAAGTTGCTCAGGACCGGTCGGTGCTTGGGACGGGCTTATATGGCCTCAGCCCCGGTTTCGCCTGTGCGAATTCGGATGGCTTCCTCGACTTCGGTAATGAAGATTTTTCCATCACCAATGCGGCCCGTCTTAGCTGCTTTTTGAATGGCCTCGACGGCTTTGTCGAGCAGTTCATCACCCAAGACGACTTCCACTTTTACTTTCGGAAGGAAATCAACAACATACTCGGCGCCACGGTAGAGCTCCGTATGACCCTTCTGGCGACCAAATCCTTTGGCCTCTATTACGGTGATGCCTTGTAGGCCAATTTCCTGTAGCGCTTCCTTCACCTCATCGAGCTTGAACGGCTTGATGACGGCCTCAATTTTTTTCATGTGTTCTTGTAACCTCCGGGTCAGCTTTCCGGCACGCGAGGCGCCGAAATCGCACTGAAATTAAGCATGCGTCATGCCAATTGGTAAACAGAAAGAAAATGCCTCTTAAACCAATGGCTTGAAGATGGAATGCCGAATCTGTGAGCTCCAAAGGGAGCTTTTTGTTGCCTGGGAACAAGGCAGATTGGTCAGAAATCGTGCGCCTTAGATCGCACAACGCCGGCGAAACTGTATGTGTCCTGGTTTAACTGCCTACGTCATAAGCAAGTTTTTGTCGGGCCGCTATCGCAAACTCCCTGTTTCGCGTGCAAAAGTGCGCTGCACCATCCTCTGGATTGATATTTCGCCGACGACTCAGCCAATACAAGGGCCCTGACCCCACGCATGCACGAGCTGCTGACCAATGAAGAGATGGCCGAAGCGGACCGGCTTGCGGTTGAAAGGGGGGTGCCCAGCCTGACGTTGATGGAGAACGCGGGCCGGGCTGTCGCCGATGAAGCAGAAAAGATGATCGCGCCCGACGCTCGGATCATCGTGTTGTGC
>JBCBRD010000249.1:0-3419 GCA_039819885.1 Pseudomonadota bacterium
TCTAGAGAGCTGCTCGCTACGCTTTTTTTTGGCGGCTATCGCAACAAAAACTCAGTCAAACGCTTCGGTAGTGCGTTGGCCGGCAGTCCTGGCTGTAGGGCAAGGTAAAGGGTCTTTTCAAGCTGGGCATCTTTAATGGACAGGATTGCGAGCCTTTTGCCTGCGGCTTCTTCGCGGACCGCGCCAGCTAGAACAATGGAACATCCAAGTCCGGCTTTAACCGCACACTTTACCGCCTCGGTGCTCTGCAGATTGTGGGTGATCTTGAGTTTGTCCGCCCGTCGACCGAAGACGCGCTTCAGAAGTGTTCCCGTACCGCTTCCAGGCTCTCCTCCGATCAATTCAAGCTGAAGTAATTCATCTCTTGCGATCGTGCGGGCTTTGGCGAGAGGATGGCCTTTCGGAACAATGACGACCATTGGCTCGGTGCGCCAAGCATGGATCTCTAAGCTCCGACGATCGGCAGGCCACTCCATAGCGCCCAGGTCAATCGCTCCAACATCCAACATCTCGGCGATTTCTGGATTGGTTGCAGTCCGGATCTCCCACTCAAGATCGAGCTTTTCAGCGTCGAGAAACCTCTTAAGGTCTTCGGAAAAATAGTAGGCGGCAATGTTCCCACTGCAGCCTATGGTGATTTTTTTGCCGCTGGCCGCGTTTGAGAACTGATCTGCTGAGTGGAGGAGTGCCTTTGCGTGCGGCAAGACTGCTTGACCTCGGAAGGTCAATGTACACCCTGTGTGTTTTCGATCGATCAAGGAAACACCGAGTGCTTCCTCAAGCTTGCGCACCTGCAAGGACACCGTTGACTGCGCGAGGCCCAGTTGCCGAGCAGCGCCACTGAAGCTTTCTTGCTCAGCTAAAGTCACGAACGTTTTGATAAAGCTCAGGTTCAGCATTGGAAAACCGTCATGGAATCATTGCGAGGCTGTCTTTATTAACAGCGGTTTCCGGCATGCGACCGGCCAGAGCCTCGTTGATGCTGTGTGCTGCCGATACTTCGATCGCTATGCGAACATCAGTGACTGCTGAGCCGATATGCGGGGTTAGGACGGTTTTTTCAGATGTGAGGAGACCGTTAGGAATTCGATCAGGCCTAGCGGCAAGCGCCCAGTCCTCCATCTCAAATGTATCGGCTGCGTAGCCAGCAAGATGTCCACTTTCCAGGGCTTCGATAACCGCCCTCTCGTCAACGAGTGATCCACGCGCAGGATTTATGAGAAAGCTGCCTGGTTTCATCTTGTCAATAAATGCACGGTCCACGTAGTGGTGGTTTAGTGGTGTCAAATGAAGGCCAAGAACGACAAAATCGCCGCGCATTAGCGCATCATCCAAGTTTGCCGCCTCGCATCCGAGATCTTGTTCACGGTCATAAGCGAGCGTTCGTTTATCGACGTAGAGCTTTGTGCAGTCAAAGCCTTGTAGCATTCTCATGATGGCGCACCCCACAGCCCCTGCACCAATCATGACAACGGTTGAGCGGACGAGTGAGCCACCGTAAAAGCGTGGACGCCACCCTTCAAATGCTCCGCTTCTGACATGCCGGTCACCTGGACCGAATTTGCGAGCGACTGATATCATCAAACCTAGCGCAAGCTCGGCGGTAGGTTCGGTGAGAAGATCAGGCACAACGGTGACATAGATCCCCCGGCTCGAGCATGCCGCAATGTCGATATTGTTGTAGCCCTTCAGCGCTCCGGCGATGATCCGTAGCTCAGGGCAGTGAGCCAAGAACGCCTCGTCAATCCGCTCCGTCATAAAAGCCATCAATGCATGCGCATTGGAACAGTGTTTTGCGAGGTCGGTCGGGGAAAGCGGTTCGGGGCCCGGGCTCTCGAAAACCTCGGCATGGTGTTTGAGCAGAGCGCGCGCATCTGCATGGATAGGCTGAGCGATCACGATTTTATTGGTCATCCACAAACCCATAATCTGCATCAGAAAAAGACCGAGCCGGCTTGGTCTGAGAGAATTTTTGCTGCCCGGCTTCATAAAACTGATAACCAGGAGCGCTATCAGATTTCGCAAATGAAATAGCAAAGTCATTGCGAAACGCAATGATTAGTTCAGGCGAAGATCACGGCTATTTCAGACCAGTTTGTTTCCGGATATCCCCGGCAGCCGAAAGTGATCACCATGCTCGAAAAAGTCGCTGTGACGTCTGCTCCGTTTCTCGAGCTACGCTCTGTAGAAGTGATCTACTCTAACAGCACGGTGGCATTGAAGCCGGTCGATCTCGAGTTGCTGGGCGACGAAGTTACGGTGCTTCTCGGCAAGTCTGGGGCAGGCAAATCCACACTGCTGCGCGTCCTCAATAGCCTTGTTGTGCCCTCCCAAGGTAGCGTCACTGTCCACGACTTAGGCCAATTGACCACGCGACAGGCGGTCCGCCAGCACCGCTTGCGCACCGGCATGGTGTTCCAACAACATCAGCTCATCGCGCGGCTCACAGCTGTGCAAAATGTTCTGTTGAGCCGTATTGGCCACTACTCGCTGCTCCGAAGCTTGGTGCCACTTCCCAAAGCCGAGCGGGTCTGGGCACTCGAATGCCTGGACCGGGTTGGTTTGCTGGAAAAAGCACTCCAGCGCTGCGATGCGCTGTCCGGTGGACAGCAGCAGCGCGTTGGGATTGCAAGAGCCATCGCCCAACGGCCGAAGCTGATCCTGGCTGATGAACCTGTCGCTTCGCTTGACCCTGCTTCGTCTGAAAGCGTGCTGTCCGCGATCCGTGATATCAGCCGTCAGGATCGCATTCCGGCGATCATCAGTCTGCACCAGTTGGAATACGCGCGCACTTTCGCCGACCGGATCATTGGCTTGTCGCAGGGTGCGATCGTGTTTGATGGGCCGCCGAGCGCACTGGATGACGTGGCTCTTGAACAAATTTACGGCGAACGCCCGATGGCGTGAACCGACACCAGCTTCCACTGGCACTTGGTCGTGCTCGGGAAGGTATTCAACGTATCAGGGAGTCGTAAGATGAAGCTTTGGAATGCTGTGAGTGGATTAGTGGCGTCTGGACTTGTTGCACTCAGTGCTGCAGGCGCTTTTGCTGCAGGTTCGCACAACCCCGATAAGCTCAAGGTCGCTCTTCTGCCGGATGAGAACGCGGCAACTGTGATCCAAGACAACGAGCCGCTGCAGGCGCACCTGGAAAACAAACTTGGCAAAAAAATCGAGCTGATTGTCACGACAGACTATTCGTCAATGATTGAGGCTATGCGCTTTGGCCGCATCGATATCGCCTACTTTGGCCCCGCCTCTTACACGATCGCAAAGGACAAAATGAAGGGTGGCGATCTCGACATTGAGCCCTTCGCTGCTCGCTTGAAGGGCGGATCGACGACATATCAGTCCGTCATCATTGCAAACGCGGATGCCGGCACGCCAACGGGGAAGTGGATCAGGGCCGCTTTTGGGAT
>JBCBRD010000250.1:0-3416 GCA_039819885.1 Pseudomonadota bacterium
TGGCTGAGTTTGCTGACGTGGTCAGCAACTGACCCAAGTCTCACGCATACGACACCTGAACCTGCCATCAATATCCTTGGATATCCCGGTGCGGTGGTGTCTGACCTGATGTTGCAGTCCTTTGGGGTGGCGTGCGTCGTCCTGCTGTTGGTTCCGACCTTCTGGGCGCTCGAACTGGTGCTTGGACGTCAGATTTTGAACCTAGGTTCCAAGCTGACCTACTTCCCGTTTTCGCTTTTGATGCTGGCGGGTGCGTTATCTTCTCTGCCAACCGCAGGTGCTGCCGCGTGGCCACTTCACCATGGGTTTGGTGGGATCATTGGAGATGCGGTTTATCGTTTGATCGCCAACCTTGCTGGAATGCTTGTCAATGAGAACGCGGCTTGGGCGACCGGGCTGGTGCTTTTCGCTGTGGCATTTGCCAGTATTGCAACGGCCATCGGTGTTGCGTGGCAAGATTTTCTTTCTGGCGTTTCGAGGCGTTCAAGTGCGTCTGATGATTTGTCATCAGATGGGAACGCGGCGTATGGCGGAGGCGGGCAAAACGTTCGTTCTGAGCCCAAACCCGATTTCAACCTTGGAAGGGAAGTTCCAAGAAGATGGCACGACGACGAGGTTGATGAGACGTATCGCGAGTTCGAAGATACAACTGATGCGGCGCCAGCAATCCGGCCTGAGGCCTTGGCTCAAGATCCTTCTGATCCGCTGCCGACAGCACCTGCGACGGCTGATCATTTGCGAGCGCGGGATAGAGATGATGCACCGTTTTCACGTAACGCTCCTCAGTTCTTAAGGCAGCCCCTTCCACCGCAAACGAATGCTTCGGGTCACCGTCCTGAGCCTGGGCCAATGCATCCTGTTTCACGCCAGCACATGGCACCGGCTGTGGGTGCGCAGCTGTATCCTCACGCGCCGGTGCATCCGCAAACAGGTCGGCCGGCTCAGCACCAACCTCGGCCTTCGTTTCAAGCACAGCGTCCCGTCGCGCCCCAAAGGATGATGCCGCCTCCGCAGCAGCAGCCACTCTCTGCTGCGCCGATGTCGCGACGACCCGAACCTGGGCCAACGCTCAAACCTCGCTTCCAAAGCTTGAAGGAGAGCTTGGCGCAGCATAGCCGAAACACGCTGGTTGCACTTCAGTCTGCCAATTGGCCTCGCGGTGCGCAGAAGATAACGCCTGCTGCACCAACTGCTGACGTGCCTCATGTTCAACGACAGAGGGTCCGGCCATTTGCTCAAGGATTGCCCGAACAGCCTAGGTCGACGGAGCAAGCGATCGACGAGGATGATACGTTTGACCGGGATACAGAGGCTGCAAGTCTAGCTATCGCCAGGCGTTTTGCCCCTGTTCGTGTGATAGATGATGGTGAAGGTGATGCTGATGATGTGGCAAAGCTAAAGCCGTTGCGTGCGTCTGCTGAGGTTGCTCAATCTGATACTCACTTAGATGACGCTGATCTGGGTAATCCAGCCGAGCCTGATGCTGCGTTGGATGCGCTTCAAGAGCCTGAAAAAGTTGCACAAATAGCAAATTCGCCGCTGCTGCGCGGGATGAAATTCAATGCTAAGCGCGGGTATCAGCGGCCATCGTTGAACTTGCTCACACAGGGTCTAACGCGTGGTGCGAATGCTGTGCTCAACGATCCTGATTTGAAGGCTAATGCGGAGCTTCTCACTCAGGTTTTGAACGACTTCGGTGTCAAAGGTAAGGTCCGCGGTATCGAGCCGGGTCCGGTTGTGACGCTCTATCAGTTCGAGCCTGCGCGTGGCATCAAATCGTCGCGCGTGATTGGTTTATCCGACGATATTGCCCGGTCGATGAGTGCGTTATCAGCACGTGTTGCCGTGATACCGGGCCGGAACCTGATCGGGATAGAGCTGCCGAATTCGCAGCGTCAGGTTGTTCTTCTGCGTGACCTTCTGGAGGCAGAAGCCTACCGGACTGTTGAGGGTGGTTTGCCGCTGGTTCTCGGTAAAAGCATCTCAGGTCATCCGGTGGTCGAGGATCTGGCCAGCATGCCGCATCTGCTTGTGGCGGGCACGACCGGATCTGGAAAATCCGTTGGCGTGAACGCGATGATCTTGTCGCTTCTCTATCGGTTTTCGCCGGACCAGCTTCGGCTCTTGATGATCGATCCGAAGATGCTGGAGCTCAGTGTCTACAATGATATTCCGCATCTGCTCGCCCCTGTTGTCACCGAGCCTGAAAAGGCTGTCGGCGCGCTGAACTGGGTCGTGAACGAGATGGAGGAACGCTATAAGCAGATGGCGCAACTGTCGGTTCGCAACATCGAAGTTTTCAATAATCGCGTTCGGAACGCGAAGAAGCGTGGTGAGACCATCGCGCGCATGGTGCAGACTGGTTTTGATACTGGCACCGGGCAGCCATTGTTTGAGAAGCAGCCACTCGACATGGAACTTATGCCTCGGATCGTTGTCGTCATCGACGAGTTTGCGGATCTGATGATGGTTGCTGGCAAAGAGGTCGAGGGTTCGGTTCAGCGGCTCGCGCAGATGGCCCGCGCGGCGGGTATTCACTTGATCATGTCCACGCAGCGTCCGTCGGTTGATGTGATCACGGGCACGATCAAAGCGAATTTCCCAACGCGCATCAGTTTCAAAGTCGCTTCAAAGGTCGACAGCCGGACGATTCTGAATGAGCAAGGTGCCGAGCAGTTGCTGGGTCAGGGCGATATGCTGTTTTCAGCAGGTGGCGGTTCGTTGCGCCGATTGCATGGGCCCTACGTCGCCGACGAGGAAGTTGAAGCGATTGCGGACGCATTGCGCGCCGGCGGACCGCCGCAATACGTCGACATTTCATCACCCGTTGACGATGCGGGTTCGCAGGGTGGGGCAGGTTTGGCTGGTCAGGCTGACCTATATGACGATGCTGTCGCGCTTGTGGTTCGAGAGCAGCGCGCTTCCACCAGTTACCTACAGCGACGGTTGTCCATCGGATACAATCGCGCCGCGGATCTGATTGATCGGCTCTGTGAAGAGGGTGTGGTGTCTGCTCCCGATGCTGGCGGTCGCCGGAAGGTCTTGACGGCGGTTGGCAGTGATAGCGAAAGTGAAGCCCAACAGGTCGTGGGGCTCTTTCCACCTGCTAACGACGATGGCGAAGCTGCTTAGAGCGCCTCAGCTTTGTTTCATCGCATAATCTCAATAGCTCTCGTCACTTCAGGTCACATTCGCTGTGCGAGATCGCGCCAAGCCCATTGCGTGTGCCCAGTTGTTGTCGCAATCATTCTACAAGCAACATAATGGGAATGGTGATGCGCTCGAAGATCGAGAGCACACCACACCAAGTGCTTATTGGGGGCAGGGAAATCATATGACTAATCGGAATCTGGCAGTGACTTGTGCAAATGCGTTGGCGCAACGAACCGCCACCTGCTGAAAACAGCATATCGCCC
>JBCBRD010000251.1:0-3412 GCA_039819885.1 Pseudomonadota bacterium
AATCAGCGTTTGGTAGCCGGTCGCCGTGTTTGGACTGAGTTGTGTTGAAATGCTCAGATCACCAAAGGCCTGCGCTCCAGTTGCCAAAGCGATCGATATAACGTCAACGCCGATGTCAAAGTCTGTAATGGCGTCATCGCCCCAGTTTTGAACATCGAAGATGAACTTGTCGGAGCCATCTCCACCGGTCAGTAGGTCATCGCCCATACCAGCGATGTCGGATCGATTAAGACGACGGCACCATCGTTCTCCAGTTTCGTATCATCGTCCGCAAGCTCCTGGACCAGGTCGAACTTGTATTGAAAGCCCGAACAGCCTCCGCCCTCAACACTCACACGCAACACCGTGTTGGCTGGTTCAGATGCAACGATCTCGTTGATTCGCTTGGCCGCACGGTCCGTCAGGACAACGCGCCCCTCATCGGTATCGGGCTTATTCAAAACAGCTTGGTCGGTCATACATCTCACCTTGGCTGGGTGTCATGGAATCATGGCATCCTCTACCACGGCGGTCTGAAGGATGCGGATTCCACATTTCGCTTCATTAATGTGGGTGTTTGCGCTGCAAAGTCAAAACGCGAAGTATCATCACATCCTGGTTGAGCAAGGTTTGACAAGGGCGAGAGACGGGCGGTTTTTGTGATCGAACGGCCCAAAACACATGGAAAATCAGGCATTGTCGACTGTTGTCAGCGCTGACTTGGAATACGGCGAAAGTCTCGCTCCCGGAGCGCGCGAGCCCGCGAGTTATGCGGCCAGCGCCATTCCAAGCCGCGGCCGCGCGTACGCGGAGAGTGAGTGCCCAACAAGGTCGCCCTTCCAGCGTGACCGCGATCGTATCCTCCATGCCGCAGCGTTCCGGCGTCTCACATACAAGACACAGGTGTTTGTCTTTCACGAGGGCGATCACTATCGCACTAGGCTGACGCACTCGCTTGAAGTCGCGCAGATCGCCAGAACCGTGGCCCGCCAACTGCAACTCGACGAAGATCTCGCCGAAACACTGGCGCTAGCCCACGATCTGGGGCACTCGCCATTTGGCCACGCAGGAGAACGTGCGCTCGACCAAGCGATGACCAACATCGGTGGCTTCGACCACAATGCCCAATCCATCCGTGTCGTGACGTCGCTCGAACGGCGTTATGCTGAATTTGACGGCCTCAACCTCACTTGGGAAACGTTGGAAGGTCTGGCCAAACACAACGGCCCCATCGAAAACCGAAAAAACCCTGTCGCAAAGTCCCTTGAGTCATTGGTAGGCTGGCAGGACTTCGAGCTTGGCCAATACGCCAGTGCCGAAGCGCAGGTTGCCGCATTGGCGGACGACATCGCGTACGTCAATCACGACATTGATGATGCCCTGAGAGCGGGGTTGTTGACGTTGGATCAATTGGCGGATGCGCCATTCGCTCAAGACGTGGCGGCCACCACCCGACAAAAGCTAAACCAATCCGCATCAGACCATGCTCAAACCCGAGCAATCTATGAACTCACACGTCGGATGATCACGGAGATGATTGCAGACGTCATAGCGGAGACACGACGTCGCCTGCGCAAAACCAATGTCCGATCACCAGCCGACATCCGTCAAGCGAGTGGCCAACTCGTAGCATTCTCAGACGACCTCCATACCAAGGTGATGGCACTGAAGGCGTATCTCTTTGAACACGTTTACCGCCATAACCACGTCATGCGCATTATGAGCGGCGCCGAAACCATCGTTTCAGACCTCTACCGGCACTATCAGCGGACGCCGAATGACATGCAGCCGGACTGGTCCGACGTCGCAGCCAAACACGAAGGACGGGTGCTAGGTCGCCTCATCGGAGATTACGTGGCGGGCATGACAGACCGTTTTGCTATGGCTGAGCATCGTCGTTTGTTTGACGCCACCCCTGATTTGCGTTAGCTGCCGCCAAACAACCCTTAAAGATCGACCCCAAACGCTGCCGGCCAAACGACAACTGGTCTGTCGCCCGCTGGGTCGTTTCAAAAACCTGGAACACCGGCGATATGAACCTGTTCGAAGACGTCGAGACGCACATCGCAGCGTGTCTTGAAACATTGAAATCGCAAGGCCAACTGCCAGCGGATATCGCCCCAACCATCGAGGCAGAAACCCCGCGCGATCCCACCCATGGTGATGTGGCAACCAATATTGCAATGGTGTTGGCAAAACCTGCCAAAATGAAACCGCGTGATATTGCAGGCCTGCTTCAACCACTTCTTGAAGCCCTCCCAGATATCGCCGAGGCGGAAATCGCCGGGCCAGGCTTCATCAACCTGACAATGGAGCCTGCATATTGGGCACGCGTTGTTCTGCACGTCGTAAAAACTGGTCCTGACTATGGCCGTCTGGATATTGGGAACGGGCAGAAAACCAATGTCGAGTATGTTTCCGCGAACCCCACAGGTCCTATGCACGTAGGCCACTGCCGCGGAGCTGTGTTTGGCGATGCCCTCGCAAACCTGCTGGCCTTCGCCGGCTACGATGTGACACGTGAGTACTACATCAACGACGCTGGCGGACAGATTGGTGTTCTCGCCAAGTCAGCATTCTTGAGATACCGCGAGGCGCTGGGAGAGAGCATTGGCGATATCCCCGAGGGGCTTTACCCCGGCGATTATCTGGTCCCCGTGGGCAAGGCGCTTGTAGAAAGTCATGGACGCGGTCTGCTCGACATGCCGGAATCGGAATGGTTGCCGATCATTAGCGACACGGCCATTGCGGCCATGTTGGAGATGATCAAGACGGATTTGGCAGCCCTGAACATCCACCACGATGTTTTCTTTTCCGAGGCCACTCTCAAGTCGGGCGGCATAGACAAGATCGCCGAGGCGGTCGATGTGCTGCGCCATAAAGGTTTGATCTACGAAGGACGATTGGAAAAACCCAAGGGTCATGAAGATGAAGAGTGGGAAGATCGCGAGCAGACCCTCTTCAAGTCGACCCAGTTTGGTGATGATGTTGACCGCGCACTCGTCAAGTCAGACGGAAGCCATACTTACTTTGCAGCCGACATCGCGTATCACTATGACAAGCTCCAGCGTGGCTACACGCACTTGATCAACGTTTTCGGGGCAGATCACGTCGGTTATCTGAAGCGTATGAAGTCGGCTGTCGCAGCACTCTCCGATGGCACAGCCGAGTTCGATATTCAGGTCTGTCAGCTCGTGAAGCTTTTTCGCGCAGGTGAGCCGGTCAAAATGTCCAAGCGCGCAGGCACGTTTGTGACATTGCGGGATGTGGTAGACGAGGTTGGCGCTGATCCCGTGCGTTACATGATGCTCTACCGCAAGAATGACGCGGCGTTGGATTTTGACTTCCAGAAAGTCACTGAGCAATCGAAAGACAATCCTGTCTTTTATGTTCAGTATGCGCACGCGCGAGCCGCATCAGTCTTCCGCAAGGT
>JBCBRD010000252.1:0-3410 GCA_039819885.1 Pseudomonadota bacterium
AGGTTGGGACAGGAAATCGAATACAAGAAGACGCGCGGTCAGCCGCACCGTTGGCCCTGAGATGGACACGCCCGCGATGGCTTCACCAAACGTGTTGTAGATTGCGCTCGCGAGGCAGCGCATACCGACATTGCGTTCCTCATCATCAACCGACCACCCACGCTCGCGGATCTGTTCGAGGTCTGCAAAAAGCGCTTTCGGTGTCGTCAGAGTCTTGTGCGTGAAAGTTCCCAATCCACGTTGCTGAAGAATTCGTTCCACAGCCTCGCGCGACATCTCTGACAGCAACGCTTTGCCGATACCTGATGCGTGCAGCGGCCCGCGTGATCCGGATGGAAAAAACGCTCGGATGGCTTCATGTGTATCCACCTGCGAGATGAAGACGACCTCTCCGTCATCGGCAATCGCGAGGTTGGCTGTTTCGCCGGTGGCTTTCATTAAGTCATGCATGACAACCCGCCCGACATCGACGACGTTGGTTCTCTTGATGAAAGAACTGCCCGCGCGAAAGGCCTCCACCCCCACCATCCAGTTTTGTGTTGCCTCGTCGAACGATACAATGCCGTGGCTTTCCATCGTCGTTAGCAGCCGGTGTGCGGTTGAAGGCGCCATTCCGGTGCGCAGCGCAAGGTCTGTGAGCGTTGCTTCATCAGATATGGCCAGCTGTTTCAGGAGTCCGAAAGCGCGATCAAGCGATTGCACGCTGCCTCCCGGTTTGCTCCGGTCAGCGGTTCGCGGCCGGCCGCGCGTCTTCTTGTATTCGATTTCCTGTCCCAACCTTTGCCCTCATCTGACCATCACAAACTAAGAGCTTAGGCCAAAAAGAAAAAGCTTTCCAACATTGAGCATAAGGAGATTCTAATAAATATAAAGTGGAGCAAAAACATAGGCTTAATATGTTTTTCTGTATTATAAAAAAATATTCCGAAAAAATTGAAACGTATGGTTGGAAGCGATATTCTGCATGGCACCAACGCTCGAGGAGAAGGCGTCATGATCAGCCAAAACCCCGTGTTCATCCCGGGACCTACAAACATTCCAGACCCGCTGCGCCACGCGATGAACGTCCAGACGATGGATCATCGTGCTCCTGGTTTCGTCAGTCTTATGCGCCCGATGCTTGAAGGTCTCAAAAAAGTATTCAAGACCACCACCGGCCACGTCATCACATTTCCTTCGAGCGGCACAGGAGGCTGGGAGGCTGCTGTAACCAATACGCTGTCGCCGGGCGACAAGGTGCTGGTTGCGCGCTTCGGGATGTTTTCGCACCGCTGGATCGATCTGTGTCAGCGCCACAAACTGGAAGTCGAAATCATCGAGTGCGAGTGGGGCACCGGTGCGCCTGCGGACCTTTATGAGGAACGGCTTGCAGCCGACAAAGATCACACAATCAAAGCCGTTCTCGTAACACACAATGAAACAGCAACCGGCGTGCGCAGCGACATCGCGGCGGTGCGCCGCGCGATGGACCGTGCAGATCATCCAGCAATGCTGTTCGTCGATTGCGTTAGTTCGCTCGCGTCGATGGATTTCCGCATGGATGAGTGGGGCGTTGATATCGCCGTCACCGGGTCTCAAAAAGGTTTCATGCTGGCAACGGGCATGGCGATCCTCGGTGTCAGTGAAAAAGCGATGGCAGCAACACAGGACGCGCAATGCCCGCGCTGTTTTTTCGATATCCGAGATATGGCGGCGGCGAACGCAGACGGCAGCTATCCTTACACACCGCCGCTGCAACTGATGACAGGGATGAGCGAAAGCCTCGAGTTTCTTTTGAATGAGGGCTTGGACAACGTCTTTGCCCGCCACTTCCGCATCGCCCAAGGCGTACGCGACGCGATCGCTGCTTGGAACCTCAAGCTATGCGCCCACACACCGGACCTCTACTCGGACACGGTCAGCGCGGTTTACGTACCATCAGGCTTTGACAGCAATGCCCTGGTTCAGCATGCGTTCGACAAGTATCAGGTGTCGTTCGGTGTTGGCCTCGGAAAAATGGCGGGCAAAGCGTTCCGGATCGGGCACCTTGGTGAAGTGAGTGATGTCGTGGCGCTGTCTGGAATCGCTGCAATCGAAATGGCAATGAAGGATCTGAATTATCCCATCGAGCTAGGGTCCGGCGTTGCTGCTGCGCAGGACTACTACCGGACAAGTGTCAGCCCTTGTCAGCTTCAAGCCGCCTGAGGATTGTCATGCAAGTTCCAACCTTCGCAGACGTGATTACGGCGCACGAACGGATCGCTCCCTACATCCATCGCACGCCCATCCTGACGTCCAGCTACCTTAACGCACTGACCGGTGCAGAGTTGTTTTTCAAGTGCGAGAACTTCCAAAAAGCCGGAGCGTTCAAAGTCCGAGGCGCATCGAACGCCGTATTTGGTCTGAGTGAAAGCATGGCGGAAAAGGGCGTAGCGACACACTCCTCCGGAAACCATGCATTGTCGTTGTCCTATGCAGCAGGGCGTCGTGGCATCCCATGCACAGTCGTCATGCCACGCACGGCACCCCAGGCAAAAAAAGACGCCGTTCTGGGCTACGGTGGTCGTATCGTCGAATGCGAACCTTCGACAACATCACGCGAAGCGACGTTCGCCGAAGTCGTAGCTGAAACAGGTTCTGAATTCGTCCATCCCTACAACGATCCCAGGGTTATCATGGGGCAGGCAACGTGCTCCCGCGAGATGCTTGAGCAGGTCGAAGACCTTGATGCGGTTATTGCGCCCATCGGTGGCGGGGGCATGATCTCGGGAACATGCCTGACGCTCTCCAACGTTGCGCCCAAAACGAAAATCTATGCAGCTGAACCAAAAAATGCCGACGACGCTTACCGCTCGCTCAAGGCTGGGCACATCATCGCCGATGACGCACCTCAAACAGTCGCCGATGGTCTCAAGGTTCCGTTGAAAGAACTGACTTGGCACTTCGTGTCTAACCACGTCACCGATATTTTTACCGCGACCGAAGATGAAATCATCGCCGCGATGAAACTCACGTGGCAGCGCATGAAAATCGTCATTGAACCGAGCTGCGCAGTACCGCTGGCGACCATTCTTAAAAATCGCAATGTCTTCGCAGGCCAGCGCGTTGGCGTCATCATCACTGGCGGAAACGTTGATCTCGACAAGCTTCCATGGATCAAGAGCTAAGGAGACCATACCAATGAATGCACCATTGAAATTCAAGGGCTTCGAAGTCGGCTACGATATCCCGGCAGCACCCGGCATGGCGGAGGCGGATATCCAAACGCCCTGCTTGATTGTCGATCTCGATGCGTTCGAGCGAAACGTTGCAAAAATGCGCGACTACTGCGCTGAAATGGGCGTGCGCCATCGCGTCCACGGCAAAATGCACAAGTCAGCAGATATTGCGCATTATCAGATCGAGGTTGGGCGTGCGGTTGGCGTTTGCTG
>JBCBRD010000253.1:0-3407 GCA_039819885.1 Pseudomonadota bacterium
GAAATTGGACCGCGCGCGCTGGGTAACCGATCAATACTTGCAGATCCCCGGTCATGAACGGATCGGGCTGATCAATCTCAAAGTACTCATCAGCATGTTCCAACAGCACAGCAGGCGCAAACGGGCGGAAGGGCTCGCGGTATTTAATCCGCGCGTTGATGATATGTTTGATCTGTAATGACCGGGGATCTGCAAGTATTGATCGGTTACCCAGCGCGCGCGGTCCAATTTCATAGGGACCCTGGAACCAGCCAACAATGTTGCGCTCACTCAGGTCCTTGGCCACTCGGTTAAAGAGCGTGTCATCATCAAGCTTTTCAAAAGCCAGGTTGGCATCACTCAGAGCCGCTTCAATATCGTCATCAGAGTAGGACTGACCATAAAACGGATGGGTCATCTCCATAACGCGGGGCATCCCAAGCGTGTGATGCGTGTGGTAGAGCGCAGCTCCCAAAGGTGCGCCGGTATCAGATGCACATGGTGGTACCCACACCCGCTCAAACCCGGTGTCACGCAACACCCTCGCATTGGCGACGCAGTTCAACGCAACACCACCTGTGATCACCAAATTCCGAGAGGGGCTGTCTTTCTCCAATGAGCGAACAAGGTTGAGAACGGCTTCTTCAGTCACAGCTTGTACGGCATAAGCCAGGTCACGGTGATGATCCTCCAACGGCTCGTGGCGTTGGCGAGGCTTTCCAAATGTCTCGGTGAATTTCGGCGTGAACGGCTTGATCAGCCCGTGCGTGTCAATACTGACGTAGTCGCGGTTCAGCGTGAATGTGCCATCATCATTGAGCGTGATGACCTTGCGAAATTCCTCAACATAAGTCGGCTTCCCGCACGCAGCCAAAGCCATAACGGTGCCTTCTTCAAACGTCTTGAAACCCAGATGGTTTGTAGCGCACGTGTAAAGCATCCCAAGGCTGTCAAAGAAGCCCAGTTTCTTGACTGGCTCGATTTTGTTGCCTTTGCCATGAAACACGCTGGTTGAGCATTCATCACCATAGCCATCCATCACCACAATGGTTGCTTCTTCGAAGGGCGACACGAAGAACACCGATGCGTGGGACTCATGATGACCAACCTCGACAATCGGTGGCAGCTTGCGACGCTTCAAGTAGGCGCGCAGTTGGATCTGAAGCCGGAGCCAAAGGTTTACAATGCCGCTGTCTTGCGTGGAGTGAGCAGCAGGTCGCAAAAGGTTCAGACTGGCCGGCATCCGGCTGGTCACGATGTTAAAGAACGTCTTCACAAGCGCCTTCTGGCGCCAAGGCGTCGCAATGACATCGACATCGTCAAAATCATGCGGACCATCGATGAATGCCGCCTTCAACGAGTTTATGGGAAACGACTTCGTGTGCTTTTCACGATTGAACCGCTCTTCTTCCAGGATCACGAGTGGCTTGCCGTCCTCCAGCAAAGCCAATCCCGTGTCATGCGTCTTTGAAACAAGACCAAGAACTTTCACAATCGTTTCCACTTCCAACGCGCATTCGCGTACACATATGGGGACGCCAATCGGCCACCAGGAGGCTCAAGCTCATCTTGAGTTTCCCGACGAAAGGCTGCCGCGAATTGGCCATAGCGAGACCAACCACTCACCTTGTGGTCGCACAAAGCGCGCCAAAGGTTCTGTCTAGCGCCCATATGCCAACTGTTACTTCGCAATCGCAAGCTGACAAGACGAAGCAATTTCGTAGTTGAGTTAATAACTTAGCATCGCGGGCGAGATTGAATAATTGCTTCAGTGGCACTCTGCCGCATGAGGACTCGACTGCCCATGGAACAGCGATTTAGACTTAACAATCTGATTTTGAACGCCAATCACCTAAAACGGTGTTCACAATTGTGAGAGCAGCGATTGCAGCGGTATCTGCGCGCATAATGCGCGGCCCCAGAGAAATGGGGTGGGCAAACGGTGCATCTAGCAATCGTTGGCGTTCATCGGTCGAAAAACCACCTTCGGGCCCAACAAACACACCCAACGGCCCAGGAGGGACGGTTTTCAGCGCCTCAATCGGATTTTCGACGCGTGCAAGCTCATCACAAAAAACGAGCGGCAACTCTTCCTGCCAACTGTCGATCAATGGCCCGAATTTAATCGGCTCGAGTATATTTGGTAGGCTCAGTATGCCACACTGCTCCGCCGCCTCGATCGCATTTGCACGCATCCGATCAAGCTTGACGCGATCGGCCACCGTGCGCTGGGTCAACACCGGATGGAGATGCGAGACACCCAGTTCGACGGCCTTTTGAACCATATAGTCCAGTCGCCCCTTTTTGAGCGGCGCAAAGAAGTAGTGCAGCGTCTGGTTTAGTTCCTGCGGGCGAACGCACGTTTCAGCCTCAAGCACACATCGGCGCTTAGCAACATCGCAAACGAGGCAGCGCCACTCCCCATCCCGTCCGTTGAAGACAAAAATGGGATCGCCGGGTTTCAAGCGCAGGACGTTAATCAGGTAGTTCACCTGTGCAGATGGGCACTCAATCCGGCACCCAGCCGAAAGGTCGTGATCGACAAATAAGCGCTGAGCGTTGAAATCATGGATAGGCATAGGATCGTCATAGCTTCAGCGATGCGCCTCGCCAAGCCTGAGCTAACAGCGGCAGACCCAATGATGTAAGGAATGCATCATTTCGGGCAACGGGCCGGACACATCAAAAACAAAGCAAAGCAGCGCACCTGACGTAAACAGGTCTTTCAGAGTCAACAAAAACCAACAATGACAACGCCCCCGGTCCAACCGTTTCCAAAGCCGCCTGATGCACAACCGGATGCCGCGGTTGCAGACGCACCGCGTGGGAACTGGGTTGATAGCTACGCGCCAAGTATTGCACGGCCATACTTGCGACTGGCCCGCGCAGATCGACCAATCGGCACCTGGCTTTTGGTGTTCCCCTGTTTTTGGTCGATGACGCTCGCTCAGCTAGCCACCGGCGAGACCACATTCAATATCTGGTTTGCGCTTCTGTTCATGCTCGGCGCCTTTGTCATGCGCGGCGCCGGCTGCGCTTACAATGACTATGTCGATCGCGATTACGACGCCCAAGTTGCCCGAACCAAATCTCGGCCAATCCCCTCAGGCCAGGTCAAACCATGGCAGGCACTGGCACTTGTGGGTGTTCTTGGACTGATCGGGCTCGCGATTCTCCTCCAATTCAACACCTTCACCATCTGGCTCGGGATAGCTTCCCTGGCCCTCGTCTTGATCTATCCATTTATGAAGCGGCTGACCTATTGGCCTCAGCTCATCCTCGGACTGACATTTAACTGGGGGGCTCTCATCGGCTGGGCGGCCATCACGGGCGCAATAGGTTGGCCGGCGGTTTTGTTGTACGTCGGCGCCGTTGCCTGGACGGTTGGTTATGACACCATCTATGCCCACCAGGACAAAGAAGACGAC
>JBCBRD010000254.1:0-3405 GCA_039819885.1 Pseudomonadota bacterium
CCACGCATCGTCGCGACTTCGCTTTCGTGTTTGGTGATCGCCTCAGTCGCCGGGCTTGGCTTATCAAGCAACGCAGATACGCTGAGGCCCATCCCTGACCACGTCGCAAAATTAGACGCCTACAAAACCTACCCACAAACAACCGATGGAATGCAGGTCACATCCGCCGACGGCTGCATGCTCTACGACGGCTTTAAGGGCGGTTTTTCCGGGTTCAACAAGCTTGCATGCCTTCCACCGCAGCGCTCAACCGAAGCACCAGCCTACCTCTTGATCGGTGATAGCCATGCCACCCACTTGATGAGCGCGCTACAAGACACCCTGCAGGGCGCATCACTCCAACGTGCCGCTGCCGCCTACTGCGCGCCTCTTTTAGGCACGCCAGGATTTGCCAAGGACCATGATTGCTCAAAGCTGATGCGGTTCTTGTTTCAAGACCACATCCCAACCGCCAACTTGGATGCCGTTATTCTGTCTGCCCGGTGGCGCAACACCCAAGTCGACGAATTACAGTCGACTGTATCTCGCTTGGCCACCATCACCAAACGCGTGATCGTTTTAGGTCCAACCGTCGAGTATGACGGCCACTTCCCACAAATCTTGGCACGCCACAGCTGGCAACAGGGGGCAGCGCCTGAGGCGTTCCTGCGACGCGAGCCACAGGTCCTTGACGCACAAATGCGTGCCATCGCCTGGCCAGACAACGTCACCTACGTATCGATGATTGATCTCATCTGCGCCACCTCGGGATCGTCGTGCGCCCAAACAACGAAGCAAGGCGCCCCCTACCATTTCGACTACGCTCACTACACGTTCGATGCCGCAAGAGAGATCGCATCAAAACTCAAAATGCAGGTTCAATCAAAGCCAACACATGCAAACTCAGCATCACACGACGCTCATCAATAGACTTTGAACATCCGCCGCTAGCCTCCCGGCAATGCCGCCAGTAGAACACTGGTCAACGCTTTTCCCATTCGACCTCTAGGAGAGACGCCCATGCGTTTGACCATCGCAGCACTGACGACAGCCCTCAGCCTTGTGATCGCACTTCCCGCATGGGCAGCCGGTACAGCCATCACCTACACGATCTCCGACCAACCGTACGAGGGCTATCAAGTCAAAGCCAAAGGAAGCTCCAAAGGGCTCGTCCTCGTGATCCACGATTGGGACGGCCTGACCGACTACGAAGTCAAACGCGCCAACATGCTGTCAGAACTCGGCTACGACGCCTTCGCTGTAGACCTTTATGGCAAAGGAAATCGTCCCGTCGAAACCGGTGCCAAAAAGGCCGAGATGGGCAAGCTCTTCAAGGACCGTGAAACGTTTCGCAACCGCATATTGTCTGGCCTGGCCGAAGCACGCAAAACATTCGACGGAGCAGCCGTCGTGATGGGATATTGCTTCGGCGGTGCTGCAGTTCTCGAACTGGCCCGTTCAGGTCAATCCAAGGATGTGAAGGGATATGTCTCCTTCCATGGCGGTCTGACAACGCCAGACGACCAAAACTATAGCAAGGCCGACGCACCGATCCTCATTGCACACGGAGCTGCCGATGCGAGCATTTCCATGCAAGCCGTCGCCAAACTGTCCGAGGAATTGGAAGCTACAAAAGCTACCTACACGATCGAAGTCTATTCAGGAGCACCGCACGCATTCACCGTGTTTGGCTCAGACCGATACCAGAAACGCGCCGACAACCTGTCATGGGCGTCATTCAAAGACTTTCTGACAGCCAACCTTACGAATTGAAGCCAGCCAACTCGCCTCAGCTGTCAGCTTCTATCACGGCAATCCGCGAGCCGGCGGCCACATCCGCGAACAGGCGCACATCATCCAATGCGTCAGCCCAGATATTGCATGGGCTGGCGAGCCGGATTTCGTCACCCTCAGAGATCGGTGTCCGACCAAACCCGATTGCAATCGCTGTCCCATCCGGCCAATACGCAATCTCACCAAGCTCAACCACTACCTTGGCGTCATCTTCAGGCGGTTGGTCAACCGGTACATCGAAATAGATCTCATCGCCCCAGGTTTGCACCCGGCCATAGATCGGTAGTGCACGCCAAATCGCATCGGCGGTCGCGGTGTCCCGCAAGGTAACGCGAACAGCGACGTTGTTTGCTCGGATAAGAACATGCCTCACCTGGATCAGCCCCCGCGCGACAAGGTCACTTTCTCGCCGACCCTAACGGATCGCAAGATGCCGAGGTCATCAAGACTATCGCCCAACACATTACAAGGCCACGGCAGGCGAATTTCATCACCACGCGAAAGCGGTGTGGGACCGAATGGCAAGATGATCCGATCTTCTTCCGCCCAGAGATAAACCTCGCCAGGACGCGCATTTACGCGGGCAGATCGATCTCGACCGATCTCAACCGGTATTTCAAAGTGAACAACGTCGCCCCAGGGTTCAGACGCCGAGAAAAGCGGCAGCATCAGCCAAAGCCGCTCTGCTGTGCGTGTCGCATGGAGCCTGACCCGCAACGCCACCTCACCAATCGCAATCGAAAGTATCCGCTCACCCGGAGCAGAGCCTGCCTCGCGAGACATCGCCTCGCGTTGTGACACGGAAGTTGCTTTGCGACCCCGGACGAGGTTTGTCGGCACGCACAACCCTCCTTGATGCTGGGAACTAGATCATGCTCCGCAAAAGTGTGCGCGGTTTGTCTTGCCGAAGGCGAGCGATATTCGCGATAAGAACATGATCCAAAATAGGGGCTTAAAGCGCGCGCTCTGATTCAGTTTAAAGTGAACGCGCTTTAGGCCAATCTAGGCAGGTGGTGGCCCGAAGATCACCACAGCATTCAAGCCGCCAAACGCGAACGAATTAGACATCGTGTATGTGATGTCCATATCCCGACCAACGTTTGGAATGTAGTCCAGGTCGCAATCTTCAGACGGCTCATCCAGATTTGCAGTCGGCGGTGCCCAGTTCTCCTGCATCGCCTTAATACATGCTGTCGCTTCGATACCACCGCCTGCACCCAGTGGGTGCCCGTGCATCGACTTCGTGGATGAAATCGCCAACTTGTAGGCGTAATCACCAAAGACTTCTTTGATCGCAGCCGTTTCATTGCGATCGTTATCTGCGGTCGCGGTGCCGTGAGCGTTCAGATAGTCGATCTGCTCTGGCTTCAGTCCAGCATCATTCAGTGCCGCTGTCATGGCATGCGCAGGGCCCTCGACGGTCGGCTTGACCATATCCTTACTGTCGGACGCCATTCCGAACCCGACCAGCTCAGCAAGGATCGTTGCACCTCGTTTTTGCGCATGTTCCAGGTCTTCAAGCACCAAGATCCCAGCACCCTCACCCAGGACAGTTCCATTCCGTTTTTTCGCAAACGGGAAACAACCCTGCGGTGACAACACATGCAGCGCCTGCCAGGCTTTCATCGTGCC
>JBCBRD010000255.1:0-3379 GCA_039819885.1 Pseudomonadota bacterium
TCCATGCCCTGCGCGCCCTTGATCGAGATCCCGCCCGTATCGAAGACAACGCCCTTACCGACAAATGCGACAGGCGGTGCACCGGCATCAGCGGCGCCCTGCCAACGCATCACAGCGACGCGAGCTGGTCGGGCACTGCCCTGTGCCACGCCGAGCAACGCGCCCATGCCGAGTTTTTCCAGCTCTTCGGGCTCTAAGATGTCGACATTCAAACCAAATTCTTCGAGGGCTTTGGCTTGATCAGCCAACTCGACGGGGCCTAGCGTGTTGGCTGGCTCGTTGACCAGATCACGCGCCAGATGGACGCCGTTGGCAATCGCACGGCGATCGACAAAGGCTTTCGTTGCAGCGTCTGGGTCGGCGCAATGGACAACGAGTTTTGTCACGCCATCTGTTTTGGCCTCACCGTCATCGTTGTCTTTATCTTTTTCCTTCGTCTTGTACTTTCCGAACTTGTAGTGGCGAAGCTGGGCGCCCAAAGCCGTGCCAGCAACGAATTCGGTGGTTACATCGGCGGCCTCATGTGGGGCTTCCAGAACCAAACTGGCCGTTGTGGTCTTCTTAGAGAGCAACTGACTCATAATGGTGCCGCCCAGATTGACCCAGTCATTCTCCGCGGCGTCTTTGTTGGCGCCAATCCCGCAGAGGATGACACGCTTTTCGCTCACGCTCCTTGGTGCCAGAACGTCCAGGAATGTCTTCGCCTTGCCTTTGAAGTCGGCCGCCGTCGCACTCGACACCAAAGTCCCATCAGACGCTTCATCCAACGCGCGTCCGACGCCTGAGAGCGCCATATCCTTCCCGGCGAGCAAGACCGCCGTTTCCTCACGGGGCGCATCGAGTGCAGCGAATGAGATTTCGATGCGGTTGGTTGGATTGGTTTTCATGTTTGGATAAGGCTCCCAAGGTGTTTGAGCGGGTCATTCTGATCAATGTTACGAATGAGAGGCGTCTGAGGGCCTATCGCAGCACTTTGAGGTGCGGTGCGGGCACTCAGAGAGGTTCGCAGTTCGCGGGACCAGTCGGGCGTGCAGCAAACTAGACGGATGCTCCGAAAGTTCAAGCCTGTCAGCGGATGCTGGAGGGCCACGCATGCGGAAATAATGCCGAAACACGCAAGGTTTACTGAACATCGGGCGTAACAGGTCGAATTTCAGCCACCCTGGCGTGCGAGCCGCTAGTAACGATCCACAAAAGCGCTCGCCGGGCTATGTGTCCAAGTCTCACGTTGCGAAACGTTAGGTGCGCGCGCTTCAACACGACCCTATCTGCGCGTTTTCAACACCGACTATGTCTACGCGTTTCCAACACGACCGTATTTGCGCGTTTCCAACACGACTCTAATCTGCGCGTTTCCAACACGACGGCCCTGATGAGCATCTTTTTCAGTTACATTTTTCGACAGGCGGCCAGCGCACTGCTCATCATCCTGCTGTCTCTGGGTGGTGTTGTATGGATCGCGCTAGCCCTCAAACAGCTGAACGTGGTCACCTCGCAGGGGCAAAACGCGCTCACGTTCGTGACAATGACGACTTTGGCGCTGCCCCACCTCCTAGCCGTCATTGCGCCATTCGCCTTGCTCATCGCGATCGTCCAGACGCTGAACCGCCTTAACAGTGACAGTGAGACGATTGTTCTGACGGCGTCGGGAGCAAACATCTGGGTGATTGGGCGGCCGCTGCTCGTTCTTGGGCTGCTGGTGACAATGGCGGTTGGTTTCGTCAATCACGTCGCGATGCCGTGGTCTCTGCAGCTTCTGAAAAGCTTCATCATCGAGGTCCGAACGGACTTGCTAACCCAGGTGATCCAGCCTGGGCGGTTTTCATCGCCTGAACAGGGCCTGACATTCCATATCCGCGACCGGACATTCCAAGGAGAGCTTCTTGGTCTCGTTGTTGATGACCGCCGCAAAGAAGGTGAGTCGCAGGCGTACTTGGCGGAACGGTCCCAGATCGTGAAACAAGACGGCGCGACCTACATCATGATGCGTGATGGGCATATCCTGCAAAGTCGGGCCGGTGGGAAAGGCACTGAGATCGTCGAATTCGATCAGTACATCGTCGATCTCGACCAATTCGACAAGACAACACCCGGCGAGGTCTCGCTGAAGCCGAAGGAGCGGTACCTCGGTCAGCTGCTCTACCCGGATGCAGATGATCCATACTTTAAAAACCGTCCAGGCAAATTCCGCTCAGAGTTGCATGAGCGATTCTCTAACCCGCTGTATCCAATCGCTTTTGTGATGATTGCACTCGCGGCCATGGGACAGGCACGAAGCACGCGCCAGGACCGGATGGAGGGCATTATCATTGCCTGTGTCGCGGGTTTTGGTTGTCGCCTCACCGGGCTTGGTATCAACAATCTGGTCGCAACAAAGGCGGAGTTTGCTCCGCTCATGTACGCGATCCCCATAGGCGCCATGGTGTTCTCGGTTATTGCAATCTGGATTGGGGGGCGGCAACGCGGTGGGCTCAGCGCGCGGGACCGCATGGTTTATTGGATCGGGGATCGATGGACTGCGATGCGTTCGTCAAGGGCTAAAACCACCTTGCCTGTTGGAGATTCGCCCCAGCATGCGCGAGGTGTCCGCACGTGATGTTCTTCAATCGCGCAACGCTGACGCGCTATGTCGCCTGGAAGTTTCTGACACAGATTTTTGCCGTCTTTCTGCTGTGCTCGCTCCTCATCTTCATGATCGATTTTGTTGAGCTTTTGCGGCAGGCCGGCAAGTACGCCGATGTTCCGATGCCCACACTCATCTGGCTGACGGTCCTTCGGCTACCCGCCTACACCGAATTTCTGCTGGCCTTTGCCATGCTTGTTGGCAGCATCTCAGCGCTTTTGTTACTCGCTCGGAAAAGCGAACTGGCGGTAATGCGCGCCGGTGGCATGTCCGTCTGGCAATTTTTGGCGCCCGGGATTGCGATTGCCTTTGTCCTCGGTGTGTTGGCGGTCACGGTCTACAACCCGATTGCTGCTAAGGCCCGTGACCTTTCAGAGGAACTGCGGGCCGAAGCCTTCGGCCGAGATGCCAATCTATTGAGTTCAACGGGTGGATTGACGTGGCTGCGCCAGGATGGAGCCGATGGTCCCTCGATTATCAATGCTGCACATGCGAAGAATAAGGGCCTGCAACTGGCCAGCGTGACCGTCTATCAATTCAATCGTGACGGGGGGTTCAAGGGGCGGGTTGATGCCAAGAGTGCGGAGCTGCGAGAGGGGTATTGGCTGCTTCGCGAAGCGATGGTTTCAACGGCAGGAACAAGACCGGAACAATACAGCACATATCTGGTGGCAACCTATCTCTCTCCGGAGCGGGTCCAGGATGCGCTCGGAACCGTGATTTCACTGTCATTCTGGGACCTTCCGACACTTATCG
>JBCBRD010000256.1:0-3372 GCA_039819885.1 Pseudomonadota bacterium
GCGCAACGGGTGTCGAATATGCCTGTTACAGAAGCTGGCTTCTCAGGCCTTTCAATCGGTGCGGCCTTGGCGGGCTTTCAGTCCGTAACTGACCTTGTACGTGCTCTCATCATCGGCGACACCCTCGCCCATGACAAAGACGTTTTCATCCCGCTCCATCTCTTCGATAAGCGCTTCTCGCAGGGCAACGCGCACAGTGATGTTCTTTACTGGCGTCTCTGTCTCATCAGTGAGATCAGACACCGGTACGCTAACGTCTGCGTCGACATGCTCGACAGGAACCTTCGGGCGCAACTGCTGATCAATTTCGACGTCGTCTTCCAGCTCTGTGTTGCTGACATCTGGCGTCAAGCGCAGTGTCTGAGCGGACGCTTCGAGTGAAGACGAGCCTTTCGCGGCGATAATCGCGATCGGCGTACCAGCTTCAACGGCGTCGTCGCCAGCTTCGAACAAGATCTTGACGATCCGCCCCGCGTCCTCGGCTTCGACTTCCATGGTCGCCCGCTCTGTCGCAATGTCCGCAATGACATCGCCTGGGCTTATGGTCTGGCCCTCGCTCACATACCAGCAAGCTATACGACCGGCAGTGTCACCGGGCATCAAAGCTGGCATACGGACTTCGTGATTCACTGACGTTTCAGCAAGCCCCTCATTGACGAATTTCTGTGGTTGCTGGCTCACGATGCACCACCAAAGTCAGATTGGTGATGGGAGGAGGGGTCAACTCCAGACGCGCTTGAAGGTTCACCATGAATGCGCCGATAGGCCGTCTGTCCGGCGCGCCCCTTGGCTCGGATGTCCGAGACAAGTTGATCAGCGGATGGTTCACCGTCTGACTTTGCAAAAGCAGTTGCTGCATTGATTTCGTCACGAACCTGACGGTCGATATCGCGCAATACATCTTCTGCCACACCCGCTCGCAAGAGGCGTTCCCCCGCCCTCGCGATCGGATCCTGAGCGGCTTTCTGAGAGGATGTTGCCGAAGCACCTCGATACTTTCCCGGATCCGCCATCGAGTGCCCACGATACTGCGTTGTCTTGCATTCTATGATGACAGGTAACCCACCTACTCTTACATCGTTGGCTGCAACGCGGGCAGCCTTCGCGACGGCTTCAACATCCATCCCATCAACGGTTTGACCAGCAATGCCAAAGCTCAGGCCGCGGTTCCGTAGCGCTACGGCGGTGTTGCGTGTACCGGCTTGACCGTCATCAGCATTGATAGTCGGGCCATGGGCATCGTCAGCATCAGAAACCGGGTTGTTGTTCTCGATAACGAAGACGATTGGAAGTTTCAAAAGCGCAGCAAGTTGCATGGCTTCACAGACTTGACCCTGATCAAGGGCCGCATCGCCGATCACGCACCAGGTGACGTGGCCGGAGCCACGGTATCGGTCAACAAACGCAAGGCCCGCTCCAATCGGCGCGTTCGCCCCGGCTACACCGTTGCCACCATAGAACCCACCATCGGGCCAAAACAGGTGCACAGACCCAGCTTTGCCGGCTGATAGCCCGCTTGCTCGCCCACACAGCTCTGACATCATCGCAGTGACATCTGCACCCGAGGCGAGAGCATGACCATGGTTTCGGTACGCCACAACGAGCCGGTCACCGTCTTGCCGAGCCATTGAAATCCCTGTGGCAACGGCTTCTTGGCCGATATAAAGATGGCAGAAACCAGCAATATCTCCCATGCCGTAAAGCTGACCAGCCTTCTCTTCAAATCGACGGATGCGAAGCATGAGCCGGTAAGCATCAAGACCAACTTGCAGCGTCTCGTGGTGAATGTCATCGGTGGTTGTATGGCCGGCAGCCGCGTCGACCGCCTTCCCACGTTCCAGATCAGGTGGGACGTTGCGATCACGACCACTCAAAGCGGGCTTTTGCCCACCCACTTGATTGAGTGTTTTTTCAGCCGGATCGACTGGCGGAACGGGCATTGCATCCCCTTCTTCGAGGCAGGGTTCCCGGAAAATGCAAATTTTGGGTGTGTTGAAGCTTCATACCTGCAACCAGGGTTGTAGTGGCTCTTCAACCAACAGCACGTTAGTCGTAGAATAGAGCTTGCAAAATTGCCAGAGGCTGGAAAAGCGCGGCTGTGCATATTCAGCCGCAAAGCGCTTTTTTTAGCGAAACTTGCACTTTAAGTGCGTTTTTGAGTAAAGCCGCTTGGCAAAAAACCAGCTTAGCGAGATAGCCGAAACAGACGATCATTCGGATAGGCAAACCCGAGGGTCTTGCGGCCAAATTCCTCGACGATGTCAGGATTTGGCGGATCGTCTCTTAGCGCCGCAACATCGCGCCCCAAACTGTCCGACACGGCCTGGAGGCTCCTGATCTCGAACTCAAGCACTGTTGAGCGCGCCATCAGTCTGGATTGAGCCTCCAAGCCGTGCCGTCCATGTCGGATATGAAACGAGAAATAGGCAAATAAACCCACGCAGATAAGCAGAACAGCAATCTGCCCGGACTTGGCCCGCCAATTTCTATGCAGACTACGCAAAACAAGATTTCTCAATCAAACGCTGGGACAATTTGAGAATGCTCTGACGTTAGCCTGCCAAGCTTAAATCTGGGTAAATGGCTGTTCCGCATCCATTTGTTTTGTGTGCAGATTATTTTTGTTGCATAACCCCTGCATGCAAGTTGTGGGCGCTTGCCAGGCTATGAGACCAGCCGACCTTTGGGTACAACGGACAGACCCGCATAGCGCGCCACATCGTCCAACTCGTCCTCGATACGGATCAACTGATTGTACTTGGCGAGACGATCCGATCGACAGAGTGAGCCAGTTTTGATTTGGCCGGAATTCGTTGCCACCGCGAGATCAGCAATTGTTGCATCCTCAGTCTCACCAGAACGGTGCGAAATCACAGCGGTATACCCAGCGCGCTGGGCCATTGAAACAGCATCAAGCGTCTCGGTCAGAGTACCGATTTGGTTGACCTTCACGAGGATCGAGTTTCCGACACCCTTTTCAATGCCATCGGCAAGTCGTGTGGTGTTCGTAACAAACAGGTCATCACCGACCAACTGGCACCTGTCACCGATTTTATCGGTCAGCGCTTTCCAGCCGTCCCAGTCGTCTTCATCCATCCCATCTTCGATAGATATAATGGGGTAGTTGCTCACCAGATTGGCGAGATAGTCGACCATCTCATTCGAATCTAACGATTTGCCTTCACCCTCAAGATGATACTTTCCATCCTTGAAGTACTCTGTCGCCGCGCAATCCAGTGCGAGCATAATATCGGTGCCTGGTTTGTAACCCGCCGTCTCAATCGCTTTCATGATGAAGTCCAGCGCATGCTCAGCGCTTTTTAAGTTGGGAGCAAAGCCCCCTTCATCGCCAACATTCGTGTTGTGACCTTC
>JBCBRD010000257.1:0-3306 GCA_039819885.1 Pseudomonadota bacterium
TGCGAAGTCAGCAGGCTCGAAGGCAGCAAACAGGAATGCAACCAAATCTACGGCTGCAGCCCGATCTGCTGCAGCAAAAGGTGTCGCGAGGCAAAAGTCAAAAGCCCACCGCGATACATTTGAGAAGAAGACGATCGCCCTGGTCTATGACTTCGACGGCACGCTTTCGCCGCGGCCCATGCAAGAATATGCGTTCATGCCGAAAATCGGTGTCGATCCAGTTGGGTTCTGGGCTGAGTCAAACGAGATCGCAGAGCGCGAGGGTGCTGATCCCCTGATCACCTATATGCACCTGCTCTATAAGAAGGCGAAAGAAGCCGGTGTGCGCATCGATCGTTCCGACCTTGTAGCGCAGGGTGCTGACGTCGAGCTCTTTGCAGGCGTTATGAAGTGGTTCGACGAAATCGATGCTTACCTCAAACTGCGCAGCGATAGCCAGGGCGTGACGCTTCGTCATTATCTGATCTCCTCCGGGCTACAGGAGATCGTCGAGGGCACGCCAATCTATGATCGCTTCCACAACGTTTTCGCATCTGAGTACTGGTTTGAAGCCTACGACTTGCCTTATCCAAAGCGCGTCATCACGGACACCGGCAAAACCCAATACCTGTTTCGCATCAACAAAGGCATTGAAGATCTCGGCAAGACGATCAACCAGCACATGCCTGAGACGACGCGTCCGATCCCCTTCTCAAACATGATCTACTTCGGTGACGGGGACACCGACGTGCCATCAATGGCGGTGATGCGAAAAAACGGCGGATACGCCATCGCAGTGCACCCCCCAGGCAAAAACCGCAAAAAATGCGTCGATCTTTTGAATGCTGGGCGGATCGACTTTTTCGCACCAGCAGATTATCGTCGTGGCTCTGACCTTTTTAAAAGGACCTGCCTACTATTGGATAGGATGCTGGCGGAAATCCGGATCGATGAAGAGCGTTGGCGGTTGGAAAAAGCCTCTCGGACTTGATTGCCAGGCGGCTTGGATAGAAACAAAACCACGTTAAAGTCAGATCACTCAGCGGCTGCTCGGCTTTGCTGAATGGCGTTGGTCATCAACGCGCGTAGAGCGGCAGCTCGGACTGGCTTTTTAAGCATTCCAAGCCCGCGCTCTCGAATATCGTTTTCGACTTCGGGTGTGTGGTCTGCTGTGATCACAATCGCAGGAACGTTCACCTTTAAGTGCTTACGAACAGCGTCGACGGCATCTGGGCCAAGACCTTCATCCAGGTGATAGTCCGCCAGGATAACATCAGGAATAAGTGGCCCATCCGCGACCGACTTGACCGCCAGATTCAGGTTGGGCGCCGTCAGGACGTGGCACCCCCAGCCACCCAGCAACGCGCTCATACCGGCGAGCACTGCGGGTTCATTGTCGATACAGAGCACTTTGAGTTCCGACAAACTGCCAACAGGGCGAACGGGCGCTGCGACCGTTTCTGATGCTTGCTTGGGGATCCCGCGTGGAACAATTACCGAAAAAGTAGATCCTTTTCCCTCAACCGATGCCAACCCGATGTCATGCTCAAGAATGCGTCCGATACGTTCAACAATCGACAAGCCAAGTCCAAGACCACTCACCTCGCTGGCCGTCTTCTCCAGTCTCTGGAATTCTTTAAAAATCGCGCTACGTTTCTCAGTGGGAATGCCCGGGCCAGTATCGAGAACCTGCACCACGAGGTAGTCACCCCGTGGCCTGACCCCCACAAGGACACCACCGTTTGGCGTATATTTAATTGCGTTGGATATCAGGTTCTGAAGCATCCGCCGCAACAGCCGACGGTCAGATCGCACCCAGTAGTCGGATGGCCTCACAACCATCTTGAGGTCGCCGTCCTTGGCAAGCGGCTCATATTCCACGCGCAATTGATCAAGGATTTCGCGAATAGGAAAGTCCGTGATCTTGGCTTCAAGCCGACCAGAATCCATGCGCGAAATATCGATCAGTGTCGAAAAGATTTCTTCAACAGCAAGCAAGGATGCGTCAACGTTTCTAGCAAGTTTCGCGTCATTTTCAGGCAGGCTGCGTTCTTTAAGGCTGGTCGCATAGAGCCGCGCAGCATTCAACGGCTGGAGTATGTCGTGGCTGGCTGCAGCTAGAAAACGCGTCTTCTCCATGTTTGCAGTATCGGCCTTCGACTTGGCAACTGCCAAAGCCGCGTTGACCTCCAGTAACTCAGCGGTGCGTTCCCGGACCCGGCGCTCGAGCGTTTCGTTGGCCCGCGCCAACGCATCCTCCGCCGCCACGCGTTCGGTGATGTCCGTATACGTGGTCACAATCCCGCCCTGAGGCATCGGGCTGGTTCCGATTTCGATAATCCGTCCGTTCTTAGAAAAACGCTCTTGAAAGGTTTCCTTGCTAACGGCCATTTTCATCAGGCGCTCAGAGACGAGTTCGTCAACCTCCCCCTCGCCGTAGTCACCCCGTTCGGCCAGTGCTCTCAAGATCTGATCGAGAGGTGCGCCGACTTGTCCGACATCGGCCGGCAACCGAAAGATCTCCCGGAATTTGCGGTTCCAGCAGATCAACCGCATATCGCTGTTAAAGACACTGAGACCACTGCCGACTTGGTCGATCGCAGATTGCAGCAGATCGCGATTATACTGGAGCGCTTCAGAAGCATCATCGAGCAGCTTTAGGGCTGATTGACCTGAGACGTTGCCGCGACGCAGGAGCAGCGCCAGAACGAGGCGCGCGGAGGCAGCACCAATGGAACTGGTAAGTAGGTGCTCTGTAAACCGAATAAGCTGGAGATCGGCCTCCGCTGTAGGAGGCAAAGTCTGGCTCCGAGATTGCGCATAACCCGCAAAGGCTCGGTCCGCACGTTCCTGACCCAGGTACCGTGCAGTAGCCTTTTGCAGGTCCCCCACCGTCACCGCCGTTCGCCAAAGCCGAAGTGTCGTTGCCGTCCCGGCGCGCGGCGCTCCGCTATCCTGCACAAACACGGCAGCTTGCAGGCGTTCAATGGGCTCTGGCGCACGCAGAAGGGACACAACGACGTAAATCAGAACATTGAGCCCGAGGCTCCATAAAACCCCATGCGTTAGCGGATGGAAGGACAGGTACATCAACGACTGCGGCTTCAAGAATTCAAGCCCCAGCGGACCCTCCCTGACAATGACCTCCGAAACCCAGCCAGCACTTGCACCCATCGCCATCTTCGCAGGACCATGTCAGCTTGAAAGCCGCCAGCACGCTCTCGAAATGGCATCCGCACTAAAAGAGATCGCCGAACGCTGCAAAATCGGCCTCGTCTATAAGACATCTTATGACAAAGCCAATCGCACTTCGCTTTCCGGCAAACG
>JBCBRD010000258.1:0-3279 GCA_039819885.1 Pseudomonadota bacterium
TAATCGATTGTGGGTTCAAAGGCCACGGGCTTCCCGATCGCCAAGGTGGCCGCCAAACTGGCAGTTGGCTACACGCTTGATGAACTGGACAACGACATTACCGGTGGGGCCACGCCAGCGGCCTTTGAACCCACAATCGATTATGTGGTCACCAAAATCCCGCGCTTTGCCTTTGAGAAATTCGAAGGCGCCGATGCAACCCTGACAACCTCGATGAAGTCTGTCGGGGAAGCCATGGCGATTGGTCGAACGTTCGCAGAGAGCCTGCAAAAGGCGCTCCGTTCAATGGAGACCGGACTGACCGGGCTGGACGATATTGAGCTTGAGGGGCTCGGCCAGGGCGATGACAAGAACGTCATTCGGGCGGCCCTATCGCGTCCAACGCCGGACCGACTACTCAAAGTGGCCCAAGCGCTACGCCTCGGCGTGGACGTCGAAACAGCACACGAGTACTCCAAGATTGATCCTTGGTTCTTGGAGCGGATGCGCGAAATCATCGACGTAGAACATCTCGTCCGTCAGCACGGCTTGCCAAAAAACGCAACGCGCCTGCGCGAGCTGAAAGCAATGGGCTTTGGCGATGCAAGGTTAGCAAAACTCGCTGGCTGTTCCGAAATCGACGTATCCTCACAGCGGGCCCAGCTCGGCGTGCATCCGGTATTCAAGCGCATTGATACATGCGCCGCTGAATTTGCGTCACCGACAGCCTACATGTACGCGTCTCACGAAGGCATCGTGGACGGGACCGCCGAATGTGAAGCCGAGCCAAGTGACCGGGAGAAGATCATTATCCTGGGCGGCGGTCCGAACCGGATCGGCCAAGGTATCGAGTTCGATTATTGCTGTTGTCACGCCTGCTTCGCGCTCACTGACGCTGGCTTTGAGACCATCATGGTCAACTGCAACCCCGAGACCGTTTCAACAGACTACGACACGTCCGATCGCCTCTATTTCGAACCGCTCACGGCCGAAGACGTGCTGGAGATCGTGCGGATCGAACAATCCAAAGGCTCGCTAAAAGGCGTGATCGTTCAGTTCGGCGGTCAGACCCCGCTTAAACTGGCAGAAGCGCTGGAAGCGGCTGGAGTGCCGATCCTTGGCACATCTCCAGATGCCATCGACCTCGCCGAGGATCGCGATCGCTTCCGCGTCCTCATCGACAAGCTCGGCCTGAAACAACCCAAAAGCGGGATTGCCCGCGCACCAAGCGAAGCCCGTGCTGTCACCGATGAAATCGGCTATCCGGTTGTCATTCGTCCAAGCTTTGTCCTCGGTGGGCGCGCCATGGAGATTGTCCATGACGGCAGCGAGGTCGAGCGCTACCTCGCACGGCTTTCAAACACGTTGGATCGCCCAAGCGAGCTTGTGGTTTCCGATCGAAGACCGCTGCTGATCGACAGCTATTTGACCAATGCGGTCGAAGTCGACGTGGACTGTATTTGCGATGGCAAAGATACCTTCGTGGCCGGCGTCATGGAGCATATTGAAGAAGCCGGCATCCATTCCGGCGACAGCGCATGTTCGCTGCCACCCCACTCGCTCGGCCCTGAAATCGTAGCCGAACTTGAGCGCCAGGCTGGCGAGCTTGCCCTCGCGCTGGGTGTTGTAGGCCTGATGAACATCCAGTTCGCGATCAAGGATGGTGTTGCCTACATTCTTGAGGTGAACCCAAGGGCGTCCCGAACGGTACCATTCGTCGCGAAAGTGATCGGACTGCCGGTCGCGGCCATCGCGTCGCGTGTGATGGCAGGCGAGAAACTCGCCGACATGAACCTATCCAAGTCTGACGTTGATCACATCGCCGTCAAGGAGGCCGTGTTCCCGTTTGTGCGCTTTGCTGGGGTTGACCCGGTTCTAGGCCCAGAAATGCGCTCGACAGGCGAAGTGATGGGGATCGACACAGATTTTGCGATGGCATTCGGCAAGGCGCAACTTGGTGCTGGCCAGGTATTGCCCATGCAGGGCCGCGTATTTGTTTCGGTGAAGGAAGCCGATAAGCCGGGGATTGTTGGGCCTCTCGAAGAACTGGTCGAGATGGGATTTGAACTGGTCGCTACACGCGGAACGAAACGGTTCTTGGAAAGCCACGGCGTCACGTGCCAGGTCGTGAATAAGGTTCTTGAAGGGCGTCCACACATCGTAGATGCGATCAAAAATGGCGAAGTGCAGTTGGTTTTTAATACAACTGAAGGTGCAAAAGCTCTGGAAGACTCCAAGGACATCCGTCGGACCGCCTTGCTTCACCACATTCCATATTATACAACTTTGTCCGGTGCGGTTGCCGTGACACGGGCAATCAAGGCCCTGAAGGCTGACATCCTCAAGGTTGCACCATTGCAGAGCTTCACAAGCCGCTTATCATAATTCCCCCAACTGTCAGTGTGAGGCACCATCTGGGCGCTCTCACAGTTTTTACAGTGTTGAGGTTCCAGTCCTTGTGCGGGCTGGGCCATTAGGAGACGTAAGTGATGTCGATGGAACGCGTGCCAATGACGGCTGAAGGTTTTACGACCTTGGAGGCCGAACTCCTGCGTCTTAAGTCTCAAGAACGTCCCCGCATCATTCAGGCGATTGCCGAAGCGCGGGCTCACGGCGACCTATCAGAAAATGCTGAGTACCATGCCGCGAAGGAAGCGCAGGGGATGAACGAGGCAAAGGTGGCTGAGCTTGAAGATAAGCTTTCGCGTGCCGACGTCATCGATCCAAAATCCATGTCCGGCAAAACGGTCAAGTTTGGCGCTACGGTGAAGTTGGTCGACGAGGACACTGAAGAAGAGGTCAAGTACAAGATCGTCGGCGATGCTGAGGCAAACCTGCGTGACGGAAAGATCTCGATTTCGAGCCCGATCGCACGCGCCCTGATCGGCAAGGAAAAAGGCGACGTTGTGGAAGTCACAACGCCCAAGGGGTCTCGCTCATTCGAAATCCTCAAGATCGAGTGGAAGTAACGCAATGCGGTGGGTTCTCAAACGAGCCCGCCTTTTTCCTCAATCGGTATGCCGGGTTGCCGCTTGGCACGCCGAATTGTGAGGAACGTTTTGACGCTGGCAACATTCGGTGCAGTGGTCAGGTCGCGCAGCACAAAGTCCTGAAACGTTTCGAGATTGCGGGCGACACATTGCAGCATGAAATCGGTTTCGCCTGACAGCATGTGCGCCTCTCGGACTAGCGGCCAACCGACGATCGCATTTTCGAAACTGCGAAGATCACTCTCTGACTGATTGTGCAAACCCACCATCACAAAGGCGGTCAGCGCAAACCCCAATGCGCGCTCATCAA
>JBCBRD010000259.1:0-3233 GCA_039819885.1 Pseudomonadota bacterium
GCGAACGAAAAAGCGACCGAAAAGCCAACGTATCCAATGTACAAAAACGGTGGGTGAAAGGCCAAAGCCGGGTCTTGCAGGATCGGGTTCAATCCACGCCCCTCAATCGGCGCAGGATCCAACCGTGCAAATGGGTCTGGGGAAATCACGAAGGCTCAATGTTGCTTTGGGTGATGATCCTGGCGCTGTTTGGTGCAGCTGTTGCAGTCTTTGGGAACAACTTACCGGATACCTTGAAGGCGAATGTGCTGTCGGTTCAGGCATCCATTGCGCTCGCGTTTTGTCTCTTCGTGTTGTTCACATCAAACCCATTTGCACGGTTGGATCCTGCGCCGATTGAGGGGCGTGGATTGAACCCGATCCTGCAAGATCCGGCTTTGGCCTTTCACCCACCGTTTTTGTACATCGGATACGTTGGCTTTTCGGTCGCTTTTTCGTTCGCTATTGCTGCACTGATTGAGGGGCGTACGGATGCTGCTTGGGCGCGGTGGGTTCGCCCGTGGACTCTTGCCGCATGGATGTTCCTCACAATGGGCATCGCGATGGGTTCTTGGTGGGCTTACTACGAATTGGGTTGGGGCGGTTGGTGGTTCTGGGATCCAGTCGAGAACGCCTCGTTTATGCCATGGCTGGCTGGGACGGCTTTGTTACACTCTGCGTTGGTGATGGAGAAACGTGAGGCACTCAAGGTCTGGACGATCTTGCTGGCTATCCTCACTTTTTCTTTGTCGTTGATGGGCGCGTTCCTCGTACGTAGTGGCGTCCTCACGTCGGTCCATGCGTTTGCCGTTGATCCGGAGCGCGGTGTTGTCATTCTCGGGATCATGATGCTGTTTACCGGTGGCGGACTTGCGTTGTTCGCGCTGCGGGCGCAGCAGCTTCGCCAGGGGGGGTTGTTTGCACCAATCAGCCGCGAAGGTGCATTGGTGTTTAACAACGTCTTGTTGACCACCGCCACGGCGACCGTTTTGATTGGGACGCTTTATCCGCTCGCGCTTGAGGGCGTAACCGGTGATAAGATCTCGGTCGGCGCACCCTACTTCAATATGACGTTCGTCCCGCTGATGCTGCCTTTGTTAGCCGCTTTGCCGTTTGGGCCGTTCTTGGCATGGAAGAGGGCTGATCTGCAGGGTGCTGCTGAGCGACTTACTCTTGCTGCACTCGTCGGTTTGATTGCTGTTGTTGCGACCTTCGCAGTCTACAGTTCTGGACCTTGGATGGCTCCGTTTGCCATGGCGATTGGGGCGTTTGTTATTGTCGGCGCCTTCTCTGAGGTGTTGTTCCGAGCGAAATTTGGGACAGCGAAACGTGAGGAAGTTTTGCGCCGATTGTGGAACCTGCCGCGATCTGTATACGGTACAGCTTTGGCGCATGCCGGGGTTGGCGTCATGGTTCTGGGTATTACCGCAACTTCGGCTTATCGAATTGAACAGATCAAGGTTTTGAACCCGGGCGACACGACGTCAGTTGCGGGCTATGACCTGACGTTCAAAGGCGTTGGCCCTCGCCGTGGTCCAAACTTCCGTGAGCAGGTCGGTGTGATTGAGGTGGCGCATCAAGGTGCCGAGCAGCCTTTCACAACGCTTTATCCGGCCAAACGCATTTATGATGCTCCACCGCAGCCGACTTCAGAAGCTGGAATTCATGCATCGTGGTCTGGCGATCTTTACACGGTGCTGGGTGACCCTCAGGCGGATGGGAAAGGTTACGCAATTCGTGTGTACTTCAACCCGTTGGTTCGGTTCATTTGGATTGGGGCTGTGATCATGTTTATTGGCGGGTTCGTGTCCCTAACCGATCGGCGCTTGCGGGTTGGGGCACCACGGCGGTCTAGCCGTCCTCCATCGGGACAAATGCCAGACGGTTCGATTGTTCCAGCGGAGTAGGTGTTAGTATGGCTCAATTCTGGCAAACGGGCCTGCGTCGCTTGACCATCCGCACCGTCAGCTGCTGGCTCGCAGTTCTCCTACTGGCGGTGTCAGTGAGCGTAGGTGGTCCGCAAAATAGCTGGGCTGTCCAACCCGATGAGATCCTAGCAGACCAGAAACTTGAAGCTCGGGCACGTGTCTTGTCGGCTGAGCTGCGCTGTCTGGTTTGCCAAAACCAATCCATCGACGATAGCGACGCGCCGTTGGCCCGCGATCTTCGTTTGTTGGTTCGAGAGCGTTTGAAAGAGGGCGATACGAACTCTCAGGTGCTGGACTTTGTCGTTCAGCGTTACGGCGAATTCGTCCTGCTGAAGCCGCCATTTGGCATGCACACGCTGATTTTGTGGCTCGGGCCGGTTTTCGTGCTTTTGGGCGCTATCTGGCTGGCACGCACAACGATCCTTTCGCGGCGAACGACCGTTGAAGCGACCACAACGGGCACAGGGCTCTCTGAAGCTGAGCAAAGTCGACTGGATGCGTTGGTTAACGAACGAGATGGCTGATAGCGTAGGCCGGGTGGGCCTTGCCGGTTGATAATCGCGTCAACGCTGCTGTGGCTACTTGTGAAGATTACAAACAGTTAAGGCCCCTGACATGCTGCTGTAAGGGCCACTCCATTAGACCGGTCCTACTTAGGTCCGACTATGGAGGTCTCAAGGACATGATCAAACTGGCGGCTGGACGTTTTGTCCGCGCATCTCAACACTCCTCGTTTTCACGCCGCGGAGCTTTTATTCTCGCTGCAGGTGCGATCGGTATTAGCGCCGTTACATCTTTGCCAATGGCAAATCCGGCCTTGGCTCAGTTAAAGCCGGACCAGGCGACTATCGCGACGCCATTTGGGCGTGCCCCACTGTCGTTTGCTGACATTGTTGAAAAAGTGAAACCGGCTGTCGTCAGCGTTTCGGTGACAAACGGTGAAACCAAGACAGCCGACGCGGGCAAGCCAAAAAAACGCGACGGTGAGCGTAATTTTGGTGGGCTTCCAAACCTGCCTGATGATCACCCGCTCAACGAGTTCTTCAAAAATCTACCCAAAGAGTTCCGTGGAAAGCCGTCTGCCCCACAGCAGCGTCGTCGTCCATCACTCGCACAGGGCTCGGGCTTTGTTATCAGTGAAGATGGTTACGTCGTGACCAACAACCATGTCATCGACGGGGCGTCAGCGATCTCCGTTTCGTTTGATAAGAATAACAAGTATGACGCCGATCTTGTTGGTGCTGATCCGCGCACGGATCTAGCACTGTTGAAAATCAAGTCCGACAAGAAGTTCAAGTTCTTGAAGTTTGCTGACAAGCCATCGCG
>JBCBRD010000260.1:0-3208 GCA_039819885.1 Pseudomonadota bacterium
TGAAGGCGATACGGTTGTCGACAAGATGGTACTGGCCTCCGGGGCGCCGCCGACCGATGTCTGGTTGTCGGGGGTTCGTTTTGGTTTGGACCAATTGTCCAAGCTGTCGGTTGGCACACTCTCTTTAAACGATACTGGCCTCAGCCTTGTCGGAACAGCAATTGACAGCGAAGCCTTTAATGGGGTGACGGGGGCGCTGCGTTCCCGGCTGCCAAATGGTTTTTCACTCGTCAAGAACGGTGTCATCCCACCGCTGGCAGCGCCGTTCGTCTGGTCTGCGGACAAGTCAGCGACGCAACTGGCGTTGTCAGGTTACGCGCCGACACCTGATGACCGTAAAGCACTGTTCAATGCTGCCAAAGAGGCGTTTCCAAAACACGCGATTGTCGACCGCATGGAGATTGCATCGGGTCAACCGGTTGGCTTTCTGGCCACTGGTCGTCTCGCGCTCCAACAGCTTGCATTGTTGAATGTGGGTAAGGCTGATTTGTCCAACTCGTCAATTACATTGTCAGGCGAGGCGCCAGATCAGCGGATCGGTGAGTCCGTTGAAAAGGACTTCAAATCCGGCCTGCCGACCACGTTTACGGCTGACACGGATATCACGTTTGCGAAAGTTATTCCGCCAAGCGTATCGCCTTACGCGACCGGTCTTGATGTCACCGCCGACCTTGTCCGCCTAACGGGCTATGTGCCGTCTGATGAGAGCCGGGCAGCATTATTGAACGCGGTGACGGCAGCGTTTCCTGGTCGTCGTGTTGACGATCAATTGGAGTTGGGGTCTGGGCAACCTGAAGGCTGGAGGGCCTGCCTTGAGGCTGGACTTTCTGGCTTGGTCAAACTGGGCGGTGGACTTGTCGATATGCAGGACCGTGGTCTGCAGTTGCGTGGGAAAACCGACGATGAGGTCCTCGCTGAAGGTTTGACGGCTGATGTTCGGGCGGCTGCAAACAGATCTTGCGAGACAGATGTCAAAGTCGTGCTCGATATCCCGCCGGAGCCTGATTTGACGTGGCGAGCTCGATTAGACGAGGCTGAGGGTTTGGTGCTTGAAGGCGAAGTTCCCGATGCGGCAACGCGAGCGACCTTGGTTGCGAGTGCATCGAAGCTGTTTCCAAATCGCACCATTGTCGATCGCATGCGTGTGGCTGGTGGCTATGCGAAAAAGTGGAACGGTATTGCGGCCACCGGTTTGTCGTCTTTAGCCAAGCTGCGGAACGGTGAAGCTGTCATCACAGGACAGGAATTGCTTGTTCGCGGTGAGGCAAAAGATACAGCGGTTGCTGGTGCGGTGAAGGATCAGTTGGCTCATACGTTGGCCAAAGGATATCGCGGTCGGGACATCATTACGGTTCGATCTGATGCCATGATCTGGGCGGAAACAGAGGCCCGCCGGAAAGCCGAGGAGAAGGCTGCAGCGGCGCGGAAGGCTGCTGAAGACGAGCAACGTCGTAAGGACGAAGAGGCTAAGGCAAAGGCTGATCAGGCGGCACGTCAAAAGCTTGAGGCAGAGGCTGCAGCACGGGCTACTGCTGAAGAAACGGCTGCGAAAGAGAAACAAGTAGCTGCTCTTCAGGCTGAGGCGACGGCGTGCGAGGACTTGTTGCGCTCGGCCAAATCTGAGGGTGCTATTCGGTTCCGGTTTGCATCTTCAGCGCTTGATTCCAGCTCGCATTCAACTCTGGATCGTCTCGTCCAAATTGCCCGGACCTGCCCAAAATTTCGGATTGAAATTGAGGGGCACACGGATGCAGAGGGGCGGCCTGATCAGAACTTGGTGCTATCGCAGAGACGTGCGCAATCGGTTGTTGACTATCTTGTTGGAGCAGGACTCCCGCGCAATCGACTTCGCGCGATCGGTTACGGTGAAACACGCCCGGTTGCAAAGAATAATAGCGCTGAAAACCGAGCAAAAAACCGTCGCATCGAGTTTGCAGTCAAGGTGGAGTGACTGGGCGCTGGGGGCGGTCGTGAACGAGGACTTTGTTGGCGGGCCGATATCTCGGTCATGTGCCAGTGCTAGAGGGTGCTAAGGGCTTGGATTATTTGTTCGTGCAACTGTTTTGGTATGTGCTGATTGCGTTTGCGATTGGCTTGTTCGTCGGGTGGGTGTCATGTGGACGCAAACCGGACATCGAAATCAACGACCAATGATGCGAACGCGTGCTGCTTTCACAAGCGGAAGCTGAGGGTACTGAGTGATGCTTTACTATTTCCTGCAAGTCGGCTTGCTGATGTTGGCCGCCTACCTGCTCGGCGCCATGCTCGGTTGCATGCTGTATCGGTTTGTGGCCGGTGGCAGTACAATTGTCCCCAAAGGCACAGCAGCGGTTGGCGCGGCCGGTGCAGTAGCTGTAGCTGATCAGACAACTGGATCGACGCAACCACCTCGCGACCCCAATCGGCCGGTGATTGAAACGGGCGCGATGCCGTCACCTCCTGAAGCTCGGATTGATACGGCCAGTCGGTTTGAGCGTGTTTTGGATGAAGCGCCTGCCGATATGCCTACCGGTCCGGCTTCACCTCCTGCAGTGGAACAAATCGTCCAAGACATTCCTGAACCTGCAGCACGTGAGACGGATGCGAGTGCAGCATTGGCTGCTGCATCTGTTGCTGCGGCAGCCGCTGCGGCAGCGGCGGTTGCGCAATCACCAACTGAGCAAGAGAAAGATGTTCAGCCGGTTGAAGCGACTGCTGATCAAGCGCCTGCAGAGTTGGCTGTCGGGCCCTTGTCGGGTTTGATTGCCGTTGCTGACGGACCAGCCAATGATCTCAAGCAGATCCGTTCGATTGATAACTTCATTGAAGGCAAGTTGAATGCTGTTGGTGTCACGCGATTTTCACAGATCGCTGGGCTGACGGCTGCGGGCGTTGAAGCTCTGGGTGGCCGCATTGGTGAAACTGCTCGGATCAATCAGGAGAACTGGATCGAGCAGGCAACACTGCTGGCAAAAGGATCGTCAACCATCTTTACGCAACAACGCAACGGCCCCTCGCAAACTGCCAGCATGTGGGACCTTCAGCCCGGCGATAACGGCTACACAGGACCGATATTTGGCGGCGCGGCTGCAACCATTGCAGGCCTTGCTGGAGCCTCCATGCTGGAGGCGGACGACGAGCCGTTCGAACCTGCGGTGGTGCAGGATGTGGAACTGACATCGGAAGCCCAAGACGCGATCGCCGATGACGCGCGTGCATCTGTTTATGG
>JBCBRD010000261.1:0-3192 GCA_039819885.1 Pseudomonadota bacterium
AGTGGCTTTCTTGATCTCTTTTTTGAAGCAGTCCGTCTCGACTTCTTCTTCCGGAGCTTAGCCTTCGTCTTTTTGGCCGCTTTGGCACGTCGTTTTTTTCGTTCAGAACTGGACACACCACGCGTGGATTTTCGGGCCCGCTCTGTCGATGTCGAACGGTTCCGTTTCGGTTGTGTCCGTCGCTCCTGAACAGCCCGCCTTTTTACCGCTTCACCGCGCAATCCATCATCAGATAACGCCGCTGTTGCGATCCCACCATCACTTCCGGTCGAAGAACCGGAAAGCCCAACGGGCCGATGGACAGGTAACGGAATCGTGGACGCAGAGGGTTGCCCCGAATAACCGACATCACGAATGCGCGCCGTCGAAGCCATTCGCTGACCTTCAACGGGTGGTTGCCCTTGCACACCATCAGAGTTTGATGCCGCATCAATCCGCACAAGTGCAGGAAGTCCATCATCGGGCTGAGACGCGACAACCACATCGTTGCCCGTACCTTGTCCCGTAGCTACCAGCGAACCCGTAATCAACGAACGCGATACGACTGATGATGACTTGGCGGCATGACGCACACCCGCACTGTCCACTCCCGTTTTCACCGCGGGTTTACGTGACGGCGGCTTCGGCACCACACGTGCCACTGCATTGCGTGCGGGAAGCTCGGGCGTCCAACGATCCCAGTCACGCGCCATACGATCTTCGAGCGTTACAGGCGTTTGCACCGGTTTGCGCGTGGCGTCTCGCGCTGCGACCAACCCGGCTGATCGAGTCGGCGCTTTCGTTGTAGGGGACCCAGCCGGCGAACCTGCCAATCCAGAGAACACGCTGCCGCCCCCACCGGACGGAAGTCCGATCGGCATTGGATCGATTTTGACCAATTGGTAGCCAACCGCTGCAACGCAGAAAAACGTCGCTGCCATGAATAAAGACCGCATCACAAACACCCCGCAACACCAACAGATGGCCACAGCGCAACTGCACCGCTACAGTCACGCATCCATCAAAAATGTGAGCTTGAGTGAGACCTTAGCATTGCCCCAACAAAGGTGAAGTCCCAATTCGAGGGACAACACTGTTTATTCAAAAGAGATACCAATAGCGCTCGCGCTCAGCGCGCGGACGACAGCGAACTAGCCTTTAGCTGCCTCATAAAGTGGCATCACTGCAGGTAGGTTTTCGCGAATGGTTTGAATCCGTGTTGGTCCCGACGGGTGCGTCGACAAAAACTCCATCGGCGCGCCCTTCGCAGCCCTGGACATTTTCTGCCACAAGGTTACGCCTGCACGCGGATCGAAACCAGCGCGTGCTGCAATTTCCATCCCGATCAAATCGGACTCGCTCTCATCATCACGGCTGAACTTTAAGCTCAACAACTGTCCGCCCTGTCGCGCAAGTTGACCAGCCGTATCCGACCCCGTGAACCATCCCAGTGCCACTGCGCCGACATTCGTGAGCATACTCTTGGCCATGCGTTCGCGCGCATGTTCACGCAACGCATGCGCCACCTCATGGCCCATGATCATCGCAACTTCATCATCCGTGAGCTGCAGCCTGTTCAGCAGGCCCGTGTACAAGGCGATCTTGCCCCCAGGCATGCAAAACGCGTTGATGACGTTGGCATCAAACACATTGACTTCCCACGACCAGTCCTTTGCCCGCTGGTTGAATTTTTCCGTAAACGGCAGCAAGCGCTCGGCAATACCAATTACACGCTTGACCTGCGGATGGCTGGCGGGAAGCAATTGCCCCTTAGATTGGGCACTTTGCGTCACCTGACGGTACTGCGCCGCACCGATTTTCTCGACTTCCTTCGCCGACACAAGCTTTCTGAGCATCGATGGGTCACCAACATCGACCCCTGCGCGATCATCTCGCGCACTGCCAACCCCGGGCAAAGCCAAAACGAAAAAAGTGAGTGCAATAATCGGAAGACTGCGCGACACAATGCCCATGGTTTCGCCTCTGTTTTGCTCTGGTTTGAGTAGCCCGCGCGGTACACTCAGACTGTAGTCATGATCCCTTTGACACGATCGGCGTAGCACATCTTGCAATCAGAGCAACACCGACAGCACACGGTGTGATTATACCAGCGGGCCGCATGCAAAAGCCAACAGAAGATAACAGCGTGGTTGTCAAAGCCGTCAGCGCGATTTCGGACATTGATGCCGAGGCCTGGGATGCATGCGCGAACCCAAAAGGCACGCCGGTCAATCCATTCCTGTCCCATACCTTTTTAAAGATCCTCGAAGACACGGGCTGCGTCGTACCGGAAAAAGGCTGGCAACCAGTTCATCTCACGCTATCAAAACCCGACGGCGGTCCGATCCTGGCCTGCATGCCCTGTTACTTTAAGGGACACAGCCAGGGTGAGTTCGTGTTCGACCACGCATGGGCAGACGCCTACCATCGCGCCGGTGGCGACTACTATCCAAAAATGATCAGCGCTGTGCCATTTACGCCTGTTCCAGGCCGCCGCATCCTCGTGCGCCCGGGCCGAAACGCCGATGCCATGGAACGGTTGATGATGATGGCAGCCGTTCAAGTCGCTCAAAAACACGAGGTCTCGTCTCTACACTTCAATTTCATCACCGATCAAAGCTGGAACCGGCTCGGCGCAGCCGGCTTGCTCCAGCGCATGGATCAGCAATTCCATTTCCACAATCCCGGGTATGAAACCTTCAATGATTTCCTCGACGCCCTAGCATCTCGAAAACGTAAGGCCATTCGCAAGGAACGCAAAACAGCACTGGCCTCAGGTCTCACAATCGAACGCCTCACAGGCACAGACCTGAAAGAAGAACACTGGGACGCATTTCACGGATTTTACGAGGATACCGGCGCAAGAAAATGGGGACGTCCCTATCTCAACCGTGAAGCATTTCATGCCTTCGGCGAACGTATGTCCGACGACTGCCTGTTGGTCATGGCCAAGCGAGATGGCCGCTATGTCGCTGGCGCGATGAACATCATCGGCGGTGACTGCCTGTTCGGCCGCTACTGGGGCACAACCGAACACCACCCCTGCTTACACTTTGAGATCTGCTATTACCAAGCAATCGACTACGCGATTGAAAACCGCCTACCCCGCGTTGAGGCTGGCGCTCAGGGCGAACACAAATTGGCCCGAGGCTATGTCCCAACCACCACGTACTCCGCACACTGGATTGCCGACCCAGGTTTGCGCGGCGCCGT
>JBCBRD010000262.1:0-3176 GCA_039819885.1 Pseudomonadota bacterium
GTTCAGCCGCCATATAGAGCGGCACAACGTCGAGTTTTTCGCGCAGGATGTAGCGCCAGATATCGCGCTCAGTCGTCGGTCTCTAGCGCGCGAGGACGGTCGTGAGGCACCATCCCACCTACATCCGTATACATCTCGCCTGGAGCGCGGAGGTCACTGGGTGCCACGACGTCAGCTTTCACACCACGGTTGGCATGCGCAGCGATCCGCCCCACATGCCAAAGCTGGACAACAATTTTGCTGCCCTTGGCATGAACCGCATCAATAATCGGTTTCCAAGCCGCCAATTGCTCAGGAGTATGGAGACCAGGCGTACGTGGATACCCCATGCCCTCAAAAGAAATTTGCGTCGCCTCGGTAATCAAGAGACCCGCATTGGCCCGCTGCCCGTAATACTCAGCAGCGAGGCTGGACGGCACTCCCTGGGCGTCAGCCCGCGACCGGGTCAGAGGCGCAAGAACGATACGGTTCTTCATATCGAGATCACCGAGCTTTGTCGGCGAGAAAAGAATGTCATTGCTCATGGTTACAGCCTCCTGTGGTGTCGCAAAAACAGTGGCGCAGCCGCACGGGAGCCCACGCCGGTAGATCGTACTTGGGAGCCATAGACAATAATTCAATAGATCCGAACAAATGATATTAAAGAATTTTGAGCCTAACGATTGACCATCCACCGCCAAAAAAATCGTCTTTTGTCGAACACCAAACCTTGACACCCAGGCGACCCACCCATATCTCCCCAACAGCCGCTAGCACTCTGCTGAATTGAGTGCCAGGCTGTCGTGGAAGCGTCAGCGGAGCTCTGTGAGCAACACTGATCGGCCACGTCTTCAAATCATCAAGCCCCAACTCTACGGAGCGCCTTTCAATGAAATTCCGCCCATTGCACGACCGCGTGGTCGTCAAGCGTGTCGACAGCGAAACAAAAACTGCTGGTGGCATCATCATCCCCGATGCCGCTGCTGAGAAGCCTCAAGAAGGTGAAGTGGTCGCCGTCGGCCCAGGTGCACGCGGTGACGATAACGAACTCGTTGCACTCGATGTCACCGTTGGTGATCGCATCCTGTTCGGCAAATGGTCCGGCACGGAAGTCAAGATCGATGGCGATGAGCTGCTGATCATGAAGGAAAGCGACATCATGGGCGTCATCGCCTAACACCGCTTCCAATTTACCACCCCCAATTTCTGAATTTACGGAGACATTCCATATGTCAGCTAAAGACGTCCGCTTTGCAGCCGACGCACGTGAGCGCATGCTCCGTGGTGTCGATACCCTCGCAAACGCCGTGAAAGTTACGCTCGGTCCAAAAGGCCGCAACGTCGTGATCGAAAAATCCTTCGGCGCACCTCGCACCACGAAAGATGGTGTCACTGTCGCCAAAGAAATCGAACTCGAAGATAAGTTCGAAAACATGGGCGCACAGATGGTGCGCGAAGTCGCCTCCAAAACCAACGATGTCGCTGGTGACGGTACGACGACAGCAACCGTTCTCGCACAAGCCATCGTGCGCGAAGGCCTTAAGTCAGTTCAGGCTGGCATGAACCCGATGGACCTCAAGCGTGGCATCGACAAAGCCGTCGTGCAAGTCGTTGAGAACATCGGCAAAAAATCCAAGAAGGTTAAAGACTCAGGCGAAATCGCTCAGGTCGGCACCATTTCAGCGAACGGCGAATCTGACATCGGCAACATGATCGCTGAAGCCATGCAGAAAGTCGGCAACGAAGGCGTCATCACGGTTGAAGAAGCCAAGTCGCTCGAAACCGAACTCGACGTTGTCGAAGGCATGCAGTTCGACCGCGGCTACCTCTCCCCTTACTTCATCACGAACGCCGACAAGATGCTGACAGAGCTTGAGGACCCCTACATCCTCATCCACGAGAAAAAGCTCACAGGTCTCCAGCCGCTGCTTCCAGTCCTCGAAGCTGTTGTTCAGACCGGCAAGCCACTCCTCATCATCGCTGAAGACATCGAAGGTGAAGCCCTGGCAACGCTCGTCGTCAACAAGCTGCGTGGCGGCCTCAAGGTTGCAGCCGTCAAAGCACCTGGCTTCGGTGACCGTCGCAAGGCAATGCTCGAAGACATCGCGACATTGACGAACGGCCAGACAATCTCCGAAGACCTCGGCATCAAGCTGGAAAACGTCTCGATCGAGATGCTCGGTCGCGCCAAACGGGTCTCCATCACAAAAGATGACACAACGATCGTCGACGGTACGGGCGCAAAGAAAGACATCGAAGCTCGCGTTTCCCAGATCAAAGCGCAGATCGAAGAAACATCCTCCGACTACGACCGCGAAAAGCTGCAAGAGCGTCTGGCCAAACTGGCTGGCGGTGTTGCCGTGATCCGCGTTGGTGGCGCCACGGAAGTGGAAGTGAAAGAGCGTAAAGACCGCGTCGACGACGCACTGAACGCAACACGCGCTGCTGTCGAAGAAGGCGTGGTTCCAGGTGGTGGCGTGATGCTGCTCAAAGCCTCTGCCATGATCGATGTTGAAGGCGAAAACGATGACCAGGAAGCTGGCATCCAGATCGTCCGCAAAGCACTCCAAGCCCCAATCCGCCAGATCGCCGACAACGCCGGTGTTGAAGGTTCGATCGTGGTCGGCAAGGTGCTTGAGACACGTGGTGCAGCCTTCGGTTATGACGCCCAAAACGATGAGTACGGCGACATGATCGAAAAGGGCATCATTGACCCAGCCAAGGTTGTGCGCACAGCTTTGCAGGACGCAGCATCCATCGCTGGCCTCATGGTCACAACGGAAGCAGCCGTTGCTGAATCACCGAAGAAAGACGGTGGCGCACCTGGCGGAATGCCAGACATGGGCGGCATGGGCGGAATGGGTGGCATGGGCGGCATGATGTAAGGCTTGGCCCTTACCGCCTACCCCATTGAAACCCGAACGAATAAAGGGCGCTGCAACCGCAGCGCCCTTTTTGTGTGCCCCAAGCAAGAGAGTGACGCTGTGACACGAGCCTGCCATTGAATGACCTCGCTTAGAGCGCCGGGCAAAAAAGTGGACACCGGTTTTTCGCGCAAACCGAAGCAAACGCTAACATACGACGATCATCGGTTGTTTCAGATAAATCGCCTGATGATCTAGAAGCCTCCAAACAGGGTAGCTGCGAACAGCACCGCAACAAGAGCAAGCATCGGACCGACAACGGCAACCATGAAG
>JBCBRD010000263.1:0-3173 GCA_039819885.1 Pseudomonadota bacterium
CCGTGACTGCGATCGAGGATGCTGACATGGCAATAGCGGCGATCAGCGGCGTCACAAATCCGACAACGGCCATGGGCACAAAGATCGCATTGTAGGCCAGTGCGATCCCGAAATTCTGAATGGCCATCCGTTGTGACATTTGCCCCATGGCCGTTGTCGGATTTGCAACGCCGTTGATTGCCGCTATCGCCATGTCAGCATCCTCGATCGCAGTCACGGCGAATGCAGTTCGGCTGCGAGGCCGACGATTGACGTTCAAATAGAATTTACAGTGGTGTGAGGCAGTTGCCGTCTGGTCGTCTTCGTCACACTCACAAAACCAACAAGGGAGACATCACTTATGACGGCTCTTGCATGGTTGATCCCGGCAGCTTTGGCACTGGGGCTCATCGGTCTGATCGGATTTGTGTGGGCGCTACGGTCTGGACAATTCGAGGATCTCGAAGGCGCTGGATGGCGCGCGCTGGAAGATCGTGACCCAGAGTGAGATCGAACGAAAGCTTGACGAAACGCCTTATCGCCTTGCTCACTCAACGCCGCCACCGGCCTTATGAAGCTTTGTCATCTCCATAAGCAGCGGAGAGAAACAATCTATGCATCGCTGATGATCGCGTCGTAAGCGTGCCAAGTCGCATGGGCGATCAGTGGGAACGCGAAGATCACCCCGAAAAACAGTGTCGCGATGCCAAGCACGATGAAGCCAGCAATAAGCACCGCCCAAAGCGCCATCGGTTTTGGGTTCTGTCGAACAGCCGCGATGCTATGGGACATAGCGGTGAAAGCATCCACGTTCCTGGTGAGGAGCATTGGGACTGCCACCGCCGTGATCACAAAAACAAGCGCGGCAAAAACAGCACCAACCGCAGTGCCCACAACAAGTAGGCCAAGCCCGTGCGGTGTGAAAAGCAGCGTCGGGATAAATTCGCTCGCCGGAGGGAGTGTCAGGTCACCAAGGAAGAGAGCAAAGAGCAGCAGCGCAACGCGAACCCATGCAAGGTAAATCAGCAGCAGGATCGCCCCCATAAAGATTAGCTGACCCTTTGCACGAAACCCGGCTGTTAGCGCCAGATTGAGTGATGTCTCTTCACCGGCTTTGATGCGGCGACTGGTGTCATAAAGCCCGACTGCGATAAATGGCGCGATGATCAAAAAACCACCCGCAAGTACGAGGATCATAGACTCCCAGCCGAGTTGGGTCAGCCCGACCAGGATCACGAATGCTGCAGCCGAGACAGCAGCTCCAAACCCAAGCGAAACTTTCGGGTTCTCCCACAGATCTTTCCACCCCGCATCAAGCCACACCCACGGTGCATCAAACGGTACGTGGTTGACTTTTATTGGCGCTGTTGACGCTGCGGGCCCGTCGTCAGTTGTGGTGGCTTGGTTGCTCATTCTCATGTGCCTGTATTGGTTTCAGCAACCTCTCTTTCACGGTCGGGAGGGTCCAGATCAATGATCTTGATCAAGACGGTCTTGCAATGGGCATGTAAGCCGCATATCCGGCACGTTGGCCGCACTCGTATTTGGTTGGTCAACTAACAGCGGCCCGATGGCAACTTGCGTCGCCATACCAGACTTCCTATGCCATGCCTTACCCCGATCTTTGATGATCCAGACAAAGAAGCCGTCCATAAGGAAACCCTGTTTCCAAACGAGCTTCAGCCGTTAACTGAAGGCTCTTCAGCTTTGCACGCCAAAAAAATCTTGATCCTGATCACTGAAGATTGGTTTGCGGTCTCTCATTTCCTGCCGTTGATAGAGACTCTCGTTGCGACGAATTCCGAAGTCGTCGTGGCCACCCGTTGCTCGGGGCGGGCGAAGGAGATCGAGTCACTGGGCGCAAAGGTCATCCCTTTTGATTTCCGGCGCTCTTCCTTAAATCCGCTGGAGCAAGTCGGCACAATACGAAACCTCGGGAAGTTGATCACATCTCAGGAACCAGATGTGATCCATGTGATCGCCATGCAGCCGATGGTGCTGGCGTCGATGGCTGCACGACTGACCGTGCGCAAGCCCTTCATGATGCATCTTACAGGGCTCGGCTTTCTCGGTATCTCAAGCGGTGCAGCGGCGCGCTTGATCCGCCCCGCCGCAATGGCAGCGTTGAATGGAATACTCAGTCGGCCAAACTCATGGCTGATCGCTGAAAACCCGGATGATCACAAGTTTCTGGTCGACAATGGCGTTGCCGTCGGTGACCGCGTGACGATCGTCCCCGGGGCCGGCATTGATGAAAACGACTTTCCTCCGTACAAGCCGCGCGTTGGAACACCACTCACTGCCGCATTCGTCGGGCGGATGATCCGGTCGAAAGGCGTTGAGGTCCTGGTCGATGCAGCTCGCCTTGTCAAAGAACATGGGCAAGATCTGGCAATTTCGCTGTATGGCCGGTCTGATGTCGACAACCCGGAGGCGATCCCGGAACAGCGGTTGCGGGCATGGCAGGCGGAGGGCTTGGTCACCTGGCATGGGCACGTGTCTGACGTTGCTGGCATATGGAAAGCCTCAGACATCTGTGTCCTGCCATCAACGTCACGCGAAGGGATGCCGCGGTCCGTGTTAGAGGCGGCGGCGTCACAACGCCCGTTGATCGTCACAGACGTTCCTGGGAGCCGTCACTTTGTACGTGATGGAGTGGAAGGACTTGTGGTCTCTCCAAACAATGCCAAAGCGCTGGCCGACGCATTGGTTAGGTTGATCCAAGACACTGATCTCCGTATCGCAATGGGAGACGCGGCACGTGCACGGCTTGTTGCAGGTTTCACAGTGAAACATGTAAAGAATGGCATCCTCGATGCCTATGCGGGTTTGGATGCCAGTGTCGACCAACAATGACGACAGACCTCAACGTGATCCGCATTCCCTACGATTGTCCCTGAACGGTCACTCAAGGCCTGCTCCCCAAATCCCTCATCATTCTAAAAAGCGCTGCAACCATACATGTCACCGCCCCTTCTGACCCTGAAAGACATCCACGTTTCGTTTGGATCAAAGCCTCTCCTGAGCGGCGCTGAGATGAGCATTGCCCCCGGTGAACGGGCCTGCCTTGTGGGGCGGAATGGGTCAGGTAAATCCACATTGCTGAAGGTGGCGGCTGGTTTGATTGAGCCTGACCAGGGCGAACGTTTCATTCAACCTGGCGCATTGATCCGTTACCTTCCGCAAGAGGTCGA
>JBCBRD010000264.1:0-253 GCA_039819885.1 Pseudomonadota bacterium
CTGGCGCAAGCGGTGGATAATTTTGCTAATAGCGATTTCGCTAAACGGGCATTCGGTGAAAATGTCGTTGAACACTACAGTCATTTTTACCGCAGTGAAGTTGAAGACTTTAATAAATGGGTAACGGATTGGGAACGTCGCCGTTACTTTGAACGTATTTAAGAGCTATCTAATTAGTAAGGTGAAACATTATGCGCTTGCAAGATAAAGTGGCTTTGGTGACAGGTGGTGGTAGTGGTATCGGGTATCAGAC
>JBCBRD010000264.1:263-3155 GCA_039819885.1 Pseudomonadota bacterium
GTTGTGGATATAAACGATGAGGCAGGGAACAAAACCGTTCAAGATATTCAGGCGAGTGGTGGGCAAGCCGTATACGTGAATGCTAACGTCGCAGAGGCAAGCGATTGTGAGCGTATGGTGCAGACAGCCGAAGATACATTTGGTCATCTGCATATTTTGTTCAATAACGCGGGTATCAGCCATGCGCAAGACGATGATGTCGACGATCGCAGTCATGCTGATCTCCTGGTTCCAATGAGTTCGAGTGCTTTTGGGGTACTTTGCTGAGGCAGGACCGACGCAAAGGTGCGCCTTCGAGGATCGTTTATCGGAGACTGGCCCGGGTGGCCAGTTTTGAACGAAGGCCACACATGATCCTCAACGCCTTTACGCCATTCTGTATGATGCAGGCTTTTTCTCAGAAGCGTGACAAATCTAGCCTCTTGTTCGTGGCGAATATGCACCATTCGATGCGATAAGTGGCACAACCTTGCAGATTCGTTTCCATTCTCAACCTGAACGACGTAACCATTGTGACAAGCGGATGTACTGGTAGCGTTGGTGAAAACGTTTGCAGTGGTCAGTAGTGTGACTTCTTAATTGGGGGATTTCGCGTATGCGTTATCAAGCAAGTTGGTTGAGCAGGTTTACGACAGTTTTAGCGTTGGGTGCAGGGTCAACGTTGGCCATGGGAATTCCTTCAGCTTCTGCAGCTGATTTCGGCGGCGATTGCTGCGCAGATCTAGAAGAGCGCGTCGCTGAACTCGAAGCAACGACGGCGCGGAAAGGGAACCGCAAAGTCAGCCTGACGATCTACGGTCAGGTCACTTCAGGCGTGATGTTCTGGGATTTCGAGAACTCAGACGGGATTTCGGAAGACAACGTTTACGTCGTTGACCCGCAGACATCCGGTACGCGCTTTGGCTTCAAGGGCAAGGCAAAGATTACACCAGATTACTCAGCTGGGTATCACCTAGAATTCCAATATCAGGCAGCTGACGCGACGCAGGTCACGACGAACAGCGACGAGGGTCTGGATGCGCCGGAATTCCGCCAGGCACACTGGTATATCCAAAGCAAAACATACGGCAAAGTACGTGTTGGTCTCGCTGACACAGCAAACTCTGGTATCGCTGAGATCAATCTCTCCAAGGCTAATATTGCCGATGGTATGTCTTCATCCCAAGCTGGGGGTGCTATTCTCGGAGCTGCATTTGGCGACGGCACCACCGGTGACGGCGTCGGTTTGACGAACTTCGAATTTAACCGCCAGAACGTCGTACGCTATGACACTCCTGTATTCGGTGGCTTCATCGTGTCAGCAGCGTATGGTGAAGACGACATTTGGGATGTTGCACTTCGCTACGCCGGTGAAATCGGTACTTTCAAAATCGCTGGTGGTATCGCTTACGGAGAAAACTCCGATGGCAGCAACGTCTTCGGCCAGCTCAACGATCCTGCACAGGAAGTTGTAAACGGTACGATTTCGATCATGGAGACAACTACCGGCTTGTATGCAACGGCTTCCGCCGGTCAACGTTCGAGCGACGCTTTTATTGATGATGAAAGCTTCTGGTTCGTGAATGCTGGTATCGAACAAAAATTCATCCCACTCGGCAAAACCACCCTCTTCGGTATGGTCGGTGAATTCCAAGACGATGATAACGACAGCGCTTACTACTACGGTGGTGGCCTTGTTCAGCAGCTCGACGCTGCGGCAATGGAACTGTTCATCAGCTATCGCCACTATGACCTTGAAGAAGGCGGAAGCCTAGAAGAGGCTGACTTCGACGTCGTCGTCTCAGGTGCACGGATTAAGTTCTGATGCTGATCGCGTCGGAAATGTAGAGGATCTCCCCCGATCCTATACGGATAGAACCGCCTTCCCCAAGGAGGCGGTTCTATTTTTTGCGCGCTGCCAAACTGATATTTTCCGGATACTTACGGCTCGTGTTAGGAGAGAGAATGTCTCCGATCACACACAGCGCAGCACTGGTTCTTTTGTCCGGCGGCCAGGATTCCACTGTTTGTCTCGCCTGGGCTCTGAACCGTTTCGCCACAGTAGAGACAATCGGCTTTGACTATGGTCAGCGGCATGCAGTGGAGCTTGAAGCGCGCCAAAAGGTCTTGGCTCACATCTCGTCAATCTCGCCAACGTGGTCACCAAGACTAGGGCCAGACCATCTCTTGAAGCTGGATGCCCTCGCTCAGATCAGCGACACCGCGCTAACTAGAGATGCCGCCATCACCATGTCAGATGCGGGCCTTCCCACCACGTTTGTGCCCGGTCGCAACCTGCTGTTCCTCACCTACGCCGCCGCACTTGCTTACCGGCGCGGGCTCACTGTGCTCATCGGCGGCATGTGCGAGACCGACTTCTCCGGCTATCCCGATTGCAGACGTGCCACACTCGATGCCTTGCAGTCTGCCATTTCGTTAGGCATGGACCGTGACCTCACGATCGAGACCCCGCTGATGTATGTGAACAAGGCGCAGACGTGGGACATGGCACACGCGCTGGGTGGCAATGCCTTGATCGACCTGATTATCACTGAAAGCCACACCTGTTATCTTGGCGACCGCACTGTTCGACATGACTGGGGCTACGGGTGCGGCACATGCCCAGCCTGCGAACTAAGACGTAAAGGGTGGGAGACATGGCAGCAAAGCCAAGCCGCCGCAAATTGATTGAGGCCATTGATCACGCACTTTCGGGTGAGTGGGACAATGCGCATGCGATTGTCCAGGCATACGAGGCGGATAGCAATGCCTGCTGGATCCACGCCGTGTTGCATCGCCTTCAGGGCGACAAGGACAACGCAATGTATTGGTACCGGCAAGCTGGTCAGATGACGTGGCCGAACACAGATCCACAGGGCCAGCTACTGCATCTGCGCCAGGCGCTCGACCACC
>JBCBRD010000265.1:0-3146 GCA_039819885.1 Pseudomonadota bacterium
GTTCCCCGACTATGCACGCGTTATTCCCCAGGCGAACGACAAGGAACTCAAAGTCTCCAACGCCGAGTTCATGAGCGCTGTTGATCGCGTATCCACAATCGCGTCTGAACGCGGGCGCGCCATCGATCAGCTTTGAGGTCAAGGTGACGGTCCCGATCTCAAAGCGCACCTTGGTATCGCTGACACCGACGCGTACGCTTCCTGCCGACGCTTCCAAGAGACGATGCAGTTCGTGCACTGTTTTGCGCGGAACGATCACGCCAGGCATGTCGCTAGCGCCCTCGGGCATTGGAAGTTCGACCTGGGCAAGCCGGTGGCCATCAGTTGCAACCGCACGCAGCATCGGCGCTTCATCTGAACCTTTGGCTGGATGCAGATAAATGCCATTGAGGTAGTAGCGGGTCTCTTCGTTGGAGATGGCGAATTTGGTTTTGTCGATGAGCCGCTTCAATTCAGCAGAACTCATTTCGAAGGTGTTTGGAAGCTCACCGATTGCAAGGTCAGGAAAGTCGTCGGCTGGCAGAGTTTGGAGTGCAAACAGCGACTGACCGGCTCGGACCGTGATCCGCTCGCGTTCAGGATCGCGTGCCATTTCAATCTGAGCGCCGTCCGGCAGCTTTCGGACAATGTCGTGCAGCATGTGCGCCGGCACCGTCAGCTTGCCGGGTGTTTCAACAGTTGTAGGCGCGGCTTCGATCACTTCGCGCTCGAGGTCTGTTGCCTTGAAGTAGAGCTGATCACCCTCTGCCCGCAGCATGACATTCGACAAAATTGGAATCGTGGTGCGTCGTTCGACAACGCTCGTCACGTGACTGAGTGCGCGTAAGAGTTCGCCGCGTTCGATGACTAGACGCATGTTTGTCCCTTGGTCGACCGCCGTGACGCCTTCGCCTTCAACGTGGTTGGTAAATCATGGGGCCGCGCCGAAAACATGTGCTGAGTTGCACATAGCCCGACACGCAGCAAGGACGTCGTGAGGCAGGCGCGAAATTGCGGATTGCGATTCGCGTGGAGCGCCAATAGACCCAATCGCTCCGCGTTTTTCAAGGGTTAGTCTTCGCTCTGCAACGAATGCGGTCGAATGTGGACAAATCTGGTGTTTTGATCAGAAAAAAGAGCGGGACACAGTGTTTCCACTGGCCCGCTCTTTTTCGCGCCTTCGCCCCCTCAAGCGCTAACCTTTCAAAGCCTTAGTGCGAAATCATTTTTCGCAGCTCATCAATCTCTTCGTTCAGGTTCTGGTTTTTGGCCAATTCGCCTTCGATCTTGCGAATGGCATGCAGAACCGTTGTGTGATCTCGACCGCCGAACCGCCGACCGATTTCGGGCAAGGAACGCGACGTCATCTGTTTTGCCAAATACATTCCAATCTGCCGTGGCCAGACAACCGAGCGATGGCGGCGTTGAGACAGCAGATCGCTCTTGGAGACGCCGTAGTGACGTGACACGTACCGAAGGATGTCTTCGATTTTGATCCGGCGTGGTTCGAGGCCTTGCACCAAGTCGCGGATAACCGTTTCCGCAATATCCATGGTGATCGGTGTGCGCATGTAGTGCCAATTGGCAAACAACCGTGTGATTGCGCCCTCCAACTCACGACCGTTTTCGGTGAGCTGATTGGCAAGCAGACGTATGACGTCTTCGCCGAGTTGGAATGTCGGATCAAGCTGGCGCTTTTCGTCGAGCCGTTTGCGCAAGACCTCCATGCGAAGCTCTTCATCAAGGCTACCGATTTCCGTGACCAGGCCCCGTTGGAGGCGCGACCGCATACGCTCGTTCATGCGCTCGATGTGGGCTGGCGGACGGGCGGACGCGACGACAACCTGGCGACCACCATCCAACAGAGCGTTGATAATGTGGTCAAACTCCTGCTCAGTCTTTTCGCCCTGCATGAATTCAAGATCGTCGATCAAAAGAATGTCGACCTGGCGGAATTTTTCCTTGAAGGCCAGCGGATCCTGGCTGCGGAGCGCCTCCACAAACCGGTACCGAAATCCTTCGGCCGTCAGATAGAGAACCTGCGCTTGCGGTTTGCGCTGCTTTACTTCCCAGGCCGTGGCATGGAGGAGATGAGTTTTGCCCAATCCTACCGCTGCGTGCATGAATAGCGGATTGAAGCCTGCACTCTCGCCAAGAACAGCTTCGGCAACGCGGGTTGCGGCAGCGTGCGCGATCCGGTTTGACGGCCCAACGACGAAACTTGCGAATGTGCAGCGCGGATCGAGAGGAGACCCCTCGAAGCCTGCCACTTGGGTCCGACCAAAGTTTGGATGTGATGAACCACGGGCGAATTGCGAATTTGCACCTGCTGCATTGTGCTGGCCCGGCACGAGCTGGGCCGATGTCGAACGCCCTAGTCCGTGGAGTGCTGGCGTTCCTGATTGGCCGCCCCCCATGTGGGCATCTTGTCCAGCACCTGCCCCGTTCTGGCTCGCACGGGGAACTGGTTTTCCGGGTTGTCGGAGGACCACTTCGACAGATGTGGCGCCCTCAAATTCAACTTTACAGCACTCCAGAATGGTCTCGACGTAGTGTGACGCGATCCAGTTGCGCAGGAATTTCTGCGGCACCGACACTTGAACGCGCGATCCGTCAAAACTGTCAAATTCAAGTGCGTTAAACCAGCTCGTGTAAACCTCTTCGCCGAGGTTTGTCCGGAGAAGTTTGCGCACCTTCGATCCCATTTTTTCGCCGGCTTCAGACGATGAACCCTGGCGAGCGGCTGCTCGACGGCTGGACGGAGGAGCGGTGGTGCCAGTGGTTGCAGATCGGTTGCCGACTGGTGCCCGGCCAGACGACGTCTTCTCTTGAGCCTTTTCGAGACCCAGCTTTTGAAGCTCTTGTATTGATTGCATTTTTAGTCCCCGCACTTTGTTTGATCCATTGCCCAATGGATATGACATTGCTCGATCGCAGGAACGGCCTGATAGTTGAGAAGGCCGATCGGGCCGCTCATTTGATCGTGCAATTGGTATCTTTGGGGTCGCTGGTTTCTAGCCTTGGACCCAAGGCAGACCGATCTTTTTCCAGCCTGCAACCGTGCCGCGATGGCGGGCGGGGTCCAGTGGACCTTCAAACCCGTCCGCCACATTCACGCAATTCGCATGGCGGCCGAGGCTATGAAACAGGCTGGCTATGCGAATTGC
>JBCBRD010000266.1:0-1143 GCA_039819885.1 Pseudomonadota bacterium
AACCAGCGCGCCAGTCCGGTTGTCGAACAGGATGCTCCTGATGAACTTCAAATGCGGTATTGTAGCCATTGCCCTCGACATCGTTTTAAGCGATGCACCTATCTATCTAACCGGGATGCAATTGGCGATGCCTTTGCGTGCTTATTCTGTCGAAAAGCCCTATTGTGACGTGGATGTGTGTTTGGTCGGACCCGCGATGTCGAAATGCCAATGGATCGCCAGAGCCTAGAGAATTTCAAGCTTCTTCTGGACGCACGCCTGATTGAACTCGATGGGTTGGCAGAAAGCGGTTCACGGGCGGCTGAGCCGGTGGAACTTGACCAGACCAGTGTCGGATGGGTCTCTCGGATCGATGCCATCCAAAATCAGGTGATGCCATTCAAACAGGAAGAGAACCGACGCAACGAACGGGCGGGGGTCGAGGCTGCTCTAAGACGGATCAAGTGTGGTGATTTTGGCATCTGCCTGGTTTGCGGTGGTGGTGTCGCTCTGAGGCGTTTGGAATTTGACCCTGCCATTCCAACCTCTATCGGCTGCGCCAGGTCGTCAGGATAGATTGGCAAGCGGTCGGTATAGACGGACGATGCCTATCCGGAGATCTGCTGGGCGTTGGCTAGAATTTCAGCGTTCGAGGCAAAGTGCGCCAATCCGGATGCGGCGATCGCATCATCGCGTCCTACGGGGCTTACACCCAATGCCGTCAAAGCGGCGTTCAGGGGCCAAAGCCTACGTGGGCGTCCCGATTGCACCGGACTATCTTTCAAAGTCAGTACGGTCGGTCGTACGCACATAACCCCATTGCGCCAAGCCGCTGCGGCCTGGTGGAACGTCTCTGGCGTAGCAACAGCCTCGAGGTAAGCCAGTTTTTCGCCGAACGAGTATTTGGCACTGAACTCCAGATCGCGTGTTGATAAGCGCACTGCATTCTTCAGCCAGTCGCCCGTGCCATAAGTGCGGTGCAGAGCATCGTGGAGATCATCATCAATGGGCCAGATCGCAAGTCGTGCGACGCCATCCAACCGAAACAGGCGTGGCGCCTCGACGTTTGATGCCAGTCGGCGCACCGCAACCGTCGTCCCAACAAACAATCGCAGTTCTAATTGGTTGTCAGGCGGCATTGCGGTCGCACTCCGCAGCTACCAC
>JBCBRD010000266.1:1150-3128 GCA_039819885.1 Pseudomonadota bacterium
CCGCAACCGTCGTCCCAACAAACAATCGCAGTTCTAATTGGTTGTCAGGCGGCATTGCGGTCGCACTCCGCAGCTACCATGCAATTGGTTTTTGATCGCGGAAAAAACCTCCGGTGGGGCCGTCGTCGGAGAGTGTCGCGAGCCAAACGGCAGTCTCTGCACCTTCTTCAACCGACCGCGTTGCATTGGGTCCGCCCATGTCTGTCCTGACCCAGCCCGGACACATGGCGTTTATCTTTATGTCGCCCGCCGTCACCTCGGCAGCAGACGTTCTGGTCAGGGCATTCAATGCCGTTTTCGAGAGCCTATAGGCCAGACGACCGCCCCCCATTTCTGACAGTTGGCCGAGACCGGAAGACATATTGACGACCCTGCCATAGCCTGTCTGTTGCATTTTGGGCAACACTGCCTGCATGAGCCGAAGCGGCCCTAACGTATTGATATCGAAAGTTTGCTGGACAAGGTCGACGGGCATTTCAGCAGCCGTTCCGCCTGCGTCCATGTCCGGATCAAGCAAAACGCCAGCATTGTTCACAAGGATGTCGATCCGACCAAATAGATGCATCGTCTGCTCAACCGCTTGCCTGACACTATCCGGGCTGGAGACGTCGAGTTCGATCGGTGCGGGCTCCAAGCCCTCGGATGCGAGCTTGTCGACAGCGGCCTTTCCAGCCTCGATGTCGCGCGCGGCCAACGCCGTCATCACACCTTCGCGTGAAAGCTGTCGGACAATCTCAAGGCCTATACCGCGGTTGCCCCCGCTCACCAGCGCAATGCGTGTATCACTCATGCCTCTCGCCCCACTGCTGTCATATCGCTTAAGCATCCAATCTGCGCAACACGCACACCGTTGCGCCGAGCTTAGGTCTATTCGTCCGAGGATAGAAGGGCTTGATTGGACGGCTGAGCCGTAAAGGCTTGCGGGCTCGCAGTCTCAACCGAACGTTTGATCCAAAACGCAAGGCTTGTCGCATCCTCCAGGCAAAAACTCGCATTGTGTTCCAAATTGGAAAGTGGTTTTACTCGTTTCTTACAAAAAATCTGGAATTCAATTGGCATCGGTTCAGAAAGCCGAAATCCCAAAATGGTAAAAGCAGCAGTGGAAATTGCTATTTTTTTCGTTGGGGGAAACTATCCGTGGGTGCAACGTCCTTTACACCAAGTCCAGTTGGAACGCTGAGCGCCATTGCTGCTGGTCGCGCAGGGCTGATCGTGTTCGCTGGCACACTGCTGGTCTCTGCCTCGTTGTTGTTTTCGGTCCAACCGGTTTTTGCCAAGATGGTGTTGCCACACCTGGGTGGTTCTCCATCTGTCTGGGCAGTGGCGATGTGCTTCTTCCAGGCCACGCTACTTGCCGGGTACTGCTATGCGCACGCTTTGAACCGCTTTGCGCCATGGCCTTATGCTCCGCTCATCCACCTGGCGGTCTGCGTCATCGCCGTTTCGGCACTCCCGTTTGGCTTGCCGGTCTGGGCTGATGAACCGCCGACGGGCAACTTTTACATGTGGCTTGTTGCGGTGATGACCGTTGGTGTCGGTTTGCCGTTCTTTGCTGTATCGGCGAATGCGCCGCTTCTGCAGGCTTGGTTCACGCGCTCTGGCCACCCGCATGCCGATGACCCCTATTTCCTTTATGGCGCGTCAAACCTTGGTTCGCTTGCCTCCCTGCTTGCCTATCCGTTTTTGATCGAGCCAATGATCGGGCTTGAGTTGCAGCGGACCATTTGGGCCGGTGGCTTCATTGCTCTGTTGCCTATGCTTGGCGTTTGCGGTGTCTTGATGCTCGCAGGGTTGCGTGCGCGTGGCGTTGATGTCTCGGTTTCTGAACAGGCAGCCCAGTTGTCTGCTGCTCCCACCTGGATCATGCGCGCTGCCTGGGTCGGGCTCGCGTTTGTGCCATCCGCGCTGATGGTTGCCTTCACCACACATGTCACAACTGACATCGCTTCTGCGCCGTTCTTATGGGTCATTCCTTTGG
>JBCBRD010000267.1:0-3020 GCA_039819885.1 Pseudomonadota bacterium
GCATCAAGCCGTCGGCAATCAAGCCTGACGACCAATGGCAAGGCTAGGAACCAACCTCCGCGCCCAAGCACGCCACTTCTGGAAATGAGCCGACGGCTTGATGCTGATCAGATAAAAACACAGCCCATCACAAATGAGTTGGGTGCATCGCGAACCGAAATCGCGGGCGTTGAGGAGGCAGAAGCGTTCAAATGGCAGGTCAGATGGCAACGGCTTTGGATCAGGCGAAACAGATAGACCGCGCCCAAGAGCCGACCGTTGGCGATTTCATTGCGTTGATGAAGCCTCGGGTTATGTCGCTTGTCGTCTTCACCGCTTTGGTGGGGTTGGTAGCTGCGCCGGGTACGCTTCACCCTGTACTTGCCTGCATCGCTCTTCTTGCGATCACCGTTGGGGCTGGCGCATCGGGCGCGTTGAACATGTGGTACGATGCTGACATCGATCGGAAGATGCAGCGCACGGTTGCCCGTCCCATTCCACGCGGCAAGGTCACTGAAGATGAAGCGCTGACATTTGGCGCCATCCTTTCAGTTTTCTCCGTTCTGACACTTGGTGTTTTGGTCAACTGGGTGGCTGGTGGCCTGTTGGCGCTCACCATTGGTTTCTATCTCTTCGTCTATACGATGTGGCTAAAACGTCGGACACCACAGAACATCGTGATTGGTGGTGCTGCCGGTGCATTCCCGCCGATGATTGGTTGGGCTGCGGTGACGGGCTCGGTATCCATCGACAGCATCATTTTGTTCATGCTCATCTTCATCTGGACACCGCCGCACTTCTGGGCTCTGGCTCTTTACCGTTGCCGCGATTACGAGCGCGTCGGCGTGCCGATGCTCCCGGTTGTGGCTGGTCCTCAGGAAACCCGTAAGCAGATCCTTATTTACTCCGTGCTCTTGGTCGCGATTTCACTTGCGCCATTTGCAACGGGTCTCGGTGGGCTGATCTATGTGATTAGCGCTGCACTAAGCGGCGCGGTTTTCCTTTGGTTGGCTTGGAAGGTTTATGTCACCACGGAAGGGCGTGAAGCTGATCAGGTTGCCAAACGGTTGTTTGTTTACTCGATCTTCTACCTGTTTGCCTTGTTTGCGGTTATCTTAGCCGAGCACACAGTCAAGCATCTGTTTGGGGTGATGCTTTGATGGCCGAAGAGAACGACGAAGAGGCTGTCCGCCAGAAGCGCCAACGGATGCGGTCAATTGCTATCGGTTTGGCTCTCGCGGGGCTGGTTGTCTTGTTTTATGTCGCCACGCTGGTTCGGCTTGGTGGCAATGTCTTGAACAAAGGTTTGTAGTGGAACCTGGCATGCAGACACAAAACGCAACGTCCGGCACTTTGAATAGAGCAAGCGGCAAGAGCCGCTCAGACACGCGTGTCGCGGTGTATTGTTCGGCGGTCGTGCTTGGCATGTTGGGCATGTCATATGCCGCCGTCCCGCTCTATCAGATGTTCTGCCAAGTCACGGGTTTTGCCGGGACAACGCAACGGGTCGATGCACCCTCATCGCATATGCTGGAGCGCAGCATCACCATGAGGTTCGACGCCAATACGTCCTCGGATCTGGCGTGGTCGTTCAAACCGAAAGATGCGACTCACTCAGTCAAGCTCGGTGAAAACCGGGTTGCGACCTATGTTGCGACGAACACAAGTGATCAGCCCTCGTGGGGGACGGCGACATTTAATGTGACGCCTGAATCAGCTGGAATCTACTTCAACAAGATCGAGTGTTTTTGTTTTACCGAGCAACTTCTCAAGCCGGGTGAGACAGTGGAAATGCCCGTGAATTTCTTCATCGATCCAGACATCGTCAAAGATAAAGACGCCCGGAGCATCTCGCAGATTACCCTGTCATATACGTTTTTCCCGCTGGACAAGGCAGGAGCAAACGATAAGCGTGCCAACGCAACACAATCGTCCGAACCAATACCGTCTAACAAACCGAAAAACGCCGGGTGAACCGGAGCGACTGGAGACCTATCGATGGCCCACGCCAAGAACCATGACTACCACCTACTCGATCCAAGCCCATGGCCGATCTACGCTTCAGTTGCTGCGCTGATTACGGCTATCGGTGCAATTGGCTGGATGCGTACCGAAGGCGGCGGGTTGGTCATTGGCCCGTTGACCATTTCTGGTCCACATATGTTTGCCATTGGTATGATCGGACTGATTTTTGTTTCATGGCGCTGGTGGGCGGACGTTTTCAAAGAGGCACGCTCAGGTGATCACACGCCCGTTGTGACGCTGCATCACCGTTACGGGATGATCTTGTTCATCGCATCCGAAGTCATGTTTTTCGTGGCTTGGTTCTGGGCTTATTTTGACGCTTCACTTTACCCAGCCGGTGTTGCGACCCTGGAGAATTCCTCACAGGTCGTCGGTATGGTTCAGCGGAATGAATTGACGGGCGGGCAGTGGCCTCCGGTTGCTTCTGAAAACTTCACGAGCACTTTCGATCCCTGGGGTCTGCCGCTTGTGAACACGCTCATCCTGCTGTTGTCGGGTTGTACGGTGACATGGGCGCACCACGCGCTGCTTGAGAACAATCGCAAGCATCTTATCTGGGGGCTGGCTCTCACCGTTGCTCTCGGGTTCTTGTTCACTTGCTTGCAGGCCTATGAGTACGGCCACGCAGCATTCAGCTACTCAGGGCACATTTATGGTGCCACGTTCTTTATGGCGACCGGCTTCCACGGTGCGCACGTCATCATCGGAACGATCTTCCTGGCGGTCTGTTTGTATAGGGTGCTGCGTGGGCACTTTACAGCGAAACAGCACTTCGGTTTCGAAGCCGCGGCCTGGTACTGGCATTTCGTCGATGTCGTCTGGCTATTCCTCTTCCTTGCGATTTACGTCTGGGCTGCCTAATCCGCGATGCTATCTCGGTTGCGCCAAGTAGGTCTCGTCTGGCCGACGATCTTCACGATCGTCGGCCTTGCCGTTTTGGTGAGCCTTGGCAATTGGCAGTGGCAGCGGATGTATTTGAAAGAAGATCTGATCGACGCGATCGCCGTGCGAACGAA
>JBCBRD010000268.1:0-3016 GCA_039819885.1 Pseudomonadota bacterium
CATAGCTTGCAAGCTACGAAAACCTCGGCGGCGGGTTGGCCAATTCGCTGATTGCACTCTTTCTGGCCGAGCGACACCCTGATGTGAATTTTCTCATCCTTGAAAAAGGTGAGACGCTTGGCGGCAATCACACCTGGTCGTTCCACACCAGTGATGTCAGTTCGGTAAACATGGAGCGCCTGTCGGCCCTCAAGACCGCGTCTTGGGGCTCGCAGGAAGTCCGTTTTCCCCGCTACACACGACCACTGTCGACTGGCTATCACGCGATTAGCTCAGAACGCATGCATGACGTGGTCATGTCTCGGTTTCCTGAGCGGGTCCGCTTGAACACTGATGTCAGCGACCTGACCCCGACACAGGTCACGTTGTCGACGGGTGAACAGTTTACGGCCGGTGCTGTCGTCGATGGGCGGGGCTACCGACCAAGTGATGCCCTGGAGCTGGCCTTTCAAAAGTTCATTGGCGTTGAGTACGAATTTGATGAACCGCATGGTTCGGATACGCCGATCATCATGGATGCGACGGTGGCTCAGCGAGATGGCTACCGGTTCATCTACACGCTGCCGTTCACCAATACACAGATGCTTGTTGAGGACACCTACTACGCCGATGGTCCAGAGCTTGACGATAACGGGATCTCGACGCTGATTACCTCTTATGTCGAGGACAATGACTGGCGGGTTAAGCAGGTGGTGCGACGTGAGCGCGGGATTTTGCCGATTGCTTTGTCAGGTGACATCGAAGCGTTTTGGGCTGAGGTTCCCGATGGCGTTACCCAAACCGGACTGAGGGCTGCACTGTTTCATCCAACAACGGGCTATTCGCTGCCCGACGCGGTTCGACTTGCAGCGTTGATTGCCGACAAGGGCGTCCTGGAGGCCGCTGAGCTGTTTGAACTGGTGCGTGGGCATTCGGTTAAGACTTGGAAAAACCGAGGCATCTTTCGATTGCTGAACCGCATGCTTTTCAATGCCGCTGATCCCGATAAGCGCCGGGATGTGCTACAGCGTTTCTACACGCTACCTGAACCATTGGTGGAACGCTTTTATGCGGGCGAACTGACGCGGGGCGATCAGTTACGTATCCTGATCGGAAAGCCACCGGTTCCGATTGGGCGGGCAATTGGTCAGCTCGGACCGGTTCGCGCGTTGCGCAAAAGCGTTGCCATGTAACCGTCTTCGCGGTCACGATCATTTACGGGGAGACAACCACTTGTTGCAGACGACCGGCGCGGTGGGGCGTCAGCTTGACGAAGACGGCCTTCTGAAATTTTGCGAACAGCGCATTGAAAAGGGTTCAAAGAGTTTTGCCGGTGCTGCGAAGCTCTTTGATGCCGAGACGCGCTCATCTGCAATCATGCTCTATGCGTGGTGCCGGTATTGCGACGATGTCGTGGACGGTCAGGAACTTGGATTTGCAGCGCCTGGTGGCGGTGAAACGGCGTGCGCCCACCGGCTTGGCGAACTCCGGTTGCAGACACAAAACGCACTCAATGGCCGCTTCGATCAACCGGCCTTTCAAGCTCTATCCGTTGTGGCTGCACGACACAGGATCTCCGCAGTCCATCCGCTTGACCTGATCGAAGGCTTCGCGATGGATGTCGATGGGCGCGCATATGAGACCATCGATGAGACGTTGAGCTATTGCTATCATGTCGCTGGCGTGGTGGGCGTGATGATGGCGCTGATCATGGGCGTTTCCGAAGATGATGAGAGTACACGGGACACGCTGGCTCGCGCCTCTGATCTGGGGATTGCTTTTCAGCTGACCAACATCGCGCGCGACGTGATTGCGGATGCGAAAGCGTCTCGGATTTATCTGCCTAATGAACTGCTGTTCCGGCACGGGTTCAACACCGCGGATGTGAAAGACCCCACAGTTATTGCTTCACCGGAAATGCGCCCCAAAGTTGCCGCTGCTGTTGGCGAGCTGCTTTCAATTGCAGACACATACTACATGTCTGCCGGGCGAGGGATTGGTCAATTGCCGTTCCGGTCAGCATGGGCGATTGCTTCAGCGCGACGCGTTTACCGCGACATTGGCAGGCTCGTTCGTTCTCGAGGCGAGGCAGCGTGGGATCAACGGGCTTCGACCAGCAAGGTTGCCAAGTTCGCCGGTAGTGGTGTGGCACTTGGCGAAGCGATCGCTGCGCGGGCGTCGAGTGCGACGGTGACTGATACAGCTGCCAGGCAGGGTCTCTGGACGCCACCGTTCTTGCGAGCCTGAACATCTCAACCCTACGAAGCGCGGTCATCTCTTCTGCCGGGTGTTGCTGTCTGGTCCACCGGGTCAGGCGGATGAGGGCATCCCTGGTCTGGAAGCCGCATTCTTCTCGTCGAGATGAGCTTCGGGAAGTCTCCACCATGGCAAGGCGGGACGGTCATGGTGCTCGTGGTGATATCCGAAATGGAAACACGTCAGAAGCGAAAGCCAAATCGGGAAGTCATTGGAACGGGCGTTGTGACGGTCGCTAAATGCCGTCATCTCAGGACGGTGCGGGAGGTAGGTGCCGAAGGTGAATAGCTGGATCGACGACAGCAGCGCTGGCAACGCCCAAAACACTATGATGTTGGCGAACTCAACACCGAAGACGAATAGGTAAAGCCCCGTCTGTGCGGCAATGACGAAAAACTCACGGCCCGAAAAATACTCAGAAAAGAATTTAAGGTACCAGCGCCAGAACCCATGCGGTGGGCGGGCATCATAGTCGGGATCGCCTTCGGTCCCGGAGTGGCGATGATGCAGATGATGTTTCTTGTTCAACTGATCGAATGAAAAACCTGCATAGATGAACAGGCAGAACTGTCCAACAGCACGATTGATGGCCGGTTTGAAAGGCACCAGAGAACCGTGCATGCAGTCATGGGCAACGATGAACAAGCCGACGTAGAGCCAGCATTGAAGAGCTATGGTGAAGGGTACGATCCACCAGAGGCTCGCTTCACCCAGTGGGAAGAAGAACACAAAGCCAACATGTGTGATGAGCCATGCCGAGATGATCAGGCCGGCCAAGGAC
>JBCBRD010000269.1:0-3014 GCA_039819885.1 Pseudomonadota bacterium
CTACGATGGCGATGTGCAGTCCGACACGGTCGCTCAGGGCTTCGGGTCACTCGGCCTGATGACGTCTGTTCTGATGACACCCGATGGCAAGACAGTCGAAGCCGAAGCCGCCCACGGCACGGTAACCCGTCACTACCGCGAACACCAAAAAGGCAACGCAACGTCCACGAACTCGATCGCCTCGATCTTCGCCTGGACCCGAGGCCTCGCCCACCGTGCCGAACTGGATAACAACCCAGCGCTCGCAACATTTGCAAACACACTGGAAGAAGTCTGCATCAACACCGTTGAGACCGGCTCGATGACCAAGGACCTGGCCCTGTTAGTCGGCCCCGATCAGCCGTGGCTCACAACCATGGGCTTCCTCGAAAAAGTCGACGAAAACCTGTCGGCCGCGTTGGCCTCAAAAGCGGCCTAATCCGCAACAAAACTGACACGAACCATTAGGCCGGATGCCCGCATCCGGCCTTTTCATGTTTACAGTCTGCAATGAACTCCTCAGCCAGACACCCGTGATCAAATTGATGGCTTACGTTTTTCTTTGTGCAGCGGTTATGGCGTGCGGCGCAGTTATTGGCGCGACATACAGAGATACCTTTCACCTACACTCATGGATCATGCCGTGTTCTCTCTCTCAACTCGTCGGTAGGAACACCAAAAACAAAGCTTCTAACTTTCTTGACACCCTCCGATGGCGCGTCATCGATGGTGACACTCTATTTTGTGAAAACACCTCGGTTCGGATCACTGGCTACAACGCTCCAGGAAAGGATGGCCGCGATGCTGCTTGTCAAACTGAGCAGTCTTGGGGGCGCGCAGCCAAGGGCTATTTAGAGGAGAGACTGAAGCACTCTGATTGGCAGATGCGACGGCACTACACGGACACCCTCACAGATCAATACGGACGAACCTTAGCGGCGTTGCTGGTTGACCAAGGCCGGTACGTGGGCGACGAAATGATCGCTCTCGGCTACGCACTGCCTGCTTCCATTACAGCTGGCAAAGACTTCTGGTGTGAGAAAACCATCCCGCTGTACGCAATACAAGAATAGGACGCGCCACATCACTCAGCCAAAGCATTTAATGTACAATTGTAGGGGACGCAGACCGATACCTAGGTTTGTAAAACCGCCGTCTTTGGATCGTAAAACCCCATGCTGTGATTTAGGCTAAGTCATTGAAATATTTGGTAGGCGATGGAGGGTTCGAACCTCCGACCCGCTGATTAAGAGTCTGAAGGTTGCATTTGCCACGAACTGCCAGTGCCTGTTTTTATTCATATTTATCAGTGTCGCATTCGCCCTGGAGCGACATCACACTGCCCCAATATCCTATAAAATGTTAGCCATACGTTAGCCGGAAGTTAGCCGGCGTAGTTCTTCCAGACCACAGATTATGCCCACAACCACCACAGCACGTATCGGCACAGCGAACGTCAATGCCCTTCAACCAGGCCAGACGCTTCGTGACACTGATATTAAAGGTTTCGGGGTACGCAGGCGCACCGATGCGCCCAGCTACTTTCTGCAAACCCGCATCAAAGGAAGACTGAGGTGGATCACCATTGGTCGCCACGGCTCTCCATGGACCGCCGCATCTGCGCGCAAAGAGGCCTTACGATTACTCGCGGAGATACATGCTGGTCACGACCCCGCTCAGTCCAAGGCCAATAACCGCAACGGTCTGACCTTTGCCCACATGGCTGAGGCATTCCTTAGTGAACATGGCCCGACGCTCAAGCCACGCACCCGCACTGAATACAAGCGCCTTACCCACAGCGTTCTAATACCGGCGTTCGGACGCCGACTTGCGCGCGATCTTTCAATATCGGACGTCGCCGGCTTCCACAGCAAGCTCGCCAAGAAACCACGCACAGCCAATTTTGCACTCGCCGTGATGTCTAAGATGATGAATTGGGCAGAGGCACATGGGATTCGCGAACGCAACACGAACCCCTGCAGTAGCATCAAGCACTTCCGTGAAGTTGCTCGCCAACGCTATTTGCGGACAGAAGAACTGCAGCGTCTGGGCGTAACGCTCGATCATCTTGAGGCATCAGAACACGAGTCACCTTTTGTGATCGCAGCCGTTCGCTTGCTGCTACTAACCGGCGCACGTCTAAATGAAATCCTAACGCTCGAATGGCGCTACGTTGATTTGGAGCGTGGTCTTCTGCTTCTTCCAGACTCCAAGACTGGGCAAAAGACCATCTATCTAAATGCAGCAGCTATCAATGTGCTCCACCAACTTCCGCGCGTCGTCGGCAACCCCTATGTCATTGTTGGTAAGAAGGTCGGGGCGCACCTGATCAATCTGCAAAAGCCATGGCGTCGCATCCGATCATTGGCCGAGCTGCCCGACGTTCGTATCCATGATCTACGCCACTCATTCGCCAGCCTTGCAGCCGAACAGGGCGCATCCTTACCGCTAATTGGCAAGCTACTCGGGCATAACAGCCCACAGACAACCCATCGCTATGCGCATCTGGTGGATGATGCAGCCAACGAACTCAATGAAAGCGTCGGCGATCACCTCACAGCGCTGATGGCGGCCAAGAAGCTCAGTTAAATCAATTGCCCTGAAATCGACTTACCACAACGTCTACGCCGATGAGTGTTTGGCTCCCGTCTATGATCTGGTTGCCACCTCAGTCTCGACTCCGGCAGACCCGATGCTATTAACTCTGGACGGAAGCACACGTTGGCCCAATCGTGAGCGTCTCATCGAATTGGCTCAGGTTCGCTGCGGCCTCGCTTCTCGAAAGGCCAAAGAACATCTCGAAGAGATCGCTAACGCCATGGCTGATGTGGCCACCGACCTAAAAAACTACTTTGCTGATCGCGAGCACGAAATCGCGCAACGCATCATCGCAGCATAGGAAATAGGAAGCAGAGACAGTCTTAGCTTTTCACAGGGTTTCAGTCCTGCAGAGAAGCCCTTTAAATCAACGCGCAAATTAGTCTGCCCCGATGGACGACTTCTGGAACATCTTCGCCAACACAGTGGCATCGTTA
>JBCBRD010000270.1:0-2942 GCA_039819885.1 Pseudomonadota bacterium
CCATCGTCATGCTTGTTGGGACCACGCGCAGAGTTGGTGGGCCAGCATTGACGTTGGAGATGCATATGTTGGGCGCAATGTACGCGCCGACCGACAACATTACCCTGATGGCCATGTTGCCCATCGTCCGCAAGGAAATGGACCACATCACGTTCCGCGGCATGCTGGGAGCCAATCGTCGTGGAACCTTCACAACAAAATCAGAGGGCATTGGTGACTTCAAATTTGGCGGACTGTTCCGGCTCTATGACGACAACACCCACCACCTGCATGCCAACCTCAGCCTCAGCGCACCAACCGGCTCGATTGAGGAACAAGACCAAGTCCTCACACCGATGGGGACGACACCAACGCTCCGCCTACCCTACGCCATGCAAAACGGCACAGGCACCTGGGATCTTCACCCAGGGCTGACGTATTCGGGACGCATGGGTGATATCTCCTGGGGCGCACAGGTCATGGGAGAAATCCGCCTGGAGAGCGAGAATGACGAAGGCTATAGCTTCGGCGACAAGATCAAACTGACAAGCTGGGTGGCCTATCAGTTCGCACCTTGGATCTCGGCATCCTTCCGGTCAGCATACACGGCGCAAGGTGACATCCATGGTAGAGACCCAATGATCGGCGCGCCAATCCAAACCGCCAATCCCGAATTCTACGGCGGTGAAAAACTGGAATTGTTTGGCGGCATCAACACGGTTGTGACGTCAGGCCCGATGAAAGGTCATCGCTTTGCGATCGAGGCCGGTGCACCCGTCTATCAAGACCTCAACGGACCTCAAATGGAAACCGACTGGACCCTCGTCACCGGTTGGCAATACGCTTTCTAAGCCAATTAAGAAGGTTCAAATTAAATATCGAAATCGAAGAAGCCCCGCATCCACCGGGGCTTCTTTTTCATGCCTTCCCCAGCCGTAGAGCTGAGTATAAGTGCGCCGCCACTACTTTCGGCCGGAGACTTGGCAACACGTTTTTCATTGATCGCACCAACGGCAATGCACCGCGCACGACCAACCTGTCAAACATCGCCCCACGCGTCGTAACGACGAGTGCGTAGTCAAGCACAGGAACAGCGGCATCAGCGAACTCCCACTTGTAATCATCCTCAGGTGCCAGAAAATCAAAAGTTAACAACCCTTCTTCGAGGCAGTGTTCAATCTTATCATCGATTTGCAAACGCCCCGGTGCAAAACGCGCATATTCTGGATCAAAAACGCCAACATGCGCAGCGTAACCACGCTTACACACAATACCGATCTCACGCGCAATAACGTGATCTCCGCAAGACAAGATCGAGACCCGAACCTGAGCACCTCGGTCGCACACGCGCGCGAGATCTACAAAAAACTGTTCAAACCGGTCGTCATGCACAATAAGCGATAACCGCCCTGATGCACTCAAAGCCTTGCGCTTCATGGCAATAGCCTGACGAGCCTCAATTGCTGCGCAACACCCAGCCTCAAGAGTGGCAAATTTGAGTGGACCGATCTCTGCAAGCTGCCGGCGACGCTTCCGACGCTGTTTACGGGCCTGTCCCGAAAACCACTTCCAATATCCTTCGCGGTCTACAGCTTGCGCCAAATCGACGAATGGAGCCTGCGCTCGATGAACAACAACAGCCCCCAAAGCTTCGAGTGCTGGCCGGATTTCTGCATCGTGACGGACCTTTCGCAAATCAACAACGTCACACTGCGTTTGTTCGATGGCGAGTGACAAAGCTCTACATACAGTCACGTCGTCCACGACGGTCCGATCGACGAGTGCATCACCATATTGACTGACAGGCGCCCCAAGACATCTCAAGATCCGCAAGCCGCTAAACCGGTAGACAGCGAGTGGCAAAACCAAAACAAGCCTATTGCCTGACCAAACCACAACGATGGCCAAGGCTAATGCATCAAACCGTCTCTGGTTCAAATAATACGTTGCCCAGGTTCGCGTCCATGCAAAGGACTGGAACATTTGATGTGTACTGGCATGGATCTCAAAAAGCTCACGCCATGCCAATTCGTGTCGATCCAGTTCCTCGATCGTATCAATCATTCGCAACGTCAGCGCATTGTCTGGTTCGATCCACTTCGTGACCGCCGTACTTTGCGCTTCATCGGACACCGACGAGCGCGTCTCGGTACGGTAAGCAGAATTGAAGAATGGCATTTTACACCAGCGACTTGAAACCGTAGGGCAGTTGCGCGATGGACCGTCCGTGCCTCGTACGACGAACAATGCCGTCGGTTCCTGAGGCAAGAACAGCGGCCAAACTCAAGCTTCAGAGACGGGCGTACGCAACTTTCCGCGTTAGGGTGCAAGCCTCACGCCATCACTCGCGCAGGAAGTTTTGTGAACACGCCATTGGTTAATGACTGAAGTCGCTACCGAAACGGGCATGCTGTAACGATGGTCAATCCCTGACGTGCCGTGAACCCGTTTGGTTAACGCGCCCTCAACCACTCCGGCCGAAGAGCCTCTCGATGTCCTTGAGTTTCAGCTCAACATACGTTGGTCGGCCGTGGTTGCATTGGCCCGAGTGGGGCGTCGCTTCCATTTCACGAAGCAACGCATTCATCTCTTCAGCTTTCAAACGCCGTCCTGCCCGCACGCTGCCGTGACACGCCATCCGTGAACACACAGCTTCCAACCGCTCTTTCAGTGCAAAGCCCTTGCCGTGCTCTAGGATCTCAGCCGCGAGGTCCTTAACGAGGCCAGCAGCATCAGATTGCCCAAGAAGTGCTGGTGTCTCACGCACAGCAATCGCCTCGGCCCCAAACCGGTCAACGACGAGACCAAGCTCCGCCAGCTCGTCGACCCGTTCGCACAGCGCATCAGCCTCAGCTAATCCAACATCGACAATCACCGGAATAAGCAGGCCCTGCCGCGCAACGCTACCTTCAGCACGCCGCCCATGAGCGGTTGGTTTATGAGCGTATGAAAGCGGCGCTTGC
>JBCBRD010000271.1:0-2907 GCA_039819885.1 Pseudomonadota bacterium
GCCTTGGCGGAGACCTCTAGTTTTTTCAAAAGCTCATCGTACACAGCACGCATCGGCAGAAGAGCTCTGCCAAGGCTGCTTAGTGCTTTGGAGGAAGGCCTAAATCTCCGAACACCAAAGTATGCGAGTTGACGTTGCGTATGAGCAAGAGCGGGTGTGAGGTTAGATCCAAGTAAGTGGTAGCCTGAGCGTTTCGGTATCTAACCTGCAAAACGTCGACCACATTGTCCAAGCCAAAGCACAAGGCAAATGAGGCGATCCCGGGGAAAAACCCCAACCTACGCTGGATGAGACGAACGATGAAAACCACGACACGTAAACTCTCCGGCCCGTCCAAAGAACGTTTCTTTAAGCGGTTTTTCAAAGACGAACCTGGCGTCTCGGATGATCTCGCAGATCAACTGGCCAAAAAATCATCGACGACCTTTTCCAGCGTACGGGTTCGCCGGTCGGCAAATACGCCAGTCCTACCTCAGCGTCCGGTCAATCAGAAATCGCCTCCCAAGAAAGTCCCTCAGCGGGTCGAAAACGCATCAACTGATGTGGAGGGTATGCAGCCGACAGCCACATTGGACAACGCCACGGCAACGCCTTCGCCTCAACTTGATGAGGCCATCGCAGAAACAGCATCGGCGTCTACACCACTGGCGGAGCCGCAGCTTGAAACTGAACCAGAGGACTTCGATCCGTACGCCTTCGGTCTGGTACCGACCATGCAGCGAGAGGGTGAAGCTGGATTGGTGACACGCCTCAACGCAATCAAGAAGCCGGAAAACCTGCGCGCAATGGCCAAGGCCCAGCAGATCGTTCTCCCACGTGAATTGAGAACCGGGAATGAGACAGCAGACACACTGCGCGACGCTATCGTGATAGCCGTCTCGAAACGGATCGTGGACCGTCGGAGTGCGGCAAGCGAAGTCTGACCGCCATTTACGCGGGCAAGCCAGCTCCGATTGGTGTTTCACGACCTGCCGTCACGGCCCGCCAAACTTCAAGCGCCTGCTTGGTCTCAGCCACATCATGCACCCGCACGATCTGTACACCCTGCGCCACCGAACTCAGCGCTGCTGCAATGGAACCTGATACGCGCTTCATCGGATCATCGATGTTGCAGATCTGCCCAATCAATTTCTTGCGTGAAGCGCCCAACAAGACCGGGACACCAAGTGCGTGATAAAGGCTCATTGCACCGAGTACAGCCACGTTGTGTTCAAGATATTTTCCAAACCCGATACCCGGATCAACAATCAGTTTAGCCTTCGCGATCCCGGCCGCTTCACAGGCCGCAATCCGCCGTTCGAGAAAGTCAAAAACGTCAAGTACCACATCGCTATATTGTGGGTTGTCGTTCATCGTTTTGGGATCGCCTTGCGCGTGCATCAGCATGATCGGCAAACCACTGTCGGCTGCGACCTCAAGCGCGTCCTCATCAAACGTCAAAGCTGACACGTCATTGAGAATGTCAGCACCAGCATCCGCTGCCGCTTGCATAAGGCCTGCCTTGCGCGTGTCGACTGATATCAGCGCATCCGTCCGCGCCCGCAAAGCTTCCAGCACCGGCAGCACGCGCCGCTTCTCTTCCTCGATCGGAACCGCCTCGGATCCAGGGCGGGTCGATTCGCCACCAATATCCAGGATATCGGCGCCCTCATCGACCAGTCGCAGAGCGTGATCAACAGCAGCTTGCACCCCGTCTAGCTGCCCACCGTCGGAGAAACTATCCGGGGTCACATTCACGATCCCCATGATCCGCGGTCGGTCCATCGAGAGACCAGCCAAACGCGCGCGTGGCTCCTGCAGCGCTTCAAACATGTCGGAGGCGGGAAGCGTATGCCGCCCCCAATCCCGCTCAAAGAATTCCGACAACGAAATAGTGGAGGTCTGCGAACCCGAAGTCGTGCGTTCTATGATATCGAGTGCCGTGAAGGCCAGCGGGCCGCCGGCAAGTCTCAGTCCGCCGAATACATGCGCGCGTGGAACCGCCTCACCATCCCGGTCTTCAAACCCAGCTGGCAATGCTACAAAACCTGTCGGGCGAATATAGATGGATCGTTGCATCGTGTTTTTGAGCTCCCAGCAGCGCAAGAAGCGCGACGTCGTTTCGCCCAGGATTTAGCAACACACGCAGAATAAGCAACGGCCACGAGAAACGTTTCCCGTGGCCGCTAGCATCACCGTTTGCTGTATCCCGTCCAGCCGGACGTTTGGGACTTAGGTCGGTTGTGGCTCCATACCGCCCGTCCCAGAATCCGGCTCATCACGAGGACGCGTCGGAACACCCGCCGTTGGTACAGCCGACCCGATCGGCCCCTTCGGTATGTCCGTGTCTTCTGGGCGTTCAATTTTCTCGCCACGCATAATCGCAGCGGTCTCGTCGCCGGTCAGCGTCTCGTACTCCATCAGCGCTTGAGTGACAGCTTCAAGCGACTCGCGATGCTCAGACAGAATTTCCCATGCTCGGTCGTAGCCTTCCGTTACCAAACGACGGACTTCTTCGTCCACTAATTTGGATGTGGCTTCCGACATCACTTGGCTCTGCGAATACGCCTGGCCCAGGAAGACTTCCTGGCTGTTGCTGCTGTAGAGCAATGGTCCAAGCTTTTCGCTCATGCCCCACTCTGTAACCATGGACTTGGCAAGGCTCGTCGCCTGGTTGATATCGCCAGCAGCACCGGAATTCAGGTGATCCTTGCCATAGACAAGTTGCTCAGCAACGCGACCACCAAAAGCCACGGCCAAACGACCGACACACCAATCCATTGTGCGCGTGTACTGATCGCGTTCCGGCAAACTCATCGTGACACCAAGGGCCCGTCCACGCGGGACGATCGTAACTTTGTGAAGCGGATCGGTCTCCGGCTGGACGATCGTGACAATCGCATGCCCGGCCTCATGATAAGCCGTCAT
>JBCBRD010000272.1:0-2876 GCA_039819885.1 Pseudomonadota bacterium
CGGGCATCGATGTTCCGACCGCGACGATGGTCAGGCCTATGACAGTTTCGGACACGCCGTATGTCCGGGCGATGCCGACCGCACCGTCGACCAGAAGTCGTCCACCAATGACGATTGTGACGAGGCCTCCTAAGGCCATAAGCAATGCGAGCCCAACATTGACTTTGTTCTCGCCGCTTGGCTCTGGAAGCACCGCGTCGTGGGCCATGCCGCGTTCAATTGGAGCAGTATGGTCGACTGCCCCGTTTGCGATGTGTGTCAGGCGCATTTCATCGCGGTAGGCCAAGACGAGATAACCCACCAAGCACGTGACGAACAAACCGCCGACCAGCTGATTGTAAGGGAAGAAGAACCCGACGGCCGTGAAGGCAAGGGCTGACACGAGAACTGCTGAGCCGTCTCGTTGAATGGAGTGTCGGGAGACCGGGAGAGGCAATAGCAGGGCTGACACGCCGATGATTAGCAATACGTTCGAGATTGAAGAGCCAACGAAGTTTCCAACTGCAATACCTGGCGAGCCAGCGAAAGAGGCTTGGAGAGATGTCACCAACTCGGGCGACGATGTCCCAAACCCAACCAATGTGATGCCAATTAAGAGCTTGGACATGCCCATGCTCTCAGCCACGTTCACCGAGCCGCGCACAAGAAACTCGCCACCGACGATCAGCAATACGAACCCACCAAGCAACAGCAAAAAATCAGTCATGGATATGCAGGCCTTTGTTGGCTTCGGGCTTCGGGTGTTTTCATAGGGAACGACAAATCAGTGGGCGGGGTGGCAGTTTTGAGCTCATGTTCAGTCGGCGGCGTCACTCACTCGACAAACTCATCTCGTGTGTAGCCCTGAAGATGCAAGAGGGCAGTAAGGTCGGTATGGCGGATTGCGGCGTCAGCGCGGCTCACGAGCACCGGATGCGCGCGAAATGCCACGCCTAAACCGGCAGCATCGATCATCGGAAGGTCGTTTGCTCCGTCACCAACCGCAAGGGCGTCCTCGGGCGAAAGAGAATTTTCGTTGAGGTAACGATGGAGTGCTTCCAATTTGGCCTGGGCGCCGAGGATAGGAGGGACGACACGACCGCTGAGTTTGCCATCAGTGATTTCAAGGATGTTGGCGTGATTGCTAGAAAATCCGACTTTTTGGGCGATTGCTTCGGTGAAAAACGTAAAGCCACCAGACACGAGGACGCATGTCGCACCGTTGGCGTTCATTGTTTGAATTAGTGTTCGTGCGCCTGGCATCAATTGTAGTCTCGTGTCGACGACGTCTTGAAGTGTGCTGACTGGTAGGTCTTTCAATAGACCCACGCGTTCTGTCAGGGCGTCAGCGAAATCCAATTCACCGTTCATGGCGCGCTGGGTGATCTTTGCGACTTTGTCTTTGAAGCCTGCGAAGTCTGCCAGCTCGTCGATGCACTCCTGCTGGATCATGGTTGAATCCATGTCAGATAGAAGGAGTTTCTTTTTTCGATTGGCCGCCGGTACAAGCGCAATATCGAGATTGGATGCGTGGGGTGCCGCGACCGTGCGCTCAATTGTACTGAGCATGTCGTTTTCATCGTCCCACACGGCAGCGCTTCCGTTGCCGTCGAAAGGAAACACATCCACCTCACACGCTCTGGCGTGGTCCAGCCAACGAACCGGGCTGCGATGTTGCTGAGGGATTGGTGCGATGATCTCACCGACCTTGTCCGGCGAGATGGGATTTGTGTCTGATGCAAGCAGCACGAGAACATGAGACATGTGAGCGACCTGTTGGCTTGAGGTCCATTGATATCGTGCGGGGTTGTTGCGCGCGGTTTGGTTTCTCGATCAACGCGGGCCGAGTTTATGACGATGCCAAATGGTGGATTGAATGAGCGTGACCCTCATTGCAGGTGCGACGGCGAGTGGCAAGTCCACTTACGCATTGGAGCGCGCCTCCAGATGTGATGGCGTGATCATCAACGCTGACTCGATGCAGGTTTATGATGCGTTGCGGGTTCTGACTGCGCGCCCTTCACCCGAAGACGAAGCTGCTGTGCCGCATCGACTGTACGGGCATGTCGCAGCGTCTGACACCTACTCTGTCGCGCGTTGGGTGCGAGACGTGATGGCGTTGGTTGAACAGGCCAAAGCTGATGGTCAGCCCGTTTTTATTGTTGGAGGGACGGGACTTTACTTCCGAGTGCTGTTGGAGGGTTTGTCTCCCATTCCCACCATTCCCCAAGAGGTTCGGGATAAATGGCGGAGTGAGAGTGTGGAGCGGCCTGTAGAGGATTTGCATCGCGTGCTGTTGGAGCGTGATCCGCTTGCAGCCGAACGATTGCAGTCGACGGATACTCAGCGGATCGTGCGGGCCTTGGAGGTCATAGATGGGACGGGGAAGTCGCTCGTTTCCTGGCAGTCGGAGCCAACGCAACCGTTTATTCCGCCCGGGGATTGCGAGTGTCTGCTGATCGAACGATCTCGTGAGGACCTTCACCGACGATGTGATGCGCGGCTGGAGCAGATGTTTGCGGAAGGAGCGCCGGAAGAGGTCTTAGCGTTGCAGGCTCTGCAACTTGAAGCGTCCCATATGATTATGCGGGCTTTGGGCGTTCGCCCGCTTCTGTCCCATTCATTAGGTGAGATCTCACTGGATGAAGCCCTTTCACGTGCTCAGCAGGAAACAAGACAATACGTGAAGCGCCAGGCAACATGGCATCGGCGTTATATGAGTTCGTGGAAATGCATCAAAACATAATATTATTGCGTATTTATAGCTATTTTCGAAGTATTTATGTGTTCGTGTTGACGTGCGGCGTACGGCGGGCATACGCATCGCATCAAGATTGGCTTGGTTGCTGCGGGTGTTTGGCCGGCAGCACCAGCTTTGTGGTGTTTGGTGTGGCCTA
>JBCBRD010000273.1:0-2871 GCA_039819885.1 Pseudomonadota bacterium
TGCACGCATGGCATCGCGACCGGCGCGGACGGTGGCGCGAATGCGGCTCACCGGTGCGTCGGATGTCAGGCGTTTCCAGGCGTCAACCGCTGTGCGATCGAAGTAGGTTTCCAGTTCGCCCTTGCGTTCCTGATAGGATGCGCTTGCCATGATTGCGGTCTGTGTCCTTATCCGTTTTGTTTGCCCATGAGCGTTCTGTTGATCTTCACTCAAAGCCGAGGAAGTCGAAGATCTCACGGTCCTTCATGGGTTCGGGCTGGCAGGCTTCGACACCGGCCCAGAGGCTTGTTGCGAGCCGCATGTACTCGTCACAGACGGCTGTCAGTTCGGGGGTCTGTTCGAGTTCAAAGAGCGTTGACTTTTTGAGACGCGAACGGCGGATGACGTCGAGATCGGGCATGTGTGCGAGACGGTTCATGTTGACGGCGTCGCAGTATCTATCGATCTCGTCGGTGTCGCGTGAGCGGTTGGCAATGCAGCCGCCGAGGCGAACTTCGTAGTTTTTCGATTTGGCTTTGATGGCACCAACGATCCGGTTCATCGCGAAGATGGAATCGAAGTCGTTAGCTGTCACGATAAGTGCACGTTCGGCGTGTTGGAGGGGGGCTGCGAACCCGCCGCAGACGACATCGCCAAGTACGTCGAAGATCACGACATCGGTGTCTTCGAGAAGGTGGTGCTCTTTAAGGAGTTTGACGGTTTGGCCGACAACGTAGCCGCCACACCCTGTGCCTGCTGGCGGGCCGCCGGCTTCGATGCAGAGGACACCGTTGTAGCCTTCGTAAACGTAGTCATCGGGCCGTAGTTCTTCTGAGTGGAACTTCACCGTTTCGAGTACGTCGATGACGGTTGGCATCAGCGACTTTGTCAGTGTGAATGTCGAGTCGTGCTTTGGGTCGCAGCCAATCTGCAGGACGCGTTTGCCGAGTTTGGAGAAGGCGACCGATAGGTTTGAAGACGTTGTGGATTTGCCGATCCCGCCCTTGCCGTAAACCGCAAAGACCTTGGCACCATCGATCTCCATCGTGGGGTCGAGATGGACCTGTACGCTGCCATCACCATCGGGTGGTGTCGCATCAATGCGGCCTGGAAAATCAAGTGGGCTCATGGTGTGCGTTCCTTACACATTCAATTCGAATTAGGCGGCGATTTCGCCGGTGATGCCTTCAAGGCGGTCTTCGAGTTCCTCACCTGCTGCTCTTAACGCTGCAAGGGTCTCGTCGTCGGGGTTCCAATATTGCCTTTCGTGGGCTTCAAGCAGTCGATTGGCGACCTTGGCGGAGGCTTTCGGGTTCAAGGTCGCAAGGCGGTCACGCATCTCTTTGTCGAGGACGAATGTTTGCGTGATTTGTTGGTAGACCCAGGGTTGAACCTGACCAGTTGTGGCTGACCAACCCATCGTATTCGTGATCTGAGCTTCGATCTGACGGACGCCCTCGTAGCCATGCTTGAGCATGCCTTCGTACCATTTGGGATTGAGGGTTCGGGTCCGCGTTTCAAGCGCAACCTGCTCTGAGAGAAGACGAACTTTCCCCTCTCCTCTTGTTTGGTCGCCGATGTATACGGGTGGTGGTTTACCAGTTGCCGATTGAATGGCTGAGCCGATGCCGCCGAGTGTGTCGAAGTAGTGGTCGATTGTTGTGACGCCGAGCTCGACGCTCTCAAGGTTCTGATAGGCGAGGTCGACACCTTTCAGGACTTGTCCAAGGAGTTCGGGCTGGGCGACTGGGTCTCCACTGCGGCCGTATGCGAAGCACTTGCGGCGCGTGTATGCGGTGGCCAGCTCGTCTTCGTTATCCCATGCGCCTGAGTCGATCAGTTGGTTGACGTTCGCGCCGTACGCACCGTCCGCGTTTGAGAAGACGCGCAAGGCGGCTGTTTCCAGGTCACAGCCCGTTTCGCGCTGATAGGCCAGTGCGTTGGCGCGAGCAAAGTTCATGTCTTCAGGCTCGTCAGCGGAGGCTGCTTTGAAGAACGCTTCTGCGAGCATGCGGGTTTGAAGTGGGAGGAGGTCACGGAAGATGCCTGACAGCGTGACAACGACATCAATGCGGGGACGGCTGAGCTTTTCAAGCGGGATGAGATTGGCGCCTGAAAGGCGTCCATACGTGTCGAAGCGAGGTTCAGCGCCGACAAGGGCGAGAGCCTGCGCAATCGGTCCGCCTTCAGACTTCAGGTTGTCTGTTCCCCAGAGGACCATGGCGACCGTGCGTGGCAGCGGGTTGCCATCGGCTTGGTATCTAGCCAGCAGACGTGCAGCCTGGTTTGCGCCATCGGCAATCGCATAAGCGGATGGAAGTCGGAAAGGGTCGAAACCATGTACGTTTCGCCCGGTTGGAAGCGTGTCTGGCGAGCGCAGCAGGTCGCCTCCTGCTACAGGACGGATGAAGCCCGTGTCCAGTGCGTGGACCAGAGCTGGCAATTCATGGTCCGTCGCAAGGTTTGCGTTTATGTCTGCGAGTCTTTCAAATGTTTGTTTGGTTTCTTCGGTTGGCTTGAAACCGGCCGAATGGATGGCCTCTGATAGGTGGGCACCCTCGGACAATGCGGACAATTGTTCGGTAGATACTTCGAGTTCATGACCAGCCTCGGCAACGGCGGACAGCATCTCTGCGCGTTCAGATGCTGAAGGCGTCTCCCCGATAACGTGGAGCCCGTGCGGGATCAGCGTGTATTCGAGCTCCAAGATTTCCCGCGTCAGGTTGGTGATGGCGTGATCGCTCTCGCGGGCCGTCCATTTGGGTTCGGCATCTGCAAGCTCAACTTCGCTGGCTTGGTCTTGAATGAGAACGGCCAGTTTCTGGCGCTCGTGATGCTCTTCTGGTTCCGTGGCGCGCCACCGTACGCGCCGGTCGCGATACCATGCGTGCG
>JBCBRD010000274.1:0-2858 GCA_039819885.1 Pseudomonadota bacterium
TCTGCATCGTGATTTTTCCCTTCAACAGCATCATTGGCGCAGCATCAAAGCCAAACCGATGCGACAGATCGTGAGACACATCGGCCTCGTTTCATCGTCAAATACGCGAAGTTAGCGCACCTACATCGGCCCCGTGTTGCCGAACAGTCAAACAGAGTTACATCGGCACAACAAAGACCGACACAAAAAGCAACACTATGACCACGCAATGCCGCACCGAAAAAAGTCGTACAAATCCGGTCAGCTAAGCGACTGCGCGGCGCGAAGCTTGCCCTGCCAGGTCTTCGACCAGATCGGCCAACCGACTGACAGCATCCGGTATTCCGCACCCTTTGGCGGCCTCCGCCGCCTGAGTAAGCCCGTCTGGATGACGCAAAACACCGGTCAAGTGCTGCGCAAACCACTCAGCAGTCGCATTACCTTGTTCAACACACCAAGCCCCACCTGATTCGGCAAGTCGGGTCGCATTGAGAAGTTGATCGTTATCCAGTGCGTGCGGCAACGGAACCAGCACTGATGGCCGACCAATCACAGTCAGTTCCGCAATCGAGGATGCACCAGCCCGCGCAATGACCAGGTGAGCAGCAGCTATGATATCTGGCAAATCCGCGAAAAACGTCTCGACCCGCGCCGTGATGCCGCTGTTGGCATAACTCATCCGAACGTTCTCAAGATCTTCTTCACGAGCCTGCTGGATCACGACCAACCGGGCTCTAAGATCTTCGGGCAGTTGCATCAAGGCAGCCGGCATGGTCTCGGAAAAGTATCGCGCGCCTTGCGACCCGCCGAACACCAACAGATTGACGCGATCTTTTTCACCAATCTCGGGGTAAGGCGTGTTGGAGGCCGCAAGCACGTTGTCGCGAACCGGGTTGCCAGTATGGCGCGCCTTCTCTGCGAGTGCAGAGCCCTCCAGATACTTCGTATGCGCAAATGAAGTTGCAACCGCATCCACGCGTTGGGCCAATAACCTGTTGGCGCGTCCAAGCACAGCATTCTGCTCATGCAGAACGGTCTTGATACCCTTCATCCTCGCGGCCATCAGCGGCGGAAAACTGGGGTAACCGCCAAAACCGACCACAACAGATGGCTGAACCTCGGACAAGATCTTGCGCGCTGCGGCCACACCGCGAGACAATGTAATCACGGTCTTCGTCAAAGCAATTGGCGACTTACCCTTGAGTGTCGCCGATGGCACCCGGTGTATGGTACGAGCCGGAAACCCAGTTCCATAACGATCGCCGCGCATATCGGTCATGAGGTCAAGTGCATAGCCACGCCGACCCAGCTCCTGCGCCAGCGCAAATGCCGGGAACAGATGCCCGCCTGTTCCTCCGGCCGCTAGGATAATGGTTTGCCCATTGCCATTGCTCTGCGCGTCATCACGTGACGCGACTGGATTAAACGCCGTTTGAGCCACGATCTCCCCACCGTGTATTGACCAGATCCCACAAGATCCCGCCAGCCAACACACTAAACCTAAGCATTGGCTCGCAAAGACCATTCAGATACTTCTAACCGACACGCCCCCGCCTCAACACATGTGCACCGGGAGACATGTGGTGTCCATCCTCCGCTTGATAAGGCGCAGCATCTTGCCATCGGGCCGATCGCAACCGCTTGCGCGTCAAGGCAAGTAACATCCCAAGAGTGATGGAAATGCCAATGTGCGAAGATCCACCCGCCGAAACATATGGAAGCGTCATACCCTTCGCCGGCAATAAGCCGACGTTCACACCCATATTGATCAATGCCTGCGCTGCAAAGATAAGAGCAAGACCCTGAATAGCCAATCGGTCAGCTACGTCCGTTTCCTCTAGGGAAATGAGGAATGCGCGCACTGAAATAAACGCAAACAGCCCAAGTACGGCTAGACACGCCACGACCCCATATTCCTCAGCAATAACGGCGTAAATGAAGTCGGTATGCGCGTCAGGAAACTTGGTCTTGATCGTTCCCTCACCTGGCCCGCGCCCAAAAAAACCACCTTCGATGAAAGACTGCATGGCACGGTCAAGCTGTGAGTTTTCGACAGGTGATGGCCTCAAGAATGCATCAATGCGGTAACTCACATGCGGCAGGAAAAGATAGGCCAGAAACAACCCACCGCACGCCAGGAGTGCAAGCACAAACGCTCCAATCAAGGGCTGCCCGCCCAGGACATACAAGGCACCCCACGCAAGCGCGACAAGCAACCCTTGTCCAATATCGGGTTGTAAAACGAGCAACAGTGCCACTGTCCCACCCAGCAGGACAGCAATCGGGAGAGCTGGCATATCCGGCCTGCGATGCGCTTCGGCAAAGAACCAGGCAACCACAATCACATAAGCCGGTTTGAGAAGCTCCGCGGGCTGAAACGAGACACCCGCAACGCCAATCCAACGTCGTGCGCCGTTGATCTCCAAACCCGCGAACTGAACGTAGACAAGTGCCGCGATCATCAAAACAAGAAGACCGTAGGCAAGGCGCCTGATGCCCGAGGGTTGCATCAACGACAAGCTGAACAACAAGACAACGCCGACCAGTGAACAAAAAACTTGGCGGTTAAAAAAATAGAACGGGCCAAGACCTTTTTTAACTGCCACCGCGGGGCTTGCGCTCAGCGATAGGACGAGGCCGACAACCATCAAGATCAACACGGCCGCAAACAGCGCCCGATCAACCGTGAACCACCACTCGCTGACCCTGCTGCGATCCGCCCGCGTCAGCCGCATGGATCAAACCTCCCGATCTGGTGCCACGTCGAAGCGCGCCTGCGCATCAAAACCCGGCAAGGCTTGAACAAGCTGTTTGAATGCATCACCGCGCACTTCGAAGTTTTTGTACTGATCGAATGATGCGCACGCTGGCGAGAGCAA
>JBCBRD010000275.1:0-1914 GCA_039819885.1 Pseudomonadota bacterium
GCCAAGGGCTAATTCAAACAACCCGAACGATGTCACAGCGCGCGGATCCTGCCGACTGATACCCGCTTTCGCCATGATCTCCTGCCAGCTTGAGTCATGGTCGGGGGGCCAATGCTGCACGGGAGTTTCTGTCAGTGGGTGCCTCCGCACAACGAACCTCAACAAAAACCTCGGAATTTCGGGTTGCGCGCAATGTAAAGGCCGCCGGTTTCGACCCTGAAAGGCGTCGCGAAGTCTCTGACTTGGCCAAAATCCACCCACGCATTGCTGATCTGACCACCAGTTTCCCCGGGCTTTTGTTTTCACTTGCAACAGGCTACGGCCGACCCAGTGAACGAGCACGCGCTTTAGAAACAATCCAAGCAGGCACGCCCCTTCGAACGGTCGCCACACAATTTGGATTGCCATTTTGGCTACGCCGTCTCCCGGCGTCCGCGTTTACATTCCCGATTGCGAAACTTCCCTCTACTCCATCCCACACGCGCCGGATCGCATCTGTGATTCCACTCGCGCCAATTCCAGCACGAAACTGGCTGTGGGCATTGCACTATGCGACTTCCGCAGGTCATGCAGATTTCGGAGTCTGGATCGCAGAGCAGGCCGCAAAGCACCCTAGCCGCTTTCGTGGGGCACCGGGCCGTATGGCACTACGCCATCTGACCGTATGGGCGTGGCATGCCAACAATCCACACACACTGGGGCATGCTTACCTGTTGCGCCCATGGTCGCCGGACCTCGGTTTCAAACGGGCCATGGAAGAGATGTGCCGGTGGCGCGCGAGGGTCGACCTTGCACGAACACTAGCGCAAAGATCCACGACAACCCGATGGATGAAGGAAGGTGAGGCGATCGGCTATCGCTTTAAAGAACTCATCACAATCGAAGACTTCATTGAAGAATCAGAGGCCATGGACAACTGCTTAGACCAGTTTTCCAATCAACTGGTGGCCCGGGAGTCCCAGATCTTTTCAGTCCGCCTCGGCGACCGTCCGATCGCAAATGTCGAAGTCGGCCGCCACGATAGCGAAGCAACCATGCCCTCAATCCTTCAACTTCGCGGCCCGAGGAACCGCCGCGCCAGTGGTCGGGTATGGCAGGCGACATATGCGTGGCTTGGGGCCCAGCGATTAGCCCCACGCCGGATGACCCTGAAACGTCCAAATGCAAAACGCTCCGTTCAAGCATTTGAACAAGCGTTCTGGACACCTTACCTGTCCCACCTTCAGGACCAGCGACTACCGCCAAACCTCTATGAAGAAGTGCTTCTTACATTTGATCTTGACCGGTCTTTCCTCTCAGCCAAGCAGCCATCGTCTTATGGGTTTCCGGCAGCCGTGAAGGCACCGACTGATGGTAAAAAGCGAAAAACAAAGGCTTCATCCAAATTGAAACCTGCGGGCGGTGAGAAGCGCAAGGTCAGTAAGCCGAGCAGCAGAGGCAAGCTGAACGAGCTGAAGCCCGTGCCAAGTTCAAATTCGAATGCCGCCCTAAGCGCGGCATCGAGAAGCTCTTAAGGCTAGATCATAATCAGGAAACGTGTGAGCGGTTTGTTTTGCCTGATGCGGGCTGCCCTTGTGCCTGGAACAGCATCCAAAACAAACGGTTAGAGCGCGTTTTTGCTTCAATCAAAGGCGAACGCGCTCTGGTGTGGAGTGCAAAATGACAAACACCTGGACCGATCCAGATCCAGGTGCCTGTTCCGCTTTGAGTTGGCATCACAATGAAAAACCGGCTGCATAGCCGACAAAGCCGAACAGGATGTCAGGCTCGGCCAACGAAAGGTTCGCTCAATGAACTGAACTTGCCTCTCTCAAGCCACGCGCCGCACGTCTTCCCGCGATACACGCCGAGGAACGACGCGATCGGCTTTTCTTTCAGTTTCCGACGTCTGGGAGTTGGGTGGGATCGGAGAAA
>JBCBRD010000275.1:1923-2815 GCA_039819885.1 Pseudomonadota bacterium
GCGATACACGCCGAGGAACGACGCGATCGGCTTTTCTTTCAGTTTCCGACGTCTGGGAGTTGGGTGGGATCGGAGAAAACACCAGCGGCTCGTTGACTTCCGCTTCTGTGACTGCGGCCGGCGACGGCATGGAAACAACTTGCGTCCAAGCGTCAGTCAGTCGCTCCGAAGCCTCCTTATACTGCTTAAAAGCTGTCTCGCTAAACCGCTGCTGAGCCTTGGAGTAGTCATCTGGGCTCTTGCACCGAGCAAGACGCAACGAATACTCCATGTATGCCTGCCCACGCCGACTGGTCAGCGCCCAAAGTTCGAGTTGATAGCGAGCGATGCCCCGAAACATCGATGCCATGGCGCCGTGACCAGAAATGCCAGGCGGCAGATACATGGGAATTTCGTTAGCGTAGCCCGAGCCAGGCTTGGCTACGTTCTTCGATGAAAACATGCGTTCAACTCCCAAAAGGATTTGTAGAAAGGCGGTTATCCCGCTCGTGGTGATGTTGATTTATAAAGCTGGTTTAGCAGTTTCAAGATTGATGCGGCGCAAAATCTGCGTCATTTTGCATGCGACATTTTGACAACTTATCCAACGCCGGAAATGCAGCGCTTTGGCAATCCGGTCAGATAAAGATACACTGTTCAGGGATAAATATCGTCGATTTACTCACACGCATAACAAAGCAACTTCGAGTTGTGGCGAAGACTTATGCTCAGTGCAAACGTAGGGGTGCTTTCAAACGAAGGTAATCCGGGATCCATTTTGACCCGACGGTTATTGTGGGCGCCCCACGTTAGTATCCAGTGTGCGTTGTGTATTCTGTTAAGTTTTGCGCCGCATCAATCTTGAAACTGCTAAACCAGCTTTATAAATCAACATCACCACGAGCGGGATAAC
>JBCBRD010000276.1:0-2784 GCA_039819885.1 Pseudomonadota bacterium
GTTATCGGTCGGCTTGGCCATTTCACCGTGCGCGGCATGCTTGGCACGGATGCGAAGGAGCAGGTGCTCTTAAAGGTTCAGGTGGCCGAGATGCAGCGCGACGCGTTGCGGCGGCTTGGTGTCGATATTCCAAATTCAGTTTTGACGGCGGGTAACTTCACGTTTGCAAAGGTGATCGAGAATGCCTTCCCTGTCACCGGTGCGATTGTTCCGAAGGCCTTGTCGTTCGGGAGTGCCGTTGCGCCATCAGTGGCTGGTGGGTCGGCTCTTCAGCAAACGTTCCAGACGAACAATCAATCGATCACAACACTGGTTCAGGCTCTTGAACGGGCTGGTGTCGTCAAGACGTTGGCGGAACCGACGCTGACGGCGTTATCGGGTGAAACAGCTAAGTTTCTTGCTGGTGGTGAGTTTCCTGTTCCGATTTCGCTCGATGACAACCGGATTGCGCTCGAGTGGAAAGAGTTCGGCGTCAATGTTTCATTCTCGCCCATTGTCCTCGATCGCGGACGGATCTCATTGAAGGTTTCAGCCGAGGTGAGTGAGCTGTCGTCTGAAGGTGCGGTACAAGTGCAGGGGTTGTCTTTTCCAGGTCTGAAAGTCCGGCGCGCAGAGACCACGCTTGAGATGCCCAGTGGTGGCACGCTCGCGATGGCGGGTCTGTTGTCTGATGACACGCGACAGAGCGCGGAGGGTCTTCCAGGTCTGCGGAAGCTGCCGGTGCTTGGTGCACTGTTCCGGTCGACCGACTATCGGCGCCGAGAAACAGAGCTCGTGATTCTGGTAACGCCGTTTCTTGCCAAGCATGCCGCGCACGGTGAAATGGCCAAGCCGACCGATAACTACGCTCCGTCTGCCACTCTGCGGGAGTTGTTCTTCGGTCGCATCAACCGCATTTACGGCGTGAGCGATTCACGAGCTGACCGATATCACGGCGACTACGGCTTCATTGTCGATTACCCGGGAGTGAAGGGATGAGGATGATGCGAATGAGAGGTTTGCTCTTCAACCCATTGCGTTTGCGTACCAAGCAGACAACTATCCCTGGCATTGTGCCCGTCGCTGTTGCCGTTGGATTGGCCGTAGCGGTCAGTGGATGCCGCGATCATTTCCGGCTCGATGATGTCACGGCGGTGCAGCTCAATGACCCTGTCAAACGACATCCGATCCGTTTTGCCGAACGCGGCGAAGCGCTCCTGATCGAGATGGCGGGCAAAGGCGAAGGTTTAAGTCGCAACCAACGGGCAGACCTCACACGTTTCTTGCGCGATTACAAAGCTGAAAGCCGGGGTAATCTGATGGTGGCAGCGCCGGGATCTGTGCGTGGACATCTGGCCGTTTCGCGAAGCGTGCGCGAGGTTATTGACGAGGTTCGTGAAGCCGGTATCCCTGAGCGATATGTCGATATTGTTCGCAGCGCAGAGGCGTATTCTGAGGAGTTTGGTCCTGCGATTGAAGTCTCCTACGATCGGCAGGTTGCGGTTGCTCCGCAGTGCGGCCATTGGCCGGATGATGTGGACGATATCCGAGAGCGGTTACCTCAGCAGAATTTCGGCTGCGCTGCACAACGCAATCTCGCGCTGACGGTCGCTAACGCACGAGATCTGCAAGGCCCGCAAGCAGAAACTCCCCGGTCGTCTGAGCGACGCAGTGCCAAGTGGTCGGAGTACATTAAGGGCTCATCTGGTGGTGATGCCAGTGCCACGCCAGCGGCCTCGCCAATGCAGAACGATCCGCAGAAGCCACCTGCGCTGAATTAGCGACAGTGGCTTTCTGCTGTTCTTGTTTATGGATGTATCAGGCCAGTACCGACGGCCTTCGCAACGGCTTGAATTCGCGTGAGCGCACCAAGTTTGCGTCTTGCGTTTGCGATATGCATGGCGACAGTTGGTACTCTGATGCCAAGCGTTTTTGCGATGCCTGCGTTGTCCAATCCATCGGCCAACGCTTGCAGGCACTCGGTCTCTCTTTTGGTGAGAACGAGCCTGGAATTACTGTTTGGGGTCGGCATGTTCTGAGCCAACATCATTGAAACAATCTCCCCTCATGACCCCCAGCCAGTTGGGTTAGCGCCTACGTCTTCAAGGCTCTACGGATATCTCGTTGAGGCTTGTTCGTGTTCGTGCGTGCAATTGAATCGTGGTGTCGTGTGTTCGGCAGAAGGAAAACTTCTGTTGACAAATCATTTTGGTGTTGGATTGACCTGCCAATAATGCGTCACTTTAGAGGAAGCCCTGTGTCTTTAGCAACCCATAGGTTTCAATAGTTTACCTATGCATATCAATATAATTAACGGTGTTCAATAGTGTTTTCAAACCACACCTATTGATATCACCAGCTTGAGCAACGGCTAATTTTTGAACAGCTTTTACACATGCTGTGAACAGGTTGTGCCCGATTGGAATACTAGGGACTGAGCGGGTTCTTCCATGTCCACGACGGGGTGTCTCGGGGGCGAGATGTCGGCCAGTTGAGCCGAGTGGCGTGTGGAGTTTGTATTATGCGTTTGGTTTCGATCAGTTCCTCCCAATCCTTTTCATCAGACAAGCTGGCTCGGAGCTTGCGGTCGGCTTGCTTTGTAACGGCGCTAACTGGATTGGCGTTTTTGTCGCCAGTTGTCGTTCAGCCAACGACCGCTGCAACGTGTTTTGGCAGCGACATTGATTTCCTTTCGGTTGGCAGCCTAGCCTGTGGGCCAGGGGCGTCGACTTTCTTCGCTATCGGTTCTGCGGCTATTGGGCCGGGGGCAAGTGCGAACTTTAGCGCGGGCTCGTTGGCCGTCGG
>JBCBRD010000277.1:0-2780 GCA_039819885.1 Pseudomonadota bacterium
GCGACCGGAGGTGAGCCCGGTCTTGACCGCTCTTGGTTCAAAGCGCCCACCACCGAGTGAAGCAATGACATAGCGTGCACCGCCGCTCCTCAGGATCGCTTCGGAAGGCACCGCAAGGCGTTGTTGGGCGGCCACCTCAAATGCTACATCGGCATACGCGCCGGGTCTTAATTGGCCGTCCGGATTTTCGAGCACAAGTCGAACCTGCCCCGTCCGCGTCTGTGGGCTGACCGTCGGGTAGACATATTCGACCTTGGCGAACACTTCGCGCCCTGGAATATTCGGAAAGGTCACGCGCGCCGGCGTCCCCGGCTTGATGAATGTCAGATCCTTTTCGGATACTTGCACCAATAGCCAGACCTGGCGGTAGTCCTGGATGCGGGTCAGCATGGTCCCGCGTTTGACGTAGGTGCCGGGCCGGAGATCAATCTCTGCAACCGTCCCCTCACGCAGCGCATAGAAGGGAACAAATTCCATGGCCTGACGCGTCTGTTCCAATTGCTCGATCGCGCGCTCCTGCATGCCGAACGCCCGCAATCGGGTTTTGATGGCCTCGATCCGCGTCCGGTTTCGCGTCTTCAGTGTGTCGAGGTAATCCCGCTGGGTGACAACGAACTCCGGCGCATAGACTGTGAAAAGAAGATCACCCGCCTTGACCTGATCGCCGACCGCGCGAATGCGCAAATCCTCAATCCAGCCTTCTGTGCGTACGGTCAGTTCGGTCTGCAGCCGTTCGTTTTCAGCAACGAGCCCATAGCTGCGAATAACCCGTCCAAAACTCGACAATTCCGTTGGTGCCAAGCGTACTCCGATGGTTTGCATTACCTCTGGAGCAACCGTTATGGCTGCGCGGGCCTCAGCAGCTCCGGTGCCTTCAGCGTTGCCGGGACCGGTCTGGAGCTTGACCAAGTCCATTCCACAGATCGGACATGGTCCGAAGTGGTTGGCGATGTAGTGGGGGTGCATGGGACAGGTCCATTTGACCGGCCCTTCTTTGTCCTGCGTTTCGGCGGCCAATGCGCCAGTCGCGGTCTCAACTGCAGGACTTTTGACTTCAAATGGAACCGACACGAGCGCGGTGCTCAGTGTCAGCGAAGCCGCGAGGCTCCGGGATAGATATCTCATGAAAGAACGTCCTGCATGGTGCCTGAGAGCCGCCTGCCGGTTCCTAATGGCAAGCGCATGGAAAGCAGGCCGTACGCTGTTGCGTACGGCATCCAGGATAAAATCAGATACGCAGGGGAGCGTGCCGCATCAGAACGCGCTGTGCGCCAGAATAAGACAGTGAATAAGGCACTTCACCGGGCGGCCCACGCGCCAAACGGGCGACCCATTTGCCAACTGCGGGCACAAGTTGAGTGGTGGCTTGGTGCCAGTCGATGACAAGTGCATCGCTGGTGCGTTTGGGCGAGTTCGCAACAGGTAGCAGGCTCGGGTCAGCAGCAGCTTCGGCACACACCACTAGGCACTCAGACAGCGAATGAGCTGAGTGATCTTTGACGTTCGGCTGATGGGCGGAAGGATGCGCCTCACCTGCATGCGAGGTTGCATGTAGCGCCTGGTGCACAAGTCGGGCATGTGTCATATGCCCTTGGTTTTTGGTATTTACTTCAGCCGTCGTTGGCGTTGCAAGGTTCACAGACAAGGCGGCCGATAAGACGCCGACCAAAGCGACCAGCGCCACAAGCATATAGCCAAAGATGTGCCGTGCCTTTTGCAACCTCAGCCTTCCTTTATCAATATAATCGATACTGTACATCGCGGGCATTACCATGCCAAGCATGATGTCGGTCTCGCAAAACGTCGGCTAGCGGTCATGCAGGTGAGTGGCCTTCCCAGTGCGTTGCGTCAGCTTGACCTTCAACAACAGCCAGTCTGAGCTCGAAGCAAGAATTCCAACGCGATACCCCTAATTCCCGACGGTCGCTGGCTACGTCCTCAACGACGAGATGGGCCAATGGCTGCATAAGAGCTGCACAGATCGTCTTTTTGCGAGTTGTCGATGAGCCAATGGCGCCTATCGGGGCTCACCCGATGTCGGTGCTCTGAAACATTGGCATCGGGCTGTCCCGCAAGACAGGCGCCGGTGCGGTATCGACCTACTCATCTCGCCTCTTGATGGGGTCTGAAGTCTGCTCAGCTCCTCGACCGTGTTCATCATGAGAAGCCGTGCGATGCCGATGTTGCGAAACATCGCTGGGGACCAGAAGGCTGCGCCTCCTGGAACTTCGGTAAGAAGTAAGGGCTGAAAGGATCAAAGCGTAGGCGTGCTCCAAAGCCGGAAACCCAGGTAGGTGACCAGGATGTTGGCGTAGTTCCAGTCGCGGTCCGCAGAGCAAAGGAGGTCTGGGCCGGCGTGCCAGGAACCGCTGCGAACCACACGATCACTGCGTGCGGAGTGACACAGGTGCTTGTCGACCGCTTGCCGGATTCCGTGATGCTCCATTGGGCGCTAAGCCGGGCGGTGCAGTGTGATTGGCCTCGCCGTGCCCCCTACGACAGGAGAATACTGTTCCCCGGGAGACGGCAATTGCAGATTGATCGGTTCAGGGTGCCCCTGTCACAACGTCACTCCAATCAACGGATACCAAGATGCTCAAGAAAATCATACTTGCCGCCCTGCTCGCCACATGTTCGTTCGGTGCTTACTCAGGAGCCGCGGATGCGGCGAGTTGTCGTCTTCAGGGTAACTTGAAGTCGGTTGATTCCGGTCAACCTGTTTCCGTTCGCTTCGTGAATCGCTCCGGTGGATACCGGGTGGTCACGTGGCTCGATTACAA
>JBCBRD010000278.1:0-2767 GCA_039819885.1 Pseudomonadota bacterium
ACATCGGCAGCAAAACTCGGCCCCGACAGTACCAGCGGGGTATGATCAGGCAGTACATCGCGCACGACGTCAACCATTAGAAGCCTGGCACATTGATCAGTTCACGAGCAGAAAATGTCCGGGCATGCGTGCATTTTGGCCGGAGCTATCACGGCCTTGTTTTGCATGGTGGCGTTCTGGCTCGGTCAGTGCTTCTCCCAAGACATTTTCAGTCTGCACTGAGGCATCACGCGGTGCGCCACGGGTCTCCAATATGAACGCGGTAATTTCAGCAGACAGTCGCATGTCGTCGACACCGCCTAGATAGTGGCGTCTGAGACGCCCATCGCGATCGAACATAAGAACGGCAGGAGTGCCTTGGACCTCATAGGCACCCATTGTATGGGGCAATCCCGACTCTTCGAGTGCATCTATCCCGATGGGAAAGCCCAGTCGGTTGGCTTTCACAAACGCTTCGACTGAACTGGGTGTTTGGCTGGCCTTGTTTTCAAACGGCGCATTCAGTCCGACGACAGCCAGTTGCGACTGATCAAAAACTTCAAAAAGTCGTTGGGCCTGGGGAAGCGCGTGTTGCCGGGAGCCGTTGCAGTGCGTTTGAAAGAAGACGAGCGCAATAACCCGCCCGCTCAAAGCCTCTAGTGAGACAGGCTGTTCACAGTTGAACCAATGCGATGCGATCCATTTTGGAGGTGCCTCCGGATCGAATGGCGATGTGTCAGTCGACTGCACCTGTGTTTTCTGCACTTTAGACTCTCTGCGATCGCGTGTTTGCTTCAATCCAAGTGGATGGCATTCGACCGACGCAACATGGCAATTGTCATTTTCAAGTGACACTCAGTGCGTGGCCCCACAACCTGCACATGTGACCCATAGACGATAGTTGCACAGATACACCCCAAACATAGTCCAATACAGACGAAATACAGACAATTCAATTCTGTCATTATTTTGAAAATTTATTTTTCGTATTTCAATTTTAATTCTCAATCCACCAGACAGTTACTTCACCTGTAGTTGATTTTACTACTTCAAGAGCAAACACGCTACGCTCGTGCAGTATTACGCAGAGTTGCCTTGGCCACAGGCCTTGCAATTCCTTTCAGAGGGGCAATTTATCCGTTGCGTGACGGCACTTGGCACCACACACCCATCAGCGGATTTTGCTGATGATTGGCTGGTTGGTCTTGCGTCGCCCGCGAACCATCCACTTTCGCGGACAGGCTGAGGTTGGCGCGTAAGGTGCTCAGTTGTAACGCCTATCATATAGATCTTGCGGTCTGGCCTGGCCGCGTGGCCCCGTGTTTGTGTTGTGTGTCGTGGTTGATGAGCGATGTGGAAACTCATCCAAGCGACCTTCTGGGAGGTTAAGTGAGTGATCAGATCGTCTTGGTTGATGTTTGCGTGTGTGTTTTCGCTAGGACTTGCTGCGCTTAGTGGGGTGTCGACGTTGCAGGCAAACCCGACATCGGGTGCAAAAGCCGCGACTGAAGCCTCAGAACCAGATTTGGCGACACTTGCCTTTCGCACAGGGACGTTCCGCCAGTTTCTGCTTGCTGCAAAAATGACCGGTCTTGAAGAAGAGCTTAAGGGACCTGGTCCCTGGACGGTGTTTGCACCGACGGATGAGGCTATCGGGAAGCTACCCCAAGGCGTTTGGTTCAAATTACTGCAGCCTGAAAATCGGGATCTGCTTAAGCGTGTTCTCCGCTTTCATCTCATTCCTGGCGAATACCCACCCCAACGACTAACTGGTGCAAGCGCGCCGCTCTACACCATCCCCGGTGCGGGAGGGCCTGTCCTGGTCGATATTCGTCAGGGTGGCATTACCATTCAGGGTGCGACGGCAGCGCCTGAGTTTTTCGCGGCTTCAAACGGATTGATCCAGGCCGTGGATGCCGTCTTGCTGCCCAAGGCGCTCCAAGCAAAGATCGGCAAGCTTTGAAGGTCTTCTGCAAAATGCTGGGCTCCTGTTCGAGAGCCGTGAGGCGTAGCGCCTATATCATCATGCGATTTATCTGAATCACCCGATGATCGTCGTGTGTTAGCGTTCGCGCCGGTTTACGCGAAAAACCGGTGTCCACTTTTTCGCCCGGCGCTCTAAAGCGCATTCACTTTTGTGGAACATGATCTATCGCTGCTCTTCCTGTGAAACAGCTCCAAACGACAACAGCCGCATCGACGATGATGCGGCTGTTTTTGTTCGTTTACTTATTGTCGCTGGTGCAGTGGCGAATTAGCGAGCCACTGTTTGCGTCGCTTTCTGGAGAGATGGATTGGTCCGCGCAGCCGAACTACTCGGCGGCTTGGGCCTTGAGTTCAACTGGACCGGCGGCGAGAACGTCAGCATCAACGTGGTCTGCGAAGATCGTGAAATTATTGACGAACATGCTCGACAGCTTGGCGGCTGTTGCATCGTATTCTGCTTGATCGGCCCATGTGTCGCGGGGTGTGAGAATTTTTGTTTCGACACCGGTCAGTTCGGTTGGGACCTCGAAACCGAACACTGGATCGACGCGCATTGACTGTGATTTCAGCTCACCTGAAAGAGCAGCATTCAACAGGGCCCGCGTCGCCTTGATGGGCATACGTGACCCAACACCAAACTTGCCGCCTGTCCAACCGGTGTTGACCAACCAGCAGTCTACGTTGTGCTGAGCAATCAGTTCGCGCAGCAGGTTGCCATATACGGTTGGGTGACGGGGCATAAATGGCGCGCCGAAGCATGTTGAGAACGTAGCTTGAGGCTCGTTGCCCATACCCTTCTCAG
>JBCBRD010000279.1:0-2763 GCA_039819885.1 Pseudomonadota bacterium
CACTGGGGCGTGCCTCTAACGCTTGCGCGTATGCCGGCTGATACCCGATGCGGTGTTTTTGAAATTGGCATGAACCATCCTGGCGAAATCACCCCGTTGTCACGGATGGTGCGGCCTGATGTGGCGATTGTTACGACGGTTGCGCCAGTACATTTGGGGCAGTTCTCGTCGGTTGAAGAGATTGCCGAAGCAAAGGCTGAGATCTTCGACGGTTTCGGGGGTGAAGGCACGGCGGTCTTGAACAGAGACAATGCTCATTTCGATTTGCTTGCTCGTCGGGCGCGCGAACGTGGCGCGGCGGTTCTTACATTTGGCCAACGTGAGGACGCGGACTGCCGTCTTGTGTCTGCTGATGCCGATGCGGCTGGCACGACCGCGCAGATCATTTGCCTTGGAAATGACTATCGCTTTCGCCTGAATGTTCCTGGTGCTCACCTTGTCATGAATGCGCTTGCGGTGCTCTTGGCTGTTCAAGCAACTGGATGTGACGTTACGCATGCTGCTGACGCGCTCGAGGCTTTCTCGGTTCCTGAGGGACGAGGCGTGGTCGAACGGGTCACTGTGGTCGATGGCGAGGTTATCGTGATCGATGAGAGCTACAACGCGAACCCGGCGTCCATGTCGGCGGCGCTATCGGTACTGGGATTGCCAAGGGCAGGTGTCGTACGACGCGTCGCCGTGTTGGGTGACATGCTGGAGTTGGGCGAGAGGGGGCCAGCTCTTCATGCAGCGTTGTCAGAGGATATCGAACGGGCTGGGATCGATTGTGTTTTTGCTTGCGGGCCGTTGATGGCCAAGCTCTATGACGCGCTGCCAGAGCCGCGACGTGGGGGTTATGCGCAGGACTCGAATGACCTGACACCCATGGTGTTGAACGCCGTGAATGCAGGAGATGCTGTCATGGTCAAAGGATCACTGGGGTCGCGGATGGGTCCACTGCTCGCGGCTTTAAAGTCTCACCTCATCAAAAACCAAGCAGTGTGAGGGCATCGAGCGCGTGTTTTTTGCGAGCAGCACGTGGCATGGTATGGCCATGGGTGTTGCTGATGCCGATGGCGATCGGTTGACGACCCGTGGCATACGATTGAGGGAAACAGAATTTGAGATACATCGATGCTTCATGAACTGGTGAATTTCAGCGACCAGTTTGGTCCCCTCAATGTTTTCCGATACATCACGTTCCGCACCGGCGGCGCGATTTTTACGGCGCTTTTGTTCGTGTTGTTGTTTGGCCCAGGCATTATTGATCTGTTGCGGATCAAGCAGGGCAAGGGGCAGCCCATTCGAGAGGACGGACCGCAGACCCATCTCGCCAAGCGCGGTACGCCAACCATGGGCGGGTTGATGATCCTGTCGGGCGTTCTGGTCTCGTCGATCCTGTGGTCGAACCTCGATAACGCTTATGTTTGGATTGTTCTCGGTGTGACCGTGACGTTCGGTCTGATCGGTTTTTATGACGACTATCTGAAGGTTACGAAGCAAACGGCTGGTGGCTTTTCAGGAAAGCTTCGCCTGGGGTGCGAATTGGCGATCGCCGCGATGGCCACCTATTCAATCTCCTTGTTGGCGACCGAAGAGCTTGCGACTTCGATTACGATTCCTTTCTTTAAGGATCTGCTTGTTGAATTGGGTCCATTCTTCATTCTCCTCGGTGTTTTGGTGATTGCTGGTGCGGGCAATGCCGTGAACCTGACGGATGGGCTTGATGGGCTGGCGATTGTCCCCGTGATGATTGCGGCGGCCACGTTCGGGCTTTTCGCTTATCTGTCCGGCAATGCGAAGTTCGCCAGCTACCTACAGATCCATTTTGTGCCGGGTACGGGTGAGTTGGCTGTGGTCTGCGGCGCATTCATCGGGGCGGGCCTCGGGTTCTTATGGTTCAACGCGCCGCCCGCGATGATCTTCATGGGCGATACCGGCTCGCTGGCTCTTGGGGGGGCGCTTGGTACGATTGCAGTCGCGACCAAGAACGAAATCGTTCTGGCTATTGTTGGCGGGCTGTTTGTTCTTGAAACGCTGTCGGTCATCATTCAGGTGACTTCGTTCAAGTTGACCGGAAAGCGGGTGTTTCGAATGGCGCCGCTGCATCATCACTTCGAGCAGAAGGGTTGGCACGAATCGACCGTGGTTGTGAGATTTTGGATCATCTCAGTGGTCCTGGCACTGATCGGCCTTGCGACCCTTAAACTGCGCTGAATTCGGTCTTTGTTCCAACGGCAGCGCGTGGAAAGCGAAGGTCTGTTCTGATGGCCAGCCGACGCGTCGCGTGTACTTCGGTTAGACTGGCATCATGATTCGCATGACCACATGTGCTGGCCAACGCATCGCCGTCGTAGGGCTTGGCGGCTCCGGCCGGGCAACTGCGCACGCACTTGTTGCTGGCGGAGCTGATGTCATTTGTTGGGATGATGGAGAGCACGGGCGCGCGGCCGCTGCTGTCGAGGGACTGACGGTTGCCGATCTAATCTGGGAAGATTGGGACGCTATTTCCGCAATTGTCCTGTCGCCAGGCATTCCACTCACACATCCCAAGCCCCATTGGACCGTAACGCGCGCCAAAGCTGAAGGTGTCCGTGTTGTCGGAGATGTGGGCTTGTTCTTCGAAGAGCGGTGTGTGCGGTTTCCTGATGCGCGCGTAATCGCGATCACCGGGACAAATGGCAAATCGACGACAACGGCGCTGACAGCGCACCTGCTTGGTCAGCTCGGGTTTGATGTTCAAATGGGTGGAAACATCGGTCGGGCTGTGATGACGCTTGATGA
>JBCBRD010000280.1:0-2738 GCA_039819885.1 Pseudomonadota bacterium
GGCAGCTGGTGTGCAAGGGCCCAAGGTTTTAGCCAACCTTGATGGGCTGGAGGTCAGTCGCGGAAATACGCTTGTTGTTCGCGATACATTACAGACTACCAATGACGACGATGTTTTTGTCTTGGGTGACTGCGCTTATCTGCTTCCGAAGGGGGCTGAGGCACCAATCCCGCCACGGGCGCAAGCTGCTCACCAGATGGCGTCTCATCTTGTTGGTAACATTCGCCGCCGAATGAAGGGTGAAGCTCTCAAACCGTTCAAGTATCATGATTTTGGATCGCTCGTGTCTCTGGGCGAGTACTCGACCGTTGGTAGTCTTATGGGATTTATCTCGGGCAAGTCCATGATGGTCGAAGGATTCTTTGCCCGGATGATGTACCGGTCTCTTTACAAGATGCACCAGTGGGCGCTGCATGGTTTTACCAAGGTGTTCCTTGATACGATCTCGCGCACGATCACGCGGCGTACGGAACCGCATGTGAAGTTGCATTAGTTCGCTCACGGTGCTGATCACGTGCCCCTGGCACGCGGCACCTGCGCGGGCGCGCCGGACATCTAAATAGTCAACACGGGCAAGCCCGTGATTGAACAGCGCCGGGTCACGCTTGTTCCCCTGGATCGCCAAAAGCGATCCGATGGTCAGTGTCGACCTCAATACTTGTCGGAGTATCACCGCTTGGCTTGGAGTAGTGGCGTCATGCCGGCGGTGAATATGACGGCGATGCCGAGCACGGTGGTGAGGGTTGGGATATCGTTGCTGAAGTACCAACCGTAAAAGACAGCGGCGATCAACTGGCAATACACAAGCGGTGTGAGGACGCCTGCGCGCGCATACGCGAACGCCATGATGATTAGCAGGTTTCCAACCACGGATGAAAGACCTGACCCCAGCAAGAGATCCGGTGACTGCAATCCCTTTAACAATACCGTTACCGCTGCAAATGGGCCGACCAAAACAGCGCCAATACAGAGTTGACCGGCCAATTGCGAAAGTGCTGGACCAGCTGATTTCGGCCAGCGCGTTGCAGCTAGATAAGAGCCGTAGAGCGCGCCTGCGGACAACGCCCAGACCTGGCCTTCGCTGAGCGATGCTCCTGGCTTCAAGATAATCATCACGCCGAGAAATCCGCCTAGGACTGCCGCCCATTCAATTGGCCGGACCGCTTCACCCAAGATGGTGCGGCTAAGTATCGTTGCGACGGCTGGGCCGACGAAGAACGCTCCGAACGCATCCGCCAGCGGGATTTTGGTGACGGCTGTGATGATGCAAATGATTGTTCCCGCGATCAGCGCACCACGCACCAGTTGTGCGCCCCAGAAACGCGCCGAGGTGAGCGCTTTGCCGCCCGCAAGCAAAACCAAAGGCATCACAACAGCGGCACCCAAAACGAAACGCATCCAGGCGAGTTCGATAGGGGTGTAAGTGGTTTTGATCGCGGCGAGTTTGGCGAAGGCGTCACCGAGCGGGATAAACATCGTGCCAATCACGAGGAGGATCGCTGCGACGAGTGGTTGATCGGCAGTGGGCGAGGATGAGACTGCACGTCCACCTTGCTTTGATGCGCCGTTGGTCACAACGTGCCCAATCGTTTCAGTTCTTCGCGATAGATCACGCAAGCTGGGAAGCTGGTTGGCCTGGCACACCTCGCACGCAGACCGTCACAGACCTCGCCTGATTTACCGGCGGCGCAATCCTTTGCGACATAGCCCTGCATATAACCTATGAATGCGTGCGGCCCGTTTGGGTGCGCGTGGGTGTAGGCCAGGGTACCGGCGGAAACGGCAAACCCGAAGACAACTGCGGCCAGGCTTCGCAACACGACCCAGATCCGTTTTGATAGCCCCAACCACCCTGGTCGGATTAGACCAATCGCGAGATAGATGACGCCGCCAATCAGGCAGATTGTGAAGACGATCTGGGAGGTGTTTTGCAAGAGTATGAGCGTATCGTAGGTCATGGCCGCCGTCGCGTGGGTTAGCACCTGACGCGTATAGCACGAGCAGGTTCAAGCGTGCAGGATCCATCGCGGCTCGGCCATAAGATCGATACGTTGTCACGAAAAAGGGACGGACCGCTTGGCCCGTCCCTGTTGTGCACTCATAGTGTCAACAAATGCGAATTAATTGCGTGAGCTGATTTTCTTTTCCAGGGCAGCAATGCGCTTTTCCTGACGGATCGTGTGGAGTGTTAGCTCCTCGATTTTTTCCAGGAGTTGCATTGTGAAATCCGTGATGGCTACTCCGTCTTCGCGCATCTGTTTTGCCGGTGCGATGCCTGGCAGATGCTGGTTAGCTGCGATGAAGGCTTCGACGTCGCCGAGTGGTTTCAAGTCGTAGCTTGGTTCAAAGACGTGGTCGGCGCCTTTCAGGTTTTTGCCTTTGACTTTGATTTCGCCGGACCCACCGATCAGCTCCACCGTTGTTGTTCCTTCGGCATCGTTTGCGCGGATATTGCCATCATGGGCTTCCAGTTCGATGCGGACAGTGCCCTGCGACGTGGTCATCATGATATCGCCATCATGGCCATTGCCGCCAAGGGTCATGTTGCCTTCGCCACCGTCGATGTGAATGGTTGGCTGACCGCGGTCATCAAGCATGACAATGTCGCCGTCTGCTCCATTGCCGCCGAAGGATGCGTTGCCTTCGCCGCCATCGATGTGGACCGTTTGCAGGCCGCGCTCATCAACAAGGCCGATGTCACCCTCAGCGCCGTTGCCACCCAGCGTGATGTTGCCGTC
>JBCBRD010000281.1:0-2705 GCA_039819885.1 Pseudomonadota bacterium
CATTTTTTCGTGCTAAAAGCAGCGTCGAGCTCAACACCAGCAAGAAGACGGCGACGACAGACGATGGATCGGCGACATTTTCATCGATCGAGGTCTACGAGACATCTAATCACAACGACACGATCCGCGGCAGCGACCGGGCCGAAACGTTCCTTGCGGGTGATGGCGATGACATCATCCGTTCAGCCGGTGGTGCCGACACGCTCGAAGGAGGTGCTGGTGATGACGTCTTCCAATACCGCCGTCGCGATGTGATCGACAGTGATGGTGACCATCGTGGCGTTGACGTGATCACCGACTACGGCGTTGGTGATGTTATTGATCTGTCCGACATCACGCGTGGCGACAACAGCGGCGTTAGCCTCGTTCAAACCGAAACAGGTTTAATGATTACGGCTGACATCAACGGGACCCAGACGGCTATTGCGGAGCTGGTCGGTGTGTCCGACGTTTCGGTTGTCGTGTTTGGCTCCGATAGCGAGATGCTGGCCTAGAGCGCTCGCCAGGAACGTCACCGCTCAAAACCTCAATACTGTTTTGTGATTAAATCTCGCGATGCGCCGTTGATCATGTCGCGCGGGTGCGTATTCTGCACCCGTCGTAATTTATGGCGCGTGCCGCACAATTTTGCGCGCTTTTGTTCAAGAACAGGATCGAAGTATGGCCGCCGGGGGCTCCACCACAATCGTCTTGATCGCCATGTCGGCCAACGCTGGTATTGCCGTTTCAAAGTTCGCTGCTGCTGCTTGGACAGGCTCATCGGCCATGTTGTCTGAAGGCGTCCACTCCGTCGTCGACACCTGCAATCAGGGGCTCTTGCTCTACGGCATCAAGACCTCTGCTCGTCCCGCCGATGCCCGCCATCCATTCGGCTACTCCAAGGAGCTTTACTTCTGGAGTTTTGTTGTTGCGATCATTCTGTTTGCGCTGGGTGCGGGCGTCTCGCTTTACGAAGGCTTTGAGAAGCTTCTTCATCCACATCCGATTACCGATGCTTACATCATATACATCGTGTTGAGCGTCGCGATCCTTCTCGAAGGGTTTTCGACCTACAAAGCGCTCGCAGAATTCAACAAACGCTACAAAGGCAAGGCTTGGTTTCCGGCTCTGCGCCAATCCAAGGATCCGGCGCTGTTCGCTATCGTGCTTGAAGATATCGCGGCCATGATCGGCCTTTTCGCAGCCCTGATAGGGGTTGTCGCTGCTGACCAGTTTGGGATTGCCGAAGGTGATGGCGTTGCCTCGATCTTTATCGGATTGATTTTGGCAGGCGTTGCGATTTTCATGGCGATCGAGATCAAGTCCCTGATCATTGGGGAAGCTGCTAGCGAAGAGACGCAAGCCGGTATCATGGACATCATCAACCGCCGTGTGGGACCTGATGGTGCGATCCTCGGCGTCAACGAGTTGCGGACTATGCATCTTGGCCCCCAAGATGTGTTGGTCGCGGCAAGCGTCGACTATGCTGGCGATGTCGATGCAGACGAACTCGAAGCGCTCACGACGGAAATCGAGACCGAGATTAAAGCCGCGCACCCGAGTGTGCGGCGCGTGTATCTCGAAGCACAGTCATCTGCAGGCCATGCTGAGATCCTGGCGCAGGAAGTCGAGCATGAACACAACCTGCATCCTGAATTGGCTGAAGCAGACATCGCGCAATCCCTTGATGAGGCGACGCATCACAAATCTGCCGTTACGCCCGATCTGCGGTCACGTCCGATGTCCAGCCGCAAGGGGCGCAAGCGCGCGAAGAAGAAAGGGTAAGGGCAAAACCGGACTTTACTCGGTTCGACCGCTTAATCCATCAATGAGTTTGGATGAGACATTGAGGTGCTGCCTCGCTGCGGCCAGCACTTCCGGTTCCACTGGTGGTGGTGAAAGGTCCACGTCCTTACCCAGGCAATCGACCACCGCTTCCATCGCTGTGATGCGGGCGTGTTTCTTGTCGTTCGCGGCAATCAGCGTCCAGGGTGCGGCATCTGTCGATGTGTTTTCGAACATCTCATCAATCGCTTCTGCGTAGGCATCGCACTTCCCGCGATTTCGGAAGTCCTCGAAGGTCAGCTTCCAACGTTTGAGCGGATCCTTCAAACGGTCCTCGAACCTCTTCAATTGCTCATCCTGCGAGATATGGAAGAAAAGCTTCATGACCCGCGTGCCGTCGTCAATCAGCATGCGTTCGAAATCGACAATCTCGCAATAGGCGGCCCGCCAGCGTTCCTCTGGTGTGAGGTTTTCGACGCGCTCGACCAACACGCGCCCATACCACGAGCGGTCAAACGCGGTGATTGCGCCGCGGGGCGGCATTCGTTCCATGAATCTCAGGAGGAAGTGCCGATCCAGGTAATAGGGGCGCGGTGCTCCGATTGGCCAGACCTTGAAGCTGCGCGGGTCTAGCGCTGCTGACATCCGACGGATTGTTCCGCCCTTGCCTGCTGCGTCCCATCCTTCAAAGACAATCGCGGCGGAGCGGCCTTGGAACAGATAGGCCTGCTGGATCTGCATCAAGTTGTGCTGAAGCGCTTCGAGCTTTTTCTGATAGGACTTTGATGAGAGTTTTTGGCTGAGGTCCGCGTCGGCGAGCCGAGGCGCATTGGCAGATTGTCGATTGGGCATTGCGGGCTATCCGTGTGCGGGTGAGACTTGCGCCCCTTGCGGCTGGACATCGGACGTGACCGCAGATCGGGCGTAACGGCAGATTTGTG
>JBCBRD010000282.1:0-2669 GCA_039819885.1 Pseudomonadota bacterium
GAAATTAGGCGTTATCCCTTGCTCCAATCAAATGTTGAATATCATCAATTGGACACTCAGCTCGCTCGAGAACGGATTGAAGGCGATGCTTGCTAGCGTCGCCAATTGTAGCCCGTGGCGATACTGATCCCGCGACTATTATTTGCAAGAGCGCAGTAGGAATACGGAACGTTTATTGTTTGCCTAATGTCTCATTAGAGAGCCGTAATTTGTGATTTACTCGGTCTACGTTGTTTATAAAACTCACCTGCTCGTCCTCGCTTATTAGAGTTTTTCGCTTGGTTGAAGATTTCCGCTGGGACACTGATTGCAAACTTAGACCGGTAGCCCGAGGTAAGATGGAGCAGTCATTTCGGCTTGCGAAATTACCTTCGTTACCTTCAGGAAGTTTTGGACTTTCGCGCTGCGATGCAGGTCTACATGAGTTGCGATCCACACAGGAACATTCCAGTTCGGCATTGTTGGTATGAGCTCGGACAACCAATTAACGCCGTGCGCCAAATGTTTCGGCAGAAAACCCGCACCTAATCCCGACAAAATTGCGTCGTTAGCGCCGCGGGTCGTCGATGCAGTCAGAATTATTTGATCGTCATCGATATTTTCGTTTATCCAATTCTCGACTGTTTCCCCGTAGAGGTTCTTTTCCGACACAACGAACGGTCCAAGGCACGAGCCTTGAGGCTCGGCAATTGAGTTGCTCTCAGGGCGTATATCGCGGTCAGAACAATAGACAGCGACAGGCATCTCCATCAGGGGACGGACGACATAGTCCGGGTGATCCGGAGGCTCGCCAACGATAATAGAAACGTCAGCTTCGCCATGCTCCAACTTCAAAACTTCGTTGCTGGAACGGTAGTGCACGCACATTTTTGGGTTTGCCGACCTATACGATTTTATGGCTGAAAGCGCCACGTGATCAATGAGTTCCGGACACGAAACAACGAACCGGCCGGCAAGTTCCTCGTCTTGCGTCCGCGCTTTGACCATCAGTTGTTTGAAATGTTCTTCCGAACGCTCCGCAACGCATATGAGTTCGTGGCCAAGATCCGTAGGCGTGTACCCCTTCGTGTGGCGCTGGAAGAGTTTGCCGCCGAGCTGACTCTCCAGCGACTCTACGCGCCGAATCACAGTGGCGCGGTGAACGCCAATTGTCTCCGCGGTCGCGGATACGGTGCCGAGTTGGCCGAGCAAGTAAGCTGTTTTGATTTCTGTCCAATTCTCCATTTACGACACCCCTTGCATAAGGACAGGGACGTAAGCACTCAACGTCCGCGCAACCATTCCCTGTTGCGCATCATTGCACACCAAGCGCGCATCGGCGCTTGATGTCGGTTAAGAAGACAGAAAGATTCTCTTTTTCGACGAACTGTCTGCAAATCCGCCTAGGTGTGCTGGTTTAGGTATGTGCGGGCGTCTTCTCCCGAAAAACTATTGTCGGCACGACGCCCCACAAGATGAGTGTGCAATAGTAAAGACCCGACGGAACAAGCTCGAAGACGTTCGACGCGAACAATCCTGCGAATAATATCACATGCCCAATGAAACCCCATGTGATCGCGGCGCCAATCAAACGACGGTTAGCAGCGCCGGATATCAACAGCGCGCGAAAAAACAAAATACTCAGTGGAAGGAAAAGTACGATACCCGTAGCAAGACCTGAATTGTATTCAAATGAGATGAGGGCGTTGATGATGTGTGCTATACCGTTCACGAACATAATTCCAGCCATCGCGAGCGCAGGAAACGGTTGTTTGGGACTAGTCAGTATCGCTAGAAAACCAGCGGTCCAAACCATCCCCGCATTGATGTAAAAAATACCGCTTCTGGTGAGAATGCCGTACTTTTCGTCTCCAAACAGTGTCGCAATCAATCCATTTAAGAATTCGTAGAGCGGGTATTCCCTTCCGAGTAAGTCCACCCAGTGTTCTTCGACTTGGTGAATAAGATAAGATGCGGTCAAGAGGTATGCCATCAACGCAACGTCGGTTACCCATGGAGCCTCTGACTGTGATCGCTCCTTAAAACCCACAAAAACGAGGATGGGCGCAATGAAGGCGCCAATTTTCATCCAATGCTCCACCATAAATTCGTGTTGGCCTAGCGGGAGCCAGGCCAAGGCGAAGAATATTAGCAAGAAGAGCAACGAGATCTTCTGATTCATTGGTGATCGCCTCAAATTTCCTGGTCTACCGTGGCCACAAATATATCGTCTGTACAATGAGTATTAGTTCAGATTTCAACGATAATTGCACTTACTCCTCCTCAACCTGCCCCTCGGTGAGAGTGAAAGCAAATCCCTTGACTAAAGATGACAACTCCTTTGCCTTATCTGCATCGAGGATGTCTTGGCGTTCGCGATCGAAGGTCTCGTTGAAATTGGGGAGGGAGAATGTTCCGAATACTCTTCCTTCAAAAAAGGGAGCCGCCGTCGACGCAATCTCCAAAACACTGACGCCGCCTCGTGCGCCCGGTGACGTCGCCATCATCAACATTGGTCTGGCTTGGTAGACCTTTTGCTCGATGCGACTGGCCCAATCAAAGATGTTCTTGAACGCTACGCTAACATTTCCATTGTGCTCAGCAAATGACATGATGAGAGCGTCTGAAAGCCCAATCTGTCGAACGAACTCCCGTGCCTTCGATGGAATGCCTTCCTCCTTCTCTCGCTC
>JBCBRD010000283.1:0-1112 GCA_039819885.1 Pseudomonadota bacterium
AGAACCGTGACATACTATGCAGGCTTGGACGTATCGCTCAGAGAAGTTTCTGTTTGCGTGATTGACGATGACGGACAGATCAAGGCGCGGGGGACGATGCCGTCGCGCCTGAGGCAGCCCTTGGTGCGTTTTGTTCGATGACGGATGGTGGCGAAAGCGCTTTCGATTGGATTTGACGTCCGGATGCTCTGCCAGTGCTGGGCTGGAAAGTCGTAGAAGGTCAGCAGCTCCTCACGATCCTTGATCACACATTCCGTAGCTTTTGGGTATTTCGCTTCGAAAGTTTCAATGAATAGATCGAAGGCGGCATGCGCATCCTCCCGGGTTTCGGCCTGCCAAATGTCATGGAGCATCTTCTTGGCCTTGGGCTGGGTTCGTTTGGGAAGGTAGTTTGTGTATCGGCATGCAATTTTGGCTCTGACTCAGAGTTGATGCATTCAGTGCCTACGCTGCGGCGACCAAGCGCGCTCTAAGAAGATCGATGTTGGCGCGCCCATACATCTGGCGTTTCAGTGTCTTCAGCTTGTTGATCTGACCTTCGGTTTGCCCGTTTGACCAGGGCTCCCTCAACGCAGCGACAACGGCGTCGTAATCGCGCCGGATGCCGCGGGCAAAAGAGGCAATCAGGCTGTCTTCAGCAGTATCGAGCCAGGCCGCTATATCGCTCTCGCGACCGTTTCGCACCATGTCAGTGAAGCTGTCTGTCAGTACCCGAGCGGTCGCCAAGGCTGGCAAAGCGGCTTCGATCCTCACAACCTTTATTGCATCGGCCCTGCACAGGTGGTCCCGCCCCATCGTCAAGAGCCGGGCTATACGGCGCGCAGGTGGTGACTTACCGGTTCCGGACAGCGCCGCTTCAGTGGCCCGGCGCTGGCGCGTCGCCCATTCGCCAACAACCCGGAGACTGCCCTGAAAACCATCAGCCCGTAGCCGGCGCCAAAGCTCGGCGCCATTCCTGCAGCCGCCGCCCCATTCCTGTTCCAGCCGGGGTAGCCATGGGGTCAGGCTGCTCTCTCGGATGCGAAAGACGTCTTCGCGTTCTCCACGAATGATCTGGCGAACAAGACCGCGGCTCAACCCTGTCAGGCGCACGATCCGTTTTATCGAGACGC
>JBCBRD010000283.1:1164-2667 GCA_039819885.1 Pseudomonadota bacterium
ACCTTGGAACTGCAATTTTTCCGCCGCGGTTAGAAGCTTCGGATCAAGTGTCGTCGCGCCGACCACTTTGCGAATAGCCGGCATGTTACGCTGTACGGCCGCCAGGAAGGCGGCGCTTGCGTTTTCAAGCAGGTGCCAACGATCTGCGACTTGCACCGCTTTTGGCAAGGCGCGCGTGACGGCGCCGCCATAGCCACCATTGCGATCGCGCGCGACAACCTCGATATCTGGATGCTCCCTAAGCCATGCCTCTAAAGTGGCAGGTTCGCGATCGGAAAGTAGATCGATGACACGCCGCCGCTCGAGATCGCAGATTAACGTGCCGTATCGTTGTCCTTTGCGCCAAGCCCAGTCATCGATGCCGACTACCCGAGGCTCGACGACACTCTCGGTAGACATTGACCGAACGCTGCGCAGGAAGGTGTCCTTGCTCACCGGCAACATAAGACGTTCTGCAAGTGCCTGTGCCGGGCGCCCGCCGAGAGCAAGGCCAAGATGGCGCACCAATCCTTGTAGCCGAGCTGTCCGCCTTGCATGCGGTTGGGTGACTGCAGGCGAAAAACGCTCGGAGAAGATCTTGGCTGAACATCCTACCATACGACAACGAAAGCGACGGACCTGCAGCACCAATTCCACCGGCCGCCCATGCGCCGGGAGATCGGCTGGCCGACGCGTATATCTACTGTGAAAATGACGAGAAACGACGCCACAATGAGGACAGCTCGCAGTTGCATCCGAAGAGCGGGCGTAAACCCGGATCGTTTTGCCATCTAACTCAACATGATCGGCTTTAAGGCCCTTTGGTAGATAATCCCGGCCCGAAATCCATCGCTTCATTGGCAACCTCCATCAAGTGATCACCAAAATGTAGTGTGAGTGCCCGACAACTGCACCAAATATGCGACAGAGCCAAAATTGCATGCCGATACACACACGCAGAGCTGGCGGGAACTTCTGCTCGACCTCAAGCGACGTGGTCTCAACCATGCACCTGATCTCGCTATCGGCGACGGCGCGCTTGGGTTCTGGGCTGTCCTGCGGGAGGTCTTTGGTGATACAACAGAACAGCGCTGCTGGTTCCACAAAACCGGCAACGTGCTCAATGCCATGCCCAAATCCGTGCAAGCCAAAGCCAAGGGCCATCTACACGACATTTGGCAGGCAGAAACGAAGGCTAAGGCCAATGGCGCGTTCGATTTCTTCGTCGAAACCTACGGTGTCAAATACGAGAAGGCGGTGGCCAAGTTGGTCAAAGACCGCGAAGCATTACTTGCTTTCTATGACTTCCCAGCGGAACACTGGAAACACATCCGTACCACCAACCCGATTGAGAGCACCTTGGCCACCGTGCGCCATCGTACCGGGAAAACCAAAGGCTGCCTCAGCCGCAAAACCGGATTGGCCATGGCCTTCAAACTCGGCCACTGCGCCGAGACAAGCTGGCGCAAGCTGCGCGGCTTCGCTCACCTCGCCGACGTCATCCAGGGCGTCGATTTCGTCAAC
>JBCBRD010000284.1:0-2633 GCA_039819885.1 Pseudomonadota bacterium
CTGATCGGCATCGGCAACACTTTGAATAAATCGCCCACAAGACCGTAGTCCGCCACCTGGAAAATCGGGGCTTCGGCGTCCTTGTTGATGGCAACGATTACCTTTGAGTCCTTCATGCCTGCTAGATGCTGGATTGCTCCAGAAATTCCAACGGCAATGTAAAGATCAGGGGCCACAACTTTGCCCGTCTGACCGACCTGCATGTCGTTGGGGACAAAGCCTGCGTCAACGGCTGCGCGACTGGCACCAACGGCTGCACCAAGTTGATCAGCCAACGGCTCGATCAGGTCCTTAAAGTTGTCACCCGACTGCATGCCTCGACCACCCGACACAATAATGCGAGCTGATGCGAGTTCTGGACGGTCTGATTCCGTGAGTTCGGCGCTTTCGAAGGAGGATAGGGCAACAGCGCCAGGTGCTGTGACCGTTTCGATAGGCGCGGCGTCGCCTTCGCCTGCGGCTCCGAATGCTGATGTGCGGACCGTGATGACTTTTTTTGCGTCTCCGGATTTCACCGTTTGAATGGCGTTACCAGCATAGATCGGACGCTCGAAGGTTTCAGCATCGATGACCTTCGATATGTCTGATACCTGCATGACATCAAGTTTGGCGGCCACGCGTGGAAGCGTGTTCTTACCGGATGCTGTGGCTGGCGCCAGAAGCGCGTCGTAGTCTGACATGATGGGCACAATCAGAGCCGACAATTCTTCTGCCAGTCCGTGTTTAAGATGATCTGCCTCCGCGAGAAGAACCTTTGTACAGCCATCGACCCGCGCGGCCGCCTGTGCGACTGGTTCACATCCATGTCCAGCAACGAGGACGTGGACGTCACCTCCCAGCGCTTTCGCAGCGGTCATGGCTTTAGCGGTCGCTGCATTGAGCGCAACGTTGTCGTGCTCTGCGAGCAATAAGACGGTCATTACAGAACCTCCGCTTCGGATTTCAACTTGTTCACCAGCTCAGCGACGCTTCCGACCATGACGCCTGCTTCGCGTGTAGGTGGTTCTGCGGTTGTAACGACGGTTAGACGTGGCGTTGTGTCGACACCGTAGTCAGCCGGTGTCTTGGCATCGAGCGGCTTCTTTTTCGCTTTCATGATGTTTGGAAGCTTGGGGTAGCGCGGCTCATTCAATCTGAGGTCCGTTGTAATGATTGCGGGCATCTTCAGGCGGAGTGTCTCAAGGCCACCGTCAACTTCGCGCGTGACCGTGGCATCACCATCAGCGATCACGACTTTGGACGCGAACGTGCCTTGGGGCCAGCCCAGCAGAGCGGCCAGCATTTGACCTGTCTGGTTGCAGTCGTCGTCGATTGCCTGCTTGCCCATGACGACCAGATCGGGGCTTTCAGCCTCTGCGACGCCTTTAAGGATCTTGGCGACGGCCAGGGGCTCTACGGTGTCATCCGTTGCGACGTGGATCGCGCGGTCGGCGCCGATGGCCATAGCCGTGCGGAGTGTATCCTGCGACTTTGCTGGACCAATGGTGACAGCGACAATCTCTGTGACATCACCGCGTTCTTTCATCCGAACGGCTTCTTCAACGGCGATTTCGTCGAACGGGTTCATGGACATTTTCACGTTGGCCAATTCTATGCCTGAGCCATCGCTCTTGACGCGGATTTTGACGTTGTAATCGACGACCCGTTTAACGGGCACCAGGACTTTCATTGCTCGACGTTTCTCCGTTGCTTATGCGACCGGCGTGATTTGACCGGTGCACTCGCGCTTTCTGGTGGGGCGCTGTGTTGCGTCAGGCCCGGACTTCCAAAGGGGATAAGTTCCCTTCGCAGTCGCAAAAAACAGCCTAGGCGCGGCGTAAAAACTAGTCAATTGGCCTAGAAGAAAGCCATTGCCGATTGGTTGGGGGGACGATTTGCGCTGCTTTGTCCAGTGCACGCCACCGGGTTGCCGCCACTAGCGCGGTTTGTGACGTGCCGCAGATTGGTGGGTTCAGGATCGGCTTGGTATGATTAACCCGCGGTCGAACAAGGGTACATCGGGCTTTTTGAACATGATAACCAAGACCGCCCCAGCGATTAAGCCACCGATATGGGCCCACCACGCGACCGGCCCGACTTGCGGGATCATGACCATAACGACCTGCATTGCCACCCAGATGCCCAGTGCGAGTGCCGCGGAAATCTGTAGTGGGATGACTTTGAACGCCAAAACCCACACGCGAACGCGAGGGTGTAGCATCAAGTACGCGGCGATTACGCCAGCCACGGCCCCACTCGCACCAATCAGGGGAAGTTGGGAAGACGGGAGCATGACAGCGTGAAGCAGTGCGGCTGCTATCCCGCACGCGATATAGAATATCAGGAACTTGAGATGTCCCATGGCGTCCTCGACGTTGTCTCCGAAGACCCACAGAAACAGCATGTTGCCGCCTAAGTGGAACACGTCGGCGTGGAAGAACATGTAAGAGATCAGCGTCGACCCTTCCGGGACTTGAATGGTCTGGCTCACATTGGGGGCTGTTCCGCCGAAGATGTCGACAAGGAACAGTTCATTCGGTACCACTGCAAAACTAGCGACCAGCGATGGTTCCTGGGCTAAAGCCGCTCGATGCCAAGACACCGGCTGACTACGGTGTCGACACAACGCCACGTCTAACCGTCGTTACAACCGC
>JBCBRD010000285.1:0-2621 GCA_039819885.1 Pseudomonadota bacterium
GTGCGTAGAGCGCCATGCTGAATTCTGTTCAATTAATTGTATTTGCGACAACCAGAGCGTTGTATGATTTCTGATTATTGCGGTTTCGTCATTTCTTCGCGTTCAGCGAGAGCATGATACAACTTTAACAATTGACGATGACGTGCTTCACAATAGCTCCAGTGATGGCTCACGTTTTTGAAAGCCTCAGCTTTCAAAGCTATTCTTAAAACCGTTTCGAGTTTGGTTAGTTCTAGGTGTGCCTGATTTGGAAATCTCTTTGTAAGTCTATGAAATTCTTTTGTAAATTGTGATTTTTCTTTGGTCTGGCACTTATCTTTGAAGTGCCCTTTTGCTGGCAATGCTTGCTCTTCCAATTGCGTCGTAAAACTCATGCTGCGTTTCTGAGAGCCTATGTCTCTGCTCAGTGCATGGGGATAAATCGAGCGATGAAATCGGAGAGCGGACAAGCGGGCTGCTATTGGCCTTGGGTGAAAACGTTCATACCTGTCACAACGTTGTGAGTTGTTTCCATCAAACGGCTCCGAAGGCTTTGAGATTGCATGGACGGACTTATCCCCGAGGGGAATATCTGCGCGAAGATTTCTACCGCGTGACGGCAGTTTCGATGTTCTTGACAAAAGCTATTGTGGAGTTGGCGAGTGTACCGTGCGAAAGAGGCTTCGATTGAACAAATGGATGTTGGCATAACTTTTTCGGATGTCGACGAGAGTGGTGAGATTGGTAACTCAACTGCGCCTCCGGAAGTTCGGAAAATTGTTCTCGAAACGATTGTCAGCGATGTTTTTGACATTCCGTTCGATGATTTGCGTCTGGCGTCTCGGGGTTGCGCGAGCGTAGCTCTGGCGCGTCAGGTCGCCATGTATCTTGCGCATGTGCACTTTGGGCTGTCATTTACAGAGGTGGGGCGCGTTTTTCGGCGTGACCGGACGACCGTTGCGCATGCTTGTTCTGTCATTGAGGACAGACGGGACAACGCCTCCTTCGACTATGTCCTTGAACTTCTAGAACGTGTTGCCGCCGCCTACGACGCGCCGCGACCCACTGTTTTGGATTGTATGTGAGGGGTAAGATCGATGGAACAACCTCATGGCAATACAGAACACGTTGACGCGCATGAAACGCGGTTGGATGGCGGTGCATCGAATGTTGGTTGCGACGTTATCCGTCGTGTTTTTCGACGTCTTGCTCAGCCCGGCGCCATGATCGTTGCAGGTGAGCAAGGGTCTCATGACGTTCACCCATATAGGCTGGTGCGCAATTTTGAGGGTCAGCTTCAAGAGCTGGATTTCGAATGTGCAGACGCATTGTCATCTGAGCTCGTGGATGGTTGGGATAGTCAAGGTTGGGTGGTGTCGACCGACTGCAAGCGTGGTGTTCGCTTGTCCGAAAGTGGCCGGTTACAGCTTCGGCGATTGATGTCGCAATCCCATGAGGCTGAGGCATCTGTGGGTGCTGCGGCTTCAAGTTCTGGCATCACGCGCGGTAGGTCAGAAACGGGTTGTGCGTCGAGCGCTGTCCAAGGATCTCGCTTGGACTATAGCGCGCTTGGACGTTTGCGCAGATTGAGGAACTCCAACGGGTCGCCATTGATTTCGGCTGCTGAGTACTCGGCCGGTCAACGATTGCGAGCGGACTTCGTCACGGGGCAGATGACCCAGCGAACCACAATGGTTTGGGGAGGAGATGGGGGCGGGAGCAAGCGCAGTGTTTGGCGAGATCGTGAGTTGAGCATGGGGGAGCGGGCTCTCGATGCCCGCGAGCGTGTGCGGCGCGCTTTGGCAGCTGTCGGCCCGGATTTTTCCAGTGCGTTGTTTGACGTTTGCTGCCTGGATGTTGGGCTTGGGGAGGTTGAGGCACGACGGGGTTGGCCACGCCGATCTGGCAAACTCATTATGACGTTTGCGTTGCGCGCGCTTGGTCGCCACTACGGTTTTGTGAAAGACGATCATCAGCATGCAGTGGACAGCCCGATGGGTGGCTGATCTCGAGTTGGCATGCAACCGTTACTGCCGGAGAGCCACCTTCGGTTTGGAGACCTTAACCGCTGGCGGAACTGTCCAGAGCGTCAGACTTGATCCGCTGAACCATGGACGCCAGACCATTTGATCGTTGAGGCGTCAGATGGTCGTTCAATCCCAGATCCGCGAAGATGGCATGGGCGTCGGTTTTCAAGATTTCATCCGGCATACGATCTTGATAGATCGAGAATAGAATAGCAATCAGCCCGCGGACGATGTGGGCATCACTATCACCACTGAAGTGCAGGCGGCCATCATTCTTGGTCGTTTCGAGCCAGACTTGGCTTGCGCAACCACGGACCTTGTTGGCGTCTGTTCGTGCGTCATCGGGAAGTGGGGACAGTTTGCGTCCCAGCTCGATAACGTAGCGGTAGCGGTCCTCCCAGTCATCCAGGAGTTCGAAGTCTTCGCGGATTTCATCCAGCGTCATTGTTGGCTCGCATCTATGGTTCGGCGACGTACAGTGTTTCGGACCATGCAGGGCTATTGCTGGGCTTGGCAAGCCCTGTGCGTCACCGATCCGTCACCCTAAAGCGCGTTCACCTTAGATGGAACCAGCGGGCGCGCTTTAAGACTTGGTTTTGGATCATGTTCTCATCG
>JBCBRD010000286.1:0-2614 GCA_039819885.1 Pseudomonadota bacterium
GCCATGCGGGCATGATAGACAACCTGGAGGAGTAGATCGCCGAGTTCCTCCTCAAGGTCTACGAGGTCGCCTCGTTCAATGGCATCGGCAACCTCGTATGCTTCTTCGAGCGTGTAGGGGATGATGCTTTCAAAAGTCTGTTTGACGTCCCACGGGCAGCCATCATCGGGGTCGCGCAGGGCGGCCATCACATCGAGCAGCGGCTGAATTGAGCCGTTGGGTTTTGGAGGATTAGTCACAGGGCAGCAAAATCGCTTATGTATGAGGTCTAGATATGCGCGCGGGGGCGCGAAACTTCACGGATGAGGGAAAGCCTATGATCGTCCTGCGTGTCTTCGTCAACGCCTTGATCATGGCGATCGAACTGGCAGCGGTTGTTGGGGCGGCCTGGCTGGGCATCCATTATCCGCTAATCTTTGCGTGTCTCACCGCTGCACTGGCGTTTCTGATCGGGCTGTATCTGGATTATGCCCGCCTGCGCCATGAATTCCCGTTCTACTTCAACTCCGATAAACCGAGGTTCGTGTTTGGACTGAGGTTGGTGGCGTTTCTTGACTCTGCACTGAAGGGCCTGACAGCGGGTCTTATTGCGCTGCTGACGTTCTCAGGCACGGACAGTGATCGGACGTTTCTGATTGCGATTGTGTTCGGCGTTGCGACGTACTTCGGGCTCAGCATTCTCAGGCGGCTTTCCATCAGCCTTGGCGCACGTCCGGAGCGCTGGGGTTTTTTCAGGCTGGCCGTACCGATGGGACTGGTGTTTTCAAGCGGCGTTGCGTTACTGGCAGCCCTTGGTCACATCAAGGTGCCCACGCTCTATGACTTGGGAAAACAGATCGTGTTCGATACGCCAGAACAGCCTGGCATCGACGCATTGAGCGACCTGTTGTTCAATCTCAAGCAGTACATCGACAGCATGATCGCGACTTTGCTGAATACATTTTTGCCAGCCGACTATGCGCAGGTCGTCAGCCTGATCATCTCCGTCAACGTCCTAACCGGTTTCGTCATCGCAGTGTACGCTGTTGCAATTACGATGGTCGTGCAGGCTATGGAGAAGGCGAGACCGTTTTGATGGGTGGTGCTGGGTTCAGCTTGGCTGCAGGGACCCTGATCAATCAGTTTGCAGACCGAGATTGTGGTTCGAACCATGAAACCCTACGCATATTCCGATGACTACCCGACTTGCGTTGCAACTCATTCATCGCTCAGAATCTTTTCGGAGCGTCTGACGCCAGATGAAATCACGGCGGCACTCGAACAAAAGCCAACGCGCTCGTTCACTAGAGGCGATCTGTTCGGGAAGAACAATCAACTACGTAAGACCACCGGATGGCTCTACTCGACTGAGAAGCTGATGAAGTCGAGGGACACGCGTCGACATCTCGATCAGATCCTTGCGGTGCTGAAGGGAAAGCAAACGTCCCTAGACAAGCTCGTTAGTGACGGCTGTTCCGTCGACGTAATGAGTTTTTGGCTATCTATCGGACATGGTGGCCCCATTATAGAGCCAGAACAAATGCACCAGTTTTCTGCGCTGAATATCAGGGTGTGGTGGGATGTCTATTTTGATGACCGAGAAGTAGTAGAAGCTTAGTTTCAGGTTGCTTACTGGCAATCCTCGGCGGTAGCCGTAGTGACTGTGGGCACAGTATGCAGCCTCGCGGTGTAGTATTGGGCGGGTCGGCCAGCAGACTATGCGCAGGTTGTCAGTCTGGTCATCTCTGTCAATGGTCTGACGGGCGTTGTTATCGCGGTGTATGTGGTTGCCGTCACAATGATCGTACAAAAGTGGCCAGCTAAGACTGGTTTGGGTTTTGATTCCAGAGGAGAGGCAGGCTGAAACAATCCAGTTGGCACACGCACAGGGCGACACTCGCATTAGGATGCATGTCATGAGTTGGTGGCCACAAGCGCACGGTCAGTCGCTTGAAGCTGTGATGGCAGCTAAATTAACCTCGGTGGATGTCCTGTAAATGGTTGGTGATTGCCCTTTGCGCCGCTGCGATTACGTTCGTCGTGTGGACGAACCTGATGACAAGATGGCTTTGACAGGTGGGCTGACGTTCGCGAGGTCAAGCTTTGGATTGAAACAATGGAAATCAAATTCAAACCCGGTACGCCGCAGTTTCGTACAGCCTTGATACGACGCATGCGCAAGTTGGAACCAGACTACGAAATTGAGGTCCTTGATACAGACAACGGAACGATGTTTCGTTTGATTGATAGTTGGGTCGTCCCAGGTCAGAAAAAATTACAATCACCACGCGCCATTCGGACAGCCTCCAAACGGAGCAGCTAAGACGGACTTTGAAGAGTGCAGGATTTCCTGGCAAACCGCTGAAAAAATATTAGCTTGGCGATCTTTTTAATATTGGTTTCAGAGCCGTCTCATCTGTTCGCATAATATATATTATGGAAAATATGAGTTGGAAGGGATGAGGAAAACCGGCTGAAACGCTTGGCATTTTCCAATGTCAGAAGACTTGGCCATCCACCCAGCCAGTCTGCCACATAGTGGATCGCCGGGCATTTCTGCCCTGGCGATCCGAAAGACGTCTGTGATGAGCAACTACGCTTCGTAGTGATCTTCCACGAGTTGGTTCAGGAGACG
>JBCBRD010000287.1:0-2580 GCA_039819885.1 Pseudomonadota bacterium
CCGCATGTAGATGAAGACTTCTTCAGCCTCGACCGCCCAAGCTGCGATCAGCATGCCTTCCAAGAACTGGTGTGGACGTGTTTCCAAGTAGTGGCGGTCTTTGAACGTGCCTGGCTCGCCCTCGTCGCCATTCACGGCCATCAAGCGTGGACCTTTTTCAGCACGGACAAAGCCCCACTTTCTGCCGGTGGGGAAGCCGGCGCCGCCAAGTCCGCGCAAGCCGCCGTCTGAGAGTGTGGTGATGACGTCGTCAACTGTGCGTTCACCTGATAGGCAGGATTTCAGTGTCTTGTAGCCGCCGTCTGAAGCGTAGCCATAAAAGTCCTGATAATCTGGAATCTCTGTTTCGACGATGCCGCTTGATGCAAGACCAAGAACGCGCTCTGCGGTTGCGTGATCGATGTGGCGATGACCCACGTGTGCTGCTGGTGCTGTGTTGCACGAACCAATACACGGTGCGCGTACGACGCGAACGTCTGATGGTGCTTTTGTCTGAAGTGCTGAAATGAGATCTTCCGCACCTGCCAACATGCAAGAAAGGCTGTCGCAGACACGGATCGTGGTGCGGGCGGGTTTTTCTGCGCCATCAGGTACGACGTCGAAGTGCGCGTAGAAGGTGGCAACTTCAAAGACTTCGGCCATCGGGATGCTCAGGCATTCAGATAGGCCGTGGAGATAGCCTGCTGGTAAGCAGCCCTCGTGATCTTGAATAAGATGGAGGTATTCAATTAGCAGTGCGCGCTCGTATGGACCTGGCCCGATGAGCTTTTCGACTGCCTCTCGTTCACCGGATGCAAGCACCCGACCTTTGGGATGTGACAACGCCTGACGCCGTCCCGCGCCTGGATGGATCGATCGTTTTGGACCGTCTCCACCAGAATTGCTATTGCCACCCGGTGTGGACATGTCATTCATCTTCATCCTCCGTGGTCAGTCGCTTGTAGCGATGTTGACCGTTTTGTTTTGTCATGCAGGCGACGTTTTCTGCCTGGCTAGTTGTTGTTGAGGTCAGACTGCTTGCCTGTTTCCAGGCAGCACGTGATACCGACTGCTTTTCATACAGATTGGGCCACCCTGAGTGCATCCCGCATTGTTTCGCCGACTTTGCTCGCGTTCATTGCAACGACGACGCCTGCGGCTTCGAGTGCCTGGATCTTGGAGTCTGCGGTTGCGTCCGAACCGACTTCCGCCAAGGCGCCAGCATGACCCATTCGGCGTTCGGGGGGGGCATGGCGGCCAGCGATCAAAGCAACGATTGGTTTTGAAGGTCTGCGTTCCGCTATCAGCTTAGCCGCTTCCTGCTCTTCCAAGCCGCCGATCTCGCCGATCAATATGATTCCTTCGGTCTCATCGTCATCCAAGAAGAGCTCGACGCAACTTTTTAGATCGAGGCCGTGAATGGGATCACCACCGACGCCAACAGTTGTCGACTGACCTAAGTCAACTGAGGTTGTTTGCAGAACGATTTCGCTGGTCAGTGATGCAGACCGGGATGCGATGCCTATCGACCCTTTTTTTGCGTCAATTGTCGACATAACCCCGAGCTGTGCCAGTCCAGGTGCCAGAATTCCTTGTGAGTTTGCTCCGACGAGAATGCTCTTTGATCCCTCTAGGGCCTGACGCACCCTGATCATATCTAAAAGCGGAACGCGTTCGGTGACGCAGACGATCAACTCGATTTCGGCCTCAATTGCTTCGATGAGAGCTGCGGCGGCATTGATGGGCGGTACAAAGACCAGCGATGCATTTGCGCCGGTTGCTTCAACCGCAGTTGCGACGTTGTCGTAAACCGGCCGATCCAAATGCTGTCGGCCGCCTTTGCCGGGTACAACACCTCCGACGATCTGAGTGCCGTACGACAGCATACGCCCACAGTGGAACGTTGCCGTTCTGCCAGTGAAGCCCTGGCAAAGGACTTTTGTATCAGGGCTGACAAGTATTGCCATGCGATTCCAAGATCCTCAGGTCACTCAGATCTACATCTGATCTGTAGCGGTTTGCGTGTCTAAGTCGGGGACGAAGCCAAACATTCTATTAGTGAATTGTCTGCCCTGCGGCTGCTGCTACGGCGTGCTGCGTGGCTTGTTCCATCGTTTCGGCGCCAATGTACGGCACGCCGTTGTTCTTCAAAACTGTCTTTGCAAACTCTGCATTGTTTCCTGCCAAGCGGACGACAAGGGGAACTTTCAAGTCTTTCTTTCGGATTGCCATGCCAATGGCCTCTGCAACCGTATCGCAACGTTGCATGCCACCTCCATGTACGTTGACCAAAATGGCCTTCAAGCGTGGGTCATCCAGTAGGAGGCCTAATCCATCGGCGATGTCGATGCTTGTTGCTGTTGTGCGGATGTCCATGAAATTGGCCGGAGCGCCGCCAGCGTCAACGATCGCATCGTTCGTCGCAAGTGCAAGGCCTGCGCCATTGCTCACGACTCCGATTGTTCCAGGGAGCATGACATAGTTGATGTTGAACCGCTGAGCCTCCAGCTCTCGGCTCGTTTCGGTCGGTGCGTCGAAATTCGTTTCGTTATCGTGACGGATCGCTGCCATTGTCGGCTGGCGAAAAAGCGCGTTGTCGTC
>JBCBRD010000288.1:0-740 GCA_039819885.1 Pseudomonadota bacterium
CCTTCGCCGACCACGGCATCAACTCAGCATCGAGCAACAGCCAATCGGTTTTCAGGTCATCCCAAAGTCCAGACCCGTCGATGCCAACACGTATGCGCTCAAGCAAGGCATCAGTCATGTCATAATCGGAGAAAAACGGACGCCCTGTCCGCGTGTAAATCGTTCCCGTTTGGCCATTCACAACGCCAAACCGGTCGCGCGCAACATCTGCGTTGCGGCAAACCACAGCGATAGCCCGCGAACCCATATGCTTGTCTTCAAGAACAACCGAGCCAACACCTTGCTTTCCGAAATAGGCAAACGCCTCTTCAGGCCGCTCCAGATAGCCATCGGCCGTACTGGTCTCTGATGGGCTCATTGTGGGCGGCAAATAAATCAACCACTTGGGGTCCACGGCGAACCGGGCCATGACCTCTAAGGCAGCCGCTGCGTTCGACTGATGAACCTGAACGCTTCGGCCAAGGCGCGTCGAGACAATCCGCTTGCCGATGACGTCTTCCAGATTAAGCAAATCATCATGTAGCGCCTGAGCAGTCAGCGATGCACCCGGTCGCGCAGGCGGATGCGACAACGGCCGGATCGGTTGGGCGTAGGTGTCTTGTGCAGGAACCGAAACGATCTCACGTTCTGGCCAACGGAGCGCTGTGAGCTTCCCACCGAAGACACAGCCCGTGTCAACACACAGCGTATTGTTCAGCCACTCAGCTTCGGGAACAGGCGTATGGCCATAAACAATCGTG
>JBCBRD010000288.1:748-2569 GCA_039819885.1 Pseudomonadota bacterium
CACACAGCCCGTGTCAACACACAGCGTATTGTTCAGCCACTCAGCTTCGGGAACAGGCGTATGGCCATAAACAATCGTCGGCGCACCACGATACTCGGCAGCCCAATTGTAACGGATTGGCAAACCAAACTCGTCCGTCTCACCGCTTGTCTCACCATAAAGGCAGAATTCGCGGACCTTACCAGACGCCCGCCCAAGCATGTGCTCCTTCAAGCCAGCGTGTGCAACAGCAAGCGTGCCGCCTTCCAGCCAGGCATGCGAGACCAACCCATCAATGAATTTTTTGACAGTCAACTTAAAGCCGTCAGGCTCGCGCGAAAGCTGGTCTACGGTTTCAGCCAGACCATGCGTCAGCTTCACATCGCGACCATTCAGCCAGCGCAAAAGTTTGACGTCATGATTGCCCGGCACGCAGATCGCCTGCCCCGCACCAACCATGTGCATGACAATACGCAACACATCCGGTGACTTCGGTCCTCGATCGACAAGATCACCGACGAATACAGCGCGTCGCCCTTCAGGGACCTTAGAGACAACCAGGCGGTCATCACCTTGACCTGATATCGAAACGCTGTAACCAAGCGTATCAAACAAGGCGATCAACTCATCTGCACACCCGTGCACATCACCAATGATATCGAACGGCCCGTGTTCTACCCGGCGGTCCGTCCACAGCGGCACCCGTTCAATCTCAACGGCATCGATGCGTTCAACCGACCGCAGTTCGTGGACTTGTCGAAAACCTTCCTTTTCCAAGCCTCGCAAACCCCGCTTCATAGTCCGCGTTTGGTTCCGCACAACGTGCGCGCCAAATTGTCGATCCGGGCGATGAACGTTGCGCGCGTGGCAGATCTCCTCGCCGGGGTTCACAACAATCGCCACAGCAATCGCATGGTTTTCGCGCGCAATCTTCACAAGCGATGCACGATCTTCCGGTCGCACATTCGTCGCATCAACCACGGTCAGACGTCGGCGGTTCAGCCGGGTCCGCGTGATGTAGTGAACAAGCTCGAATGCATCGCTGGTTGCATCCAGATCGTTTTCATCGTCGCTGACCACACCGCGCGCAGCATCAGACGATACCGTTTCCGTCGGCTTGAAATGCTTTGCGGCAAACGTTGACTTACCCGAACCCGACGTTCCAATCAGAACGACGAGACAAAAGTCAGGGATCTCAATCTTCATGAGCGCCCCCCGTCGGTGATTAACTGCGCAGGCTCTTGGCGAGCTGTTGTAAATACCGCCATTTGTGATGGGGCGCCGAATTCCGGATCATCATCACCGATACCGGTGAGTGTCGCCTCGTACCCAAAGCGCTTACCGACACGTGCGCACCATTCTGCAAACTCTTCACGTGTCCATTCGAAGCGATGATCGGAGTGCCGGAAAGCACCTGCTGCCAATCCCTCAAACTTAGCGTTGTATTCACGGTTTGGCGTCGTCACGATAACGTGCCAAGGCTTTGCAAATTCAAACACCGCACGCTCCATCGCGTTGAGGCGCTCAGCATCCAAATGCTCGATCACCTCAACGAGGGCAGCGGCATCAAATCCCTCAATCCGGCGGTCGCGATATGTCAGCGCACCTTGAAGAAGTCGAACACGTCCCTTGTCTTTCTCGGCAACGCGATCAAGCTTCAACCGGCGTTCGGCACTTTCCAAACTGACTGACGAGACATCGATACCCAGTATGTCCGTAAATTGCCGTTCCGGCATCAATCGCTTCATGAGCTTTCCCGACCCGCAACCGAAGCGCTACGTGTCCGACGATTACCTCTATCACGCAGACCACACAGTCTAGATCATGTTCCGCAAAAGTGTG
>JBCBRD010000289.1:0-2560 GCA_039819885.1 Pseudomonadota bacterium
ATTGTCGTTGTTAGGTTTGGAGAACAGTATAAGCAGTGGAATGCGGCATTTGACGCCGGATATGCCTCGGCCCTTGATAAGCCATTGGTCATCATGCATGGGCCCGATCATAACCACCCGTTGAAAGAGGTAGACGCTGCAGCGCTGGCTGTGGCTGAGACGGCCGAAGAGATCGTCGCAATCTTGCGGTATGTCATCCGGGGGGAATTGGACTTGCCGTCCCAGGCCGCCGCCGAGTGAGGCAAATGTGGCCGCCGCCGGTTAAGGCTTGCTCCGCGTGGCCAAGTTTGGCTGCCGCAGGCGCGTGTTTTGTGCATCCAAAGTGTTTTCTCGTGGACGGTCATAATCCGACCTTAGATCCGTCGTAATTCCTTTTTTCAGGAGAGGGTTGCTCAATAGGGTTGTTTGCGATGGACATTTTGCTTTTGGTATCGACTGGATTGGCGACAATCGGGTCTGGGGCTCTTGCTGGTATTGGTGCGGGTCTGCTCGCCGTTTATCTGTGACGTGATCTTGCTCATGGTTTCCCAGGGTGCGCGATTTCTGCGGGCCCTGGGGATACCCATGCGTCAAGCCTGTCTGTGGTCCTGACCCTTGAAACCGGTCGCGAGGACATAGAGTTCAGCGGAATCTGATCGGCTGGCTGGAGGCTTGATGTGTTTGACCGTCTTGAAATTCGTTCTCAAGATCTGAAGCAGTTCGCGCTCGGCGCCTCCTTGGAAGACCTTACACAGAAACGTGCCGCCTGGGTTCAGGACATCCAATGCGAAGTGTGCCGCGGCTTCAGCTAGTCCCATAATGCGTATGTGGTCGGTGCGCGCGTGTCCAACTGTTGGCGCGGCCATGTCTGATAGCACGATGTCGGCGCGACCTTCTGGTAGGCAAGCTTTGAGTTTGTCTTCGGCGGTTTCATCCATGAAATCCAGTTCGAGGATATCCACCCCTGCGACGGGGTCCATGCCAAGATAATCGATGGCAACCACGTGTCCCTTCGATGATCCTTTGCCAGTCACGGCGCCGACACGGTCTGCTGCGATCTGGCACCAACCGCCAGGCGCTGCGCCTAAGTCAATGACGCACTGTCCCGGTTTCAAGAACCTGTGCTTGTCGTCGATCTCTTGGAGTTTGTAGGCTGCACGGGAACGCATCCCATCTCGCTTTGACGCGGCGACGTAGGGGTCATTGAGTTGGCGTTCGAGCCATCGTGCTGAGGAGTTGGAGCGCTTGCGTGCGGTTTTCACACGCACGCGCAACTGGCGCTGTCCGCCTGTAGGCCCGATGGCGCCTTGTCCAGGCTTTTTGGTTGGCATAGTCGAACTCTCAGACTGTCGGTACGTCGATACTGGGATCTTTGTGGCAACTGGTGTGGGGCGTTTGAAGCCTCTATCGGCGACGACTTCTATAGACACCGTCTTCACTCATCAATGTCGCCAAGATGCCTTCCCGTAACCCGCGGTCCGCCACGCGAAGTCGTTCGCAAGGCCACATGCGGATCAATGCTTCAAGAATAGCACAGCCTGCAAGGACCAGATCAGCACGGTCATGACCAATGCAGGGTTCGGCGATGCGCGCTTCGTAAGAGCGGTTGAGAAGGCTGTAGGTGACATCGTGGGCGTCAGCCACGCGCATCCATGTGCCGTCAACCTTGTTGCGATCGTAACGCGGCAGGCCCAGCTGAATGCCCGCGACTGTCGTCACGGTTCCAGATGTACCCAATAGATGTGCGGATCGGCCTTCAAGTTTGGTTTTGAAGGCGTGTTCGTCTTCGAATGGTTGCAGCAAACCTGTAACCCAGTCGACCATCTGTTCGAAAACGTCAGGTGTGACGTCGCGTCCGCCAAATCTTTCAGCCAATGTTACGACGCCAACCGGCAGCGAGGTCCATGCGCTCATACAGGCTTGTGCCTCAGGGCGGTCGAGGATGGGCCGTGCGTGGTTTTGTGGGCGTCGCTTTGTCAGGTCGAGCCAAATGAGTTCTGATGATCCGCCACCGATATCGAAGACGAGCACATAGTCCGAGCGGCCATCAATTAAGGTGGCGCACCCTGAAACCGCGAGACTGGCTTCCATCTCGCAGGTTAGAATTTCAATGTCCAATCCAGTTTCACGGCGCGCGCGATCGAGGAATTCCTGGCCGTTGTGCGCGGCACGGCAGGCTTCGGTCGCGACCAATCTGGACTTGCGAACGTTGTTGCGCTGGATTTTGTGCGAACAGACGCGGAGGGCATCTATGGTCCGGTCCATGGCGGCTTGTGACAGCGCACCGGAATGGGTCACCCCTTCTCCTAGACGTATGATGCGCGAAAACGCATCTATTACCCGGAAGCCGCGTCGCGATGGCCGCGCCAATAGAAGGCGGCAGTTGTTTGTTCCCAGATCAAGCGCACCGTATATCGGGGCTGTTCGTTCGGTCGTCTGAGGCTCGTTAGTCGACCTATTTGGTCTTGCTCGTGAATGTTCCGAAGACCTCTTTACTCCGTCGCTGTTGGACTGGGCTGGCCGAACGAACAGCCCCGATATACGGTGCGCTTGATCTGGGAACAAACAACTGCCGCCTTCT
>JBCBRD010000290.1:0-2560 GCA_039819885.1 Pseudomonadota bacterium
GGTCGCTGGCGTTTTGAGATGCCAGAGGAAAACGGTCGTTCGTTCCTCCAGGGTGAATATCTGGAAATTGAAAAAGATGCGTGTTTGGTTTTCACATGGTGTCATGTCGTGGAACACGACGATGGAAGCCACGACACTACTCCCGTTTCGAAAGTCATCGTTCGATTTGAAGCAGAGGGCGCTGCAACCCGGATCATGTTGCGGCATGAAGGCATTGTGCGTGAAGAGGGCCGGGCGGGCGTTGGCAAAGGTTGGGATGAGTGTCTCATCAACCTTAACGCATATGTTGAGCTAACGGCTTAATGGCATCAGACCGGTTTAGGCGGCTAGACTTGGCCTTCGAGTGCTTTGGTCAAGGCCTTGAGCTTATTGTTGAGGTGCGTGGTCATCAGTCTTCCGACACGGTTTGCATCGCGCGCTTCAAAGGCCACCAGTATGTCGGCGTGTTCCTTTACCGCTTGTTCCCAACGATCAGTCGAAAGGTTCGCCATATAGCGAGCACGGCGCACCTGGGCGGACACTGCTCTGATCAGGCGTGGGAGTGCAGCATTGCCCGATGCCTCGATGAACAACTCGTGGATGTCTTCGTTGACTTTGAAGTAGCCCTTTCTGTCGCCTGACTTGAACATCGCCTCCAATCGGGTTTGCAAAGCACTGGCACGCGCGATTTGGGCATCGGAGGCATTCTTACAGGCCAGTTGGCCCGCGAGGCCTTCCAGCGTTGCCATAATGGGGAAGGCGTCCTTGAGATCGGACAGTGTCAGCTCAGTGACGGATGCGCCTCGGTTTTGATTGAGCTGGATGAGCCCTTCTGTGCTGAGGATCTTGATTGCTTCGCGCACTGGCGTGCGCGATACGCCAAACTGCTCGCACAACGCTTTTTCGGAGATCTTGGTTCCGGCCTCCAGCTCTCCATGGATAATCGCGCGGCGCAGTTGTTCGGTTAGCTCTTCATGCAAGCCCCGTCGTTCAACCGGGGCCAATGCGGACAATGCCATCGTTGGTTCTCCCTTACTGACGCTGCGCGGAATGATCGATCGCGTCGGCTAAAAGCTGAGCCACGTGAATGGCTGACCGTTGTGTACCGTCAGAGATCTGATGTCTGCAAGATGTACCGTCGGCTAGTATAACGGTATCAGCATCAGCTTCACGGACTTTTGGCAACAGGTTCAGTTCAGCCATTGCAATGGATGTCTCGTAGGTCTCAGCCTGATATCCAAAGGCGCCTGCCATCCCACAGCAGCTAGTTTGAACAACCTCTGTTTCGAGTTCTGGGATCAGCGCCAACAAGGTCTGGATAGGTGTTACGGCGTTGAAGGACTTTTGATGGCAATGCCCGTGCAAAAGAGCTTTTTTTGCTGCGATCGGTTTGAGGGAGAGTTTCAACTCCCCTGACTGGTGGCGCATTGCCAGATATTCTTCCAGTGTTAAGACGCGTGAACCGAGGTCGGCATTCCAATCATCGCCAAGGAGTGCTGGTGCTTCGTCGCGGAACGTCATTACACATGAGGGTTCAAGACCGACGACATATCCACCTGCTTCCAAAACGGGCCGAAAGACTTTGATGGTTCGGGTCAGTTCGCTTCGGGCCTCATCTACGAGGCCGGCTGAAAAAAACGTGCGGCCGCAGCATAACGGGCGGGTTTCACGCTCTGAGGTTGGCGTTGCGTGTGCGTAGTTTATGCCCGCTGCCTTCAAGACCGTTTCGGCGGCGTGCAGATTGTCAGGTTCAAAGTACCGATTGAAGGTGTCGGCGAATAGCAGGACGTCGGGCTGGGTTGTGCCAGCTTGCGTTTCCATTTGCTTTGTCTGGAATGCGTCGGACCGCCATTTTGGCAATGAGCGTTTGTCGCTTAGGCCGATCAGCTTTTCAGATAGAAACGCCATGCCTGGGATAGCGTCGCGTGCGTTGAAGGCCCACGGGACTTGCGAGGCCCAAGATGCATAGCGCGGGAGGTAGGCCACCAAACGGTCGCGTATGCTCAAACCCTTTGTCTCAGCGCGCTTGGCCAGAACCTCGATTTTCATTTTCGCCATATCGACGCCGGTCGGGCATTCGCGACGACAGGCCTTGCACGAGACACACAAAGACATGGTGTCGGCCATGGCATCTGATGACAGTGCGTCCGGACCAAGCTGACCGGATAGGGCAAGCCGCAGTGCATTTGCGCGTCCGCGCACGACGTCGCGTTCGTCTTTCGTGACGCGGTAGGATGGGCACATGCCGCATTCTCGCATTTGGCCGCTCGCGCCATTGTTGTTGCACATCTCAACGGCGCCCTGCAGTCCACGGCCCTTGCCGTAGTGATCAGGCCAGTTGAAGACGGCGTTCATGTCTTTGACGTCGTAGGATGGCCCATACCGGAGCAGTTTGCGATCATCCATCTTTGGAGGGCGGACAATCTTGCCAGGGTTTAATAGTCCCTTGTGGTCGAACCGATCTTTTACCCATTCGAAGTTCTCGACCATGCGGTCTCCAAACATCGGACGGTGGAATTCAGATCTGACCAATCCATCTCCGTGCTCGCCAGAATGAGAGCCTTTGTATTCGCGCACCATC
>JBCBRD010000291.1:0-2547 GCA_039819885.1 Pseudomonadota bacterium
ATCTGCATCACCGAAGGCATGCAGATGATGAGCGGAATCTCAGCGTCGATCGCTTCGATGATGGCTGCTGCGGCACCGGCTGGTGGGACATAGACCACCGAGGCATTCGCCCCGGTTGCGTCCTTGCCCTCTTTCACCGACGCAAAGATTGGCCGCTTGTCGCCGCCGGAGCCTTCCCAGGTGGAGCCGCCTTTTTTGGGGTGAATTCCGCCGACCATTTGCGTGCCGTGGTAGGCGATCGCCTGTTCGGTGTGGAACGTTCCGGTCTTACCGGTCAGGCCCTGCACGAGAACCTTGGTGTCTTTATTGATGAGAATGGACATGTGGTTCAGGCCTCTTTGATGGCGGCGACGATTTTTTGGGCGGCATCGTCGAGGTCGTCGGCGGCAATGACGTTGAGGCCGGACTCGTTGATGATTTTCTTGCCAAGGTCGACGTTGGTGCCTTCAAGGCGAACAACGAGTGGCACGTTTAGCCCCACTTCTTTGACGGCAGCGACAACGCCGTCTGCGATGACATCACATTTCATGATGCCGCCGAAGATGTTGATCAGGATGCCTTTGACCTTGGGGTCGGCTGTGATGATCTTGAAGGCGGCCGTGACCTTCTCTTTTGAAGCACCGCCACCGACGTCGAGGAAGTTAGCGGGCTCTTCGCCGTAAAGCTTGATGATGTCCATCGTTGACATCGCCAGGCCTGCGCCGTTGACCATGCAGCCGATGTTGCCATCGAGCGTGACGTAGGCGAGATCGTATTTGGATGCTTCGATCTCTTTGGCGTCTTCTTCGGTTGTATCGCGAAGTTCGACGATGTCGGGATGACGGAAGAGCGCGTTGCCATCAAAGGAGACTTTGGCGTCGAGAACACGCAGGCCGCCACCTTTGATTGTGATCAGCGGATTGACTTCAAGAAGCGCCATGTCTTTTTCGGTGAACGCTTTGTAGAGGATCGGGAATAGCGTCAGGCCGTCGGCCTTATCGTTGCCGACCAGACCCAACGCATCACAGAGCTTGGTCGCATCAGCATCGGTTACACCGGTATCAGGATCGATCGGCAGGGTGATGATTTTTTCGGGCGTTTCTTCGGCGACGGCCTCAATGTCCATACCGCCTTCGCTCGACACGACAAAAGCTGTACGGCCGACCGTACGGTCAACGAGGATCGAGAGGTAAAGTTCGCGGTCAATATCGGCACCGTCTTCTATGTAGAGGCGGTTGACCTGTTTTCCGGCATCACCTGTCTGTGCAGTGACCAGTGTGTTGCCGAACATTTCCTTGGCATGCGCAATGGCTTCTTCTGCGGAGAAGCTCACGCGGACCCCGCCTTTGGCATCCGGGCCGAGCTCTTTGAACTTGCCTTTGCCGCGGCCACCTGCGTGGATCTGGCTCTTCACGACCCAGACCGGGCCAGGCAAGGATTTGACGGCCTGTTCAATTTGGTCGGCTGTGAGAACTGGATTGCCGTCAGCGATTGGCGCGCCGAAGCCTTTCAGCACTTGTTTGGCTTGATATTCGTGAATGTTCATTTTGGCCTTCCGAAGGTTTTTGGTCGGGCACGCGAATAGCGCACCTGGTACTCAAGGTGCGCTTGGATATGATCGGCCGTTTAGGAACCCAGTTGAGGAGCGATCTCGTTACAGGCGTCGACCAGTGTCTTCACCGATTCAACCGACTTCATGAACATGGCGCTTTCGGCGGCGTTCAAATCGACTTCAACGATACGCTCCACACCGCCAGCTCCGATCATGACCGGGATACCCACGTAGAGGCCCTTTACGCCGTATTCTCCATTGAGGTAGGCGGCGCACGGCAGAATGCGTTTTTTGTCTTTGAGGTAGGCTTCGGCCATTTCAATTCCAGATGCCGCTGGCGCGTAGAACGCTGAACCGGTTTTGAGGAGCCCGACGATCTCACCGCCGCCTTTGCGTGTGCGCTCAATGATCTGATCGAGCCGCTCCTGTGTCAGCCAGCCCATTTTCACGATGTCGGGCAGCGGAATACCTGCGACCGTGGAGTAGCGAACCAGTGGCACCATGTCGTCGCCGTGGCCGCCCGCAACCGATGTGGTGATGTCTTCGACGGAGATGCCGAGTTCTTCTGACAAGAAGAGCTTGAAGCGAGAGGCATCGAGAACGCCTGCCATACCGACCACCATGTTCCGCGGTAGGCCGGATGCTTTTTGTAGCGCCCAGACCATGGCGTCGAGTGGGTTCGTGATAACGATGACGAATGCGTTCGGTGCGTACTTCTTAATTCCAGCGCCGACCTGCTCCATGACTTTCAGGTTGATCCCCAGGAGATCATCACGGCTCATGCCTGGTTTGCGAGGGACACCGGCGGTTACGATGCAGACTTCTGCGCCTTCGATGTCCGCGTACGCATTTGTGCCACGCAGTGTGCAGTTGAAACCTTCGGCAGCGCCCGACTGTGCAATGTCGAGGGCCTTACCGTTCGGCATGCCTTCCGCGATGTCGAACATGACAACGTCGCCGAGTTCTTTCAGGCCGATGAGATGCGCAAGCGTCCCGCCGATCATGCCCGAGCCGAT
>JBCBRD010000292.1:0-2526 GCA_039819885.1 Pseudomonadota bacterium
CGCCTTTCACTGCAAAAGGGCTGGGGCCGGATTTTCGGACAGAAGGGGCTTTTCGAATTTTTTAAAGCATTCTGTAAATTTGCTACTTTGAGTGGACTGATACTCCTGGCCGACAACGGCCATGAGGCCACCGATGGCGAGAACGCCAACGTGGGAGGCTGGAACGCGCAAACTGGAAGACAACGCCGCAAGGGCGCCTGAACCCGCTAACGCAGACCCAACGATTGCAAATCGCGTGAAACGATCGAAGTCGGTCCAGTTTGCAGCGATCCACAATATGAGACCGTATCCGACGAAAGCACCGGCCAGGACAAGCCCGATGGTTTCAATCTGGCGGTTCGATAGCCTGAGCTCAGTTGGAGAGGCTTCTGTCATATCCATGGTGTTGGCTCGCGTTTCGCTGAAGCAACTTACAACGACCAAGGATTATGATGGCTTTTGATTGCGAAAGGTTTGCGGCGCGCTTTAAGTTTCTGTTTTGGATCATATTCTTATCGCAAAACCGGGTACACTTTTGCGGAATATGATCTAGGTGAAGGGCCTGTTGACGTGCTTAAACGCCGATTTTTTGAAGCAATCTTGCGTAAGTTCATATCCATTGCTTTGAGACGGCCTCGATTGGCCGTCTCATGTTTTCATCTTTCATTAGGATCATTGCAGATCCTTGAGGCACTTTACCGGGCTAGAATTTGAAGTTGATGCCGGCGCGCACAAGATCCACCGTGTTGTCGAACGAATAGGCTTCCTGGTTTTCACTCAAGCCATCGTAACTGCCGAAGTCCATGTGCAAGTATTCGATCTTCGTCGTCATACCGGGCGAAAAGGCGTGCTCGATACCACCGCCTGCGACCCAGCCCGAGCGAATGTCCTCGTTGGTTGCTGTCTGACCATCAGCGTCACCGATGCCCACTTCGTTGACCTCCATGAAGGCCCAGCCGCCAGTGCCGTAGAACAGCGTGTTGCCCCACAAGAAGCCTGCTCGTCCACGCACAGTTCCCCAGAATGAGCCAAACTCTGATTTCCAGACGTGGCCATCAAAGATCACCTTGTCATCGGCGGATAGGTCCATGATGCCAATATCGCCCTCGATGCCGACAAGCAGGCCTTGGGCTGCAAGGTAGTTGTAGCCAAGCGTTAAACTGGCCAGACCACCCTCAAGATCGTTCTCTGCTGAACCGTGGTTGTTTCCGCGATCGTAATAGTGCTCGGATTCACCCCACCCGTAACCAAGGGATGCACCCCAATAGGTTCCTTGCCAGATCGGAGGTCGTGTCGGTGCGTAATCGATGGGGGCCGGTGGGTCCTTCAAGCTTCCACCGAGATCTGCCGCGCTCGCAGTGGTGCCCGATGCAGCGGTGATGGCCAATGGAAGGGCCAATACACAAGCTGCGATGTGGCTGTTAGAGAAATTCTGTCGCGTCATTTGGCGCTCCTAGTGCGCCGGATGCCCCCCGTCGAGACAACCAGCAGTGAGCACCTCCCTCTAAGGTTCGTGTTGAACCGCCCGAGATCTTTTCACGGTCTTCATGTGGCGAGAGAAAGGACCAATTCTGGCAAGTCCTGCCCTATTCTGCGAGCATTATCAGCATGTTACATTTTGTGAACATGCTCGCGTGGAGTAGAAACTCCATTGAGTTGTTGATAGTCCCAGGTCAACGGGCCCACTGCACCGGTCGGCTCACACTGGGTGGCGCAACCCCGCCGAAGCCACTCCCTTACCCTTAGAACATTGAAGGGTGGACCCTATCGGGTGGTGTGTGGCCGTCCATGAAGGTCTTGATGTTGATGATGACCTTTTCGCCCATATCGATGCGGCCTTCTATGGTCGCTGAGCCCATGTGAGGAAGGGCGACGACACGATCGGATGCTAGGAGCTTTGGGTTTACCGCGGGTTCGTGCTCGAAAACGTCAAGACCGGCTCCGGCGATCGCCTCGCTTTCGATCATGCGGGCTAGCTCGTTCTCGTCAATCACTTCACCACGTGCCGTGTTAACGATGTAAGCGGTTGGCTTAATCAGCTTTAAGCGGCGCGCCGACAAGAGGTGATATGTTGCAGGCGTATGCGGGCAGTTGACGGAGATGATGTCCATCCTCGCGATCATCTGATCGAGGCTTTCCCAATGGGTGGCTTCGAATTCCTGTTCTATTGCCTCGGGCAAGCGTCGCCGGTTGTGATAGTGGATCTGCAAACCGAACGCCTTGGCACGCCGTGCAACCGCCTGACCAATGCGCCCCATGCCAATAATACCCAGACGCTTGCCATAGATGCGGTGACCCAACATCCACGTCGGCGACCAGCCACCCCACTCGCTGCCGTTGTTCTTGAGGTAGGCTGTGGCTTCAGCCAGTCGGCGCGGTACGGCCAGAAACCGCAACATCACCGTGACCAATACCCCAGGCGTCCTCACCGAGGATACCGCCGACATGACAATGGCGTTGATCCTTGCCGTACCGCGCCGACTGGCTGAAGCCACTCCCTTACCCTTAGAACATTGAAGGGTGGACCCTATCGGGTGGTGTGTGGCC
>JBCBRD010000293.1:0-2474 GCA_039819885.1 Pseudomonadota bacterium
TGTACCGCCGCCACCCTTTGCACCTGCGATCGGCATGGCCGAGAACTTCAAGAAAGTCGACGCTAGCATGAAAAATATAAGCAGCAGGAACACGACATCGATGAGCGGTGTAAGGCTCAAGGGAAACTTGCGTTGAGGCTGGGCTTTAAGCCGCATTCGTTACTCCGTGTGCTTCGATCGCTGCGTCGGTGGTCTTGATCGTCCCACGTGGTAAGCCAAAAAGGATGTAGCGGTCCACGCGTTGATGTTATCTCAATCGGGCATCCATAAACATGGCGTTAGGCTTCTCTGGTGAACATGTCCTCACGGTCGCCGATTGTCACGATCTCTACCCAGTTAATGATCGTCGGCTTGCGAAGTCGCAAAGTTTCACGTCGTCCACGGACTTGGTCAGATTGCTTCCCGTCAGACGGATAAAGTGCTGCTGGAGGTAGATGCTCAGTTTCGGGCGGCATTCACGCATAAAAAGAGCCGCGCACGTCCTGTTCCCTCGATCTTGGGCGAGCGGTGAACGAGGCCAGTGCGTCCGTTCATTGCCCCGGCGAACAAGCCCACTGAGAACGCGGGGAATTCGATTGCCGGTCCCGTGTAGTCTTCCTGCTCGGCAAGCGCTTGCTCGCTGCGGCAGCGGGGAACCCAGTCAGTGCCAGGTCCGACGTAGGTGACCGCCAGTCTCGCTGGATAGCTGTCGACATGAAACCGCCGACAAGCATTGTGCCGGATGATATCGAGACGCGCCTCGACGCGCTCTATCCCTGTGCTGGTCGAAAAGACGCGCGTCAGGAGTGCCATGTCCGCAGCAAGGAAATTTTCGAGCGCTGCATTGTTGAACCCGCTGTTCGCCATTGCCTCGGCTATGGCAGTTTCAGCCTCAGCCGCACCGAAGGATCTCCTCCAACCTGTAAGCAGACTGAGCTGCATCTTGGCAAGGTGCTGGGCTATATCAAAGGAAGGTTCGCGGCGCCATACTGCAAGCGAGGTCGCGGTGGTACTCCAATCATCAAATACGGCAGGCGTATCACCGTAAGCTACGCTTGCATCGTCGGGCGGCGGCGGCGCGTCGATGTCAGCCGACACGATCGGGCTGGGCTCATTCAGCTGATACAGGTCGGTGGTCATTAGGCTGCCTCCATGCCCCACATCGGAAACGGATCGGACAACTTTCGCCACTCGCCAGCATCAACTCGCTTGCCAGTGGGCACGTCCATCAGACAGGCATCGAGCTCGGCGCGTATGGTCGCTTCGTTCATTTCGCGCGATCCGATGAAGACCAGTTCCTGCCGGCGGTCGCCCCACAGCTCGTCCCAACGCGCCTTGACCTTTTCAACAAGGTCTGGGTCTTGCGGCCACTCCTTCTTGGGAATGGACGCCCACCAATAACCTACGCACTGGGTGCGCACGATTGGGCCGGCTTGTGAGAGTTCGCCGACAAACTCGGGACGGGAGGCGAGCCAGAAGAACCCTTTTGCGCGAACAACGCCAGGCCAGTTTTTGTTAAAGAACGCGTGCACCTTGGCCGGGTCAAACGGGCCGCGTGCGCGATAAACGAAACTACTAATCCCGTACTCCTCGGTTTCGGGCACGTGGTCTTTGAAGCCGTTCAGCTCTTTGAACCATGTTGGATGCTCATGGGCTGCATCAAAATCAAAAAGCCCTGTATCGAGAATGCGAGACATTCCGACCTCGGCGTTCGTTGTTTCGATGATGCGCGCGTCAGAATTGAGCGCGCGAATGATGGAGCGAGCCGTGGCGACTTCATCGGGCGTTGCCAGATCGAGTTTATTCAGCACGATAACATCGGCGAATTCCATCTGGTCGACCAACAGATCGACAAGCGTGCGCTCATCGTCATCCCCAGCCGTTTCGCCGCGGTCCTTAAGAAAGTCGTGTGAAGAATAGTCACGCAGAAGGTTGGCAGCGTCCACGACTGTGACCATCGTGTCGAGGCGTGCAACATCGGAAAGGCTTTCCCCATCCTCATCACGGAACTCAAAGGTCGAGGCCACAGGAAGCGGCTCTGCAATCCCGGTTGATTCGATCAAGAGATAGTCAAAGCGGCCGTCGGCCGAGAGACGGCGCACTTCGTTGAGAAGGTCTTCGCGCAACGTGCAGCAGATGCACCCATTGGTCATCTCGACCAGCGTCTCATCGGTGCGGGACAGGTTGGCACCGCCGTCGCGGACGAGTTCGGCATCAATATTGATCTCGCTCATGTCGTTGACGATGACGGCAACCTTTTTGCCCTCGCGGTTCGAAAGCACGTGATTGAGAAGCGTTGTTTTGCCAGCGCCGAGAAACCCTGACAGGACGGTCACGGGGAGGCGGCGATCGGTGTGGGTATCGGCATCTGACAGGTGTGAGAGGAGTTTATTGTCCATGGTTGCTCCAGAGCTAAAATATTGACCACACTCTCTCGGATGTTATAATGTACGTCAAGGGTCCATGAGGGTTCCATGCGCAATCATCACCAAGCA
>JBCBRD010000294.1:0-2391 GCA_039819885.1 Pseudomonadota bacterium
GTCTTTCATGTACGTGAACGTCGCGCCTTCAGGGCCGTTCACAAAAATGAAGAAGGCACCGCGGTCTTCGCGCGGCGCGAATTCACCGGGTATCTTTGTGTAGAGCCAGCCTGTTGCTGCAAATAGTGCGATGAACAGCAAGACAACGAGCCCTTTGGCTTTCAGGGCTCCGCGTAGACTGGCGGCATAGGCGTTGCGGACGCCATTGAATGCACCGTCGACCAACCGTTGTGTGGCTCCGGGTTGTTCGTTCTGCTTGAGGACCTTTGAGGCCACCATCGGCGACAGGGTGAGCGCGACGAGACTTGAGAAACAGACGGCTGCTGCCATGGTCAACGCGAACTCAGAGAATAGCCGCCCGATGTCACCGTCCAGGAACGTAATTGGGACGAAGACGGCAACGAGAACAAGGGTTGTTGCGATGACGGCAAATCCGACCTGCCGGGCACCGCGGTAGGCTGCAACAAGCGGTGTTTCGCCGTATGTCTTCATGCGCCTAGCGATGTTTTCCAGAACGACGATTGCGTCGTCGACCACTAGACCGATGGCGAGGACGAGCGCCAAGAGCGTGAGGAGGTTGACCGTGAACCCGAGTGCGTAAACGACAATAAACGTCGCAACGATGGATACAGGTACGGTAACGGCTGGAACGAGCGTTGCGCGGACCGATCCCAGGAATACGAGAATGACCGTTATGACCAATGCCATGGCGATAAAGAGCGTCTTGTAGACCTCGTTGATGGCGCCTTCGATGAATACCGACGTGTCATAGCTCTGCTTGATCTGCATCCCATTGGGCAAGTTCGGGTTGATTTTAGCGGCTTCAGCTTTGGCCGCACGGGCAACCGCTATGGTGTTGGCGGTCGATTGTTTGATGATGCCGATGCCGACCATCGGCACGGTGTTTCCGCGGAAAAATGATCGGTCTTCAACCGTGCCTTTTTCAACGCGGGCAACATCTCCAAGCCGAATGAGATATCCGTCGCTGCCACGTCCGAGGACGAGTGATGCGAACTGCTGTGGGGAGCGGAATGATCGCTCGACGCGCACGGTGAATTGCCGGTCTTTTGATTCTATGGCGCCTGCAGGGAGTTCGACGTTTTCGGCGCGCAATGCGTTCTCGACATCATTGGCTGTCAATTGACGCGCGGCCAAGCCCTTGCGATCCAGCCAAACCCGCATGGCATACGTCTGCTGTCCGCCGATCCTGACCCTCGCGACACCGTCAAGTACCGAGAAGCGGTCCACAAGGTAGCGCTCGGCATAGTCGGTCAGTTCGGGAACTGTCATCAACGGGCTCGCTAAATTGAGCCACATGATGACATTGCGGTCGCTGTCGACTTTTTGGATTTCGGGCGCATCGGCTTCATCTGGCAGGTCATCCAGGATGCCTGAGATCCGATCGCGCACATCATTGGCGGCAGCATCGACGTCGCGGTCGATTTTGAATTCGATCGTAACGTCGGACTCGCCGTCTTGGCTTTCTGACTCAATAAACGCGATGCCCTCGACGCCGGAAATGCGTTCCTCGATCAACTCCGTGATCCGTGTTTCAACGACATTTGCGGAGGCGCCTGGGTAAGCCGTCTCAATGGACACGACAGGTGGGTCGATGTCGGGGTATTGGCGCAACGGCAGTTGTTCAAACGCCACCAATCCGAATGCAATCAGGATCAACCCGATCACAGCGGCAAACACTGGACGCTTGACCGATAGATCCGAGATCAGCATGGCGGCGCGTTCCTTTTACAGTGTTGTTCGGCAACTCATCGTGTTCCGAGCACAGCCCCTACGTTGGGACACTTAACCGTGCGGAACTTGGTAAGGCAGCTAGCCTTGTGGCTTCGGCTCGGCGGCGACCTTGCTTTTTCTGTCTTGATCCAAAAGCTTGGCGAGCGGCTCCGATCCGGTCTCGATTGCCTTGATCGCAACGCTTGCACCTGGACGCAATTTCAAATTGCCGTCGGTCACGACCAATTCACCGACCCTTAAGCCAGTGACAACTTCAACGATGCCGGCTTCGCGGGCACCGAGCTGCAACTCGCGTCGGTCTGCTGCTGGTTTATCGGCCTTGTCGTCTACGACGTACACAAAGTTGGTTCGTCCCAGCGCGACGACGGCCTCTTCAGGTATGACGAGTGCCTTCCGCTGGTTTTTGAGAATCTCAAGCGTCATGAGCACACCTGCTTTCAGCGTTCCCTCAGGGTTCGGTAGTATCGCGCGCACGGTGACTGACCGCGTGATGGGATCAACGCGGCTATCGATGCCTGTGATTTCACCCTCGAACGTCCGGTCACCATAGGCGTCGGCGGTTGCGACGACAGGCAGGCCGATCTTGATTGAACTGAGGGAACGCTGAAAGCAGGTGTGCTCATGACGCTTGAGATTCTC
>JBCBRD010000295.1:0-2373 GCA_039819885.1 Pseudomonadota bacterium
CGAAGCATTATGTTGCCCTCATCGCAAGCGCCGTCAGCCTGATGCTGACATCGACACTTACTTATGCTCAAGGCAGCACCACGCGGATTGAACCACGCCCCTACGGCGGTGCAATCGTAACCATTGAGCACGGCGTTCGCGTGTTCCGACCATTGCCGCCGACAAATCGCGTGATTATTAACCCGGACGGCGCAACTGATCTCACGTTGGGCTTCAGTGAGAGCCGTGTCATTCAGCGAGGCGGCAACATCAACGTCCAGCAGAACGTGAGAGGTGGCTACGGTTACTATGGCGGTGGCTACGGCGGCCGGTGCATACCAGCCGTTGGCAATCGCTGCTAAACGACGGGCAGGCATTCTGTCGATCATTTGACTTCGCGCTCGGCTGAGTGTGAATGGGTGTGCACACGCATGCTACCGAATGAGTTCAATGCCCCGCTACCGCATCACCGTTGAATACGACGGAACACCTTTTTCCGGCTGGCAGGTCCAGGCCAAGGACAGGTCCGTGCAGGAAGAACTGGTGGAGGCGATTGCTGCCTTCAGCGGTGAGCGCGTTATCGTACGCGGGGCTGGTCGAACAGATTCAGGTGTCCACGCAACGGGGCAGATCGCCCATTTCGACCTCGCCAAACACTGGCAGCCTTTTCGCATTCAGGAAGCGTTGAACTACCACCTTCGCCCGGACCCAATTTCTGTTCTAGCCTGCAGCCAAGCACCTGACGCGTTTGATGCCCGCTTTTCAGCGCTGGCCCGTCACTACCGCTACCGCATCCTGAACCGCCGTGCACCACCGGCACTTCAGGCTGGCAAAGTCTGGTGGGTACCAGCGCTCCTTGATGCAGATGCGATGCACACTGCCGCTCAGGTTTTGGTTGGTCATCATGATTTTACGACGTTTCGAGCATCGCAATGCCAGGCCGCATCACCGGTTAAAACACTCGATCGATTGGCCGTTTCACGTAGCGCAGATGAAGTTGTGATTGAAGCGTCTGCACGCTCATTTCTCCACAATCAGGTACGCTCGTTGGTCGGTACGCTCAAGCATGTTGGTGAAGGCAAGTGGGCTGCCCTCGACGTCCGAAAAGCCCTTGCTGCGAAAGATCGAAAGTCGTGCGGGATGGTCGCGCCAGCAGCGGGTCTCTACCTCATCAAAGTTGACTACCCTGCGGACGAAAACCTTGAGCATGCGTCCGGGCTAAACAAGACGGATGAAGTTGGCGCAGATTGAGTAGCGCAAAAAAGCCCCGACAGCACTGGCCATCGGGGCTCACTATCTTTCACCGAACTGGCGGATTATCCAACGTGGATCAGCGTGTCAAAGGTCCGCGGATCATAACTGGACTGGGCGAACGTCTCACCCTTGGTCAGGATCGAAACCGCATCATGGCTGTGCAACGATTCCTGATGGCTCGCGACGATCCTGAAATCGCCGACCCGGTCGTCAGCATCCATCGCCTCACACAACAATCTCACAGCATCTTCCACAAAGATCGGGTTCGAGCCGTTCAGTTCGGCAAACGCCTGCTCGTCTTCACGCTTCACCATCACTTGCGTCTCTGTCGGGATAGCTTCGACGCAGCGTTCGATGAGATCCTCAATCCACAGCGTACCTTCCCCTTCGAGGGCAACGGAGACGCGCGCAACTGAGCGCTGAGAATGCGGCGTTGCGATTTGACCGCGAACATCCCGCGCATGCTCAGAAAGCTCTAACGAACACGGGCAAGTCGATGAATAAACGTAGTCCAGGTGGATAACGCGTGTCGTCTCACCGCTAGCTTTCACCATCTCAAACGAGACATCGTAATACTGGTAACCTTCAAGCCCGCTTCGCAATGAGGTCTTCTTCATCGGATAGCGGAAGCGAAGCTGGATGCGCGCATCGAAACTCGCAAGGTCTGTCAGGTAGCTCTGCAAAACACTATCGATTTTTTCAAAATCAAAAGCATCTCCCGCGTGGCTGTAGAACGACCGCATGATTCGGCTCATGTTAATGCCCTTCTTCTGGGCAGCAAGCGACACAGACCCCGTTACCGACGTCTCCAGCGTGACCGTTCCACCTTCTCGCGTCCGAATAGCAAGCGGCAATCGGAAGTTCGAAATGCCAACATGCTGGATTTCAGTTCGCGCACCTTTGATCAGGCTGGACGGTCCATTCTGAAGGTCCGGCATGCTGGCTTTGTAGGCCGCATCCGGTTTGAACTCGTTCGGATAGCTGCGGTTCAACCCGCCGTCAGCACGAAGGCTGGGGCCGCCATGGCGAGCTTCCATCAAACGTTGAATGGTTGTCTTGCTCGTCTGCTCTAAGGGTTCCAGATCAACTGGAACTGAGCTTTCGAACGTTTCATAGACGTCGTCGCGGACATCAAGATCA
>JBCBRD010000296.1:0-2363 GCA_039819885.1 Pseudomonadota bacterium
GTCGTGAACGCACTTGTTATGGCTGCGCGGGTTGGAGAACGGAGAGTTGCGTATGCTTGACCGGTTCCCATCACGCATGCCCGGCGGCCGTCGGGATCAGGCTGAGCAGCACGCTGCTTTGCCCGGCGAAACTCCTCGATCCGACGTTATGCTTCGCGTCGATCACCTCACATTTGCTGCAGGCGGGCGAACGATTATCGATGATGTGTCTTTCGATCTGCAGCACGATGGCGTGAGCGTTGTGATGGGTCCGAATGGTGCAGGTAAGAGCGTTCTCATCCGACTGTTGCACGGTCTTCTAAACCCGACTTCGGGTGACATTCGTTGGGATGGCCTACCGCTTGAGAAGGTACCACCACATAGCCAGGCGTTGGTTTTTCAACGACCCGTTTTGCTTCGCAGAACGGTGGCTGCCAACTTGGATTTTGTACTAAAGCTGCAGGGCCGCAAAGATCGTGAACAACGAGATGCGTTGCTTGAACTGGCTGGATTGCTTGATCGTGCGGACCAGCAGGCGCGTGCCTTGTCTGGTGGAGAGCAGCAACGACTGGCCCTTGTCCGTGCGCTCGCGCTACAGCCGGATGTCTTGTTCCTAGACGAGCCAACGGCCAGTTTGGACCCTGCGTCGGTGCAGCGGATCGAAACGATTCTGCTGAACGCCAGGAATGCTGGCACCAAAATCATCCTGGTGACCCACGATATCGGTCAGGCGCGCCGGCTGGCCGATGATGTCGTTTTCATCCACGACGGTCGGATTGTTGAGCAGCAATCTGCAGAAGGCTTCTTTGCACAACCCACGAGTCGCGCAGCAGCTGCATATCTCAGTGGCAGCCTCGTGTTGTGAACTTGCTTCTCGCTTCGATCCCCTCAACCCTCCAACTCACGCGAGGAGCTGTGATGTTTCGAACCGCTCTCATTACCTTGTCCAGTGCTGCTGTTCTCGCAACAACTGCAATGGCCGATAACAAAACGATTGTTGTCCAATCGACAACTTCAACAGCAAACTCCGGGCTCTATGACCACATCCTGCCGCTGTTCAAAGAAAAGACGGGGATCACGGCACATGTCGTTGCGGTTGGCACCGGTCAAGCAATCAAGAATGCTAAGAACTGCGATGGCGATGTGTTGCTTGTCCATGCGAAACCGGCCGAAGAGAAATTCGTTGCTGACGGTTTCGGCGTGCATCGGTTTGACGTGATGTACAATGACTTCATCATCGTGGGACCTCCGTCGGACCCTGCTGGTGTCAGCGGCATGACGAACGGTCCGGCTGCGATGAAGAAGATTGCCGAGGCTGCGGCAGCGTTTGCGTCTCGTGGGGATGATTCCGGAACTCATAAGAAAGAGAAGCGGTTGTGGGCCAACGCAGGCGTTGATCCGTCGGCAGCATCCGGTGGTTGGTACCGCGAAACTGGGTCCGGGATGGGCGCGACGTTGAATGTTGGTGTCGGCATGGGTGCCTATGTGATGACTGACCGGGCCACGTGGATCAGCTTCAAGAATAAGTCTGACTTCAAGGTCTTGGTGGAGGGTGACGAGGCACTCTTTAACCAATACGGCGTCATTCGTGTCAGCTCGGAGAAGTGCCCGACCGTGAAAACGGAAGCCGCTCAGACCTTTGTGGACTGGATGACTTCGGAGGAAGGACAGACTGCTATCGGGGCCTATGAGCTCAACGGCCAGAAGCTGTTCTTCCCCAATGCGGAAGAGGCCCAGGGATAGGTTTCGCCCCTGCTCAGACTTTGTGGTGCGTCTGCGCATCTCTGTTGCCCCAAACATCTCGACTGATCCAGGTCAATCACGCATCGACGAGCCCTCCTTAGAGTTCAGATCAAAGTCTCATCGTTCTATCGGAACCATCAGACCAGATCATTTGCTCGCAGCTAAGGTGGTGGCTCATGCGCATACATATTGTCTACGGGACTGTTGAGGGTCAGACGAAGAAGATTGCTCAGCATGTTGCGGATCGCGTGTCAGCGTTTGGCCATGAGGCGGTTGTCATAAATGCGCAAGATGCATCGGTTGGGGATACCCTCCCAGCCAAGTCAGATGCCGTAATCCTTGCTGCCTGTGTTCATCAGACGGCACATCAAGAGGCCGTCACGGACTATGCGATGGCGCATCGAGATGCGCTTTCATCTCAGCCCAGCGCATTTCTATCTGTCAGTCTCGCGTGTGCTGTCCCAGACGGCGCTGAGGAAGCCGAGGGCTATATTTCATCTTTTGTCACGGAGACAGGATGGACTCCGGATGTTGTACTGCCTGTGGCTGGTGCACTGCGGTTTGATGCCTACGATTTTTTCAAGCAGCAGGTCGTGAAATTCGTCGTCATGCAGAAGGGCTTGGATGTTGCTCCAGGCAAA
>JBCBRD010000297.1:0-2361 GCA_039819885.1 Pseudomonadota bacterium
GTTTCCGCCATACGCCGACCACCTTCGAGCTTAACGGCACCGCAATCGGTTTCTTTCATCACCCGTGCGCAATTGCGGAACGCCACCGAGGGGCTCTCCTCATAAGAGCCAAATGGCATGTCGACGACCACGAGAGCACGCTTTGCACCGCGCACAACGGCGCGACCGTGCATAATCATCAGCTCAACCGGCACGGGAACCGTTGTCTCAAAGCCGTGCATCACCATACCGAGACTGTCGCCAACGAGAAGGAAATCACAATGGGGATCAGCGATGGCAGCGGTATGCGTATGATACGCCGTCAGTGAAACAACTGGGCGGACACCTTTGAGTGCCTGAATATCGGGTGCCATCAGTCTCTTAGAACTCGTGGAGCCAGACTGGCCTTGCGATGACATAGACAGTGTTTCCTCAATCGGTTGAAGTTTGGTGCGAAGCTTGTCGGTGCGTGAGCCCTAAGGAACAGACACGCCCCTTTTCCAAGCACAACATGATCGAATCGTTACAGCTCAAATCATTGTGTCCGTTGACCCTTTGCCACAGCAGCAAGCTTTACGTTGACCAAAAACGAATCACCGTTGCACCGCAAAGCAAGGGGGTGCTAACCAAAATTTGAGACACTGAGTAACTTTGAATTAGTGGGCCTCGAATACAGTGTTTAGGTAAGGGTGGTTTGACCCTTTGTTTTCGCGCATCAGGGTGGGTTCAGGCTTTGAATTACCTCACGATTCTCAAAACCAAAACGATCACCTCCAAAACGCTTGCAGTTCTTTATGCGGCGGCTTCGGCGATCGTGATAGTGCAGGTTGCCCCAGTCCCGGCAATCGCGAAATCGGCCAACCAATCCAAAATCCCAAAGACGCGGCAAAGCCTCAAAAGCGAACTGCCGATGACGATCGTCATTTCCCTGGCGAAACAGCGCCTTGTGGCATACCGCGGGACAGAGGTCGTCGCAAGATCCCGGATCTCAAGTGGCAAACGCGGCCATCGGACGCCTAAGGGTGTGTTTACGATCCTGCAGAAGCGCAAACGCCACTATTCGAACTTGTATGCTGGCGCACCAATGCCCTTCATGCAGCGTGTAACCTGGTCAGGCATCGCGCTTCACGCTGGTCACCTCCCAGGGTATCCAGCCTCACACGGTTGCATCCGCCTCCCGTACAGTTTCGCCAAAAAACTGTTCTCCATGACGTCAATGGCAGACCGGGTCATCGTGACAGACGGTGGTCCCACGCCGCGGAAAATTGCGCATGATGCCCTTATAACGCCGCTGCCACTTGGCGACGAAACGGAAGTCGCCGCCCTAGCGAGCGCGACGGCCGGATCAGCGGCTGAAACAGACACACAACGCGATGCCAACGCGCCGCAATGGCTCATGGGTGTCTCAACCGCACATGCTGCTGCGGTGAACGGCGACCTCGAAGCCCAAATCAAAGGCCCTGTGACTCGTACATCAGTTGCCACCGCCCGCCTGAACCAACTCAACCGGCTCGAGAAAATGTCCGCCGACACGAAGAAATGGGCAAACGAAGCGGCTGAAACTCTGAAAGCAGCTAATCTGAAGCTAAGAAAGCTGAACAAGGCCCCCGCTCGACACAAAATCGAAATCTCAGAACTACGTCGGGAAGTGCGGAAATTACACCGCGAGAAGCACGGTATTGAACGTGAAATGCGTGACTTTATCTTAAGCGCGCGACACAGCGAACCAGCCTCAGAGCCCGCACCAAGTATCGCAATCGCCAGCGTACCCAAACCAAGACTCATTCACAATGCCAGCATCAAGGCTGCAGAAGCAGCTACTGCCATCGCATCCCGCGACGAGGAACAGACACCGGCAGCTGGCTTGGACTTGGCCGCGCTTGAAGCAGAGATGGAACAACGGCTAACAGCGAAGCACGATGAGATCGATGCCATCATGGCAAAGATGAATGAGCTATCGAGGGCTCTCGCAGTTCATGAAGAGACCATGGCAGCAGAGAAACTGCGCCGGGACATCCTCAAGCAGCGTCACACCACTGCAGCAAAACACCACCTGCGCATCACCCAAGATCTCAAAAAAGCAAAACGCGCTCAGGAGCGTTACGAGAAGCCGATTACTGTTTTGATCAGCCGCAAGAAACAAAAGCTCTACGTGCGGCAGGATCAAGATGAAATCCTGGAAGCCCCTGTCACATTCGAAAATCCAGACAGCCCCATCGGTACACACGTTTTCACCGCGACTGGCTACACGGCTGACCAAGAAGATCTTCACTGGAAGACAATCACACCAGCGCGCGGCGCGGCCAAGGTCAAACGGACAAAGGGCATGAGCCGCAAGGCTTGGCGTGCCCGTCAGGCACAGGCCAAGAAAGCAGCAGGCAC
>JBCBRD010000298.1:0-1977 GCA_039819885.1 Pseudomonadota bacterium
GGTATGCTGCCGGGTGTTTTGGCGTTGGGACTTCACTCCGTAGGGATGGTGGGCAAGTTTTTTGCTGAAGCCATCGAGCATGCGCATCCAGCTCCGATCGAAGCCGCACAGGCCACTGGCGCCTCTTCAATGCAGGTGATAGCACACGGCGTCGTACCCCAGGTCTTCACCCAATTTGCAGACGTCACGATGTATCGGTGGGAATACAATTTCCGCGCCTCAACCGTCATGGGCATGGTTGGAGCTGGTGGTATTGGCACCGAACTTGTCGGCTCGTTGCGATTGCTCGACTATCCTCAGGTGTCGGCGATCCTATTGGTCATCCTGATCGCTGTGTCGATCGTCGATTGGCTCAGCGGAAAGCTTCGCAATCGGTTTCAGTAACGACATATTTGGTCTGCAAGTGCATATCACGTTATGGTCGTGTTGTGAGCGAAATCCCAGAAGCTGCCATCGGCAGATGGCCAGTGGACATGCTGGAACTGCCGAGTGAGAGTGTCGGCTCCTGAAGGTACTTCAGCCGTCGACAGAGCAGGGTGACCTTCATGGGCAGGTCAATTCATCAGGTTCATCGAAGGAAGCGTCTCAAGCTCACCGAAAGCTGACAGTCTGTCCTCGTCGAGATTGACCCGAAGCCGAAGTTTAGTCTTTGGTAACCCGTCGATGTTTCTGTTCGCATGCCACAGAACCACCTAGGAGTTTTGACGTGGGCGCGGCTGCCGCAACGAACCCTGTGGGTTCGATGGCCCATGAGGCAAGAGCCGCTGCCGAACAAAGACGAGTCGATACGTCAATTCCGAATTCGGATGTTGCATGATGACAAACCGTGCCCGCGACGAAGGCCGGACAACGCCGCTGCTCGAGCTTGAAGCCAACAGATGGTCAAGTCCCAGTTGGGTGAAGCTGTCGGACGATGCCGACGGCCTGAAGGCTCACTCGTTTCATAAGCATTGCCGCTTTACCGACACGCTTGTGCGGACGCTCACGTACACCATTATGTTCGCCCCACTGATATTATTCGTTCTGGTCTATACGACGGACTTAATTCGCTTTGACGCCGCCCCAATGACGCAAGCGGGTACGTGGTTTTCGGGGGCGTTGTTTGCACTGATTGCCTATGTGTTTCTCCGCGGATACGTCAATTCGGACGTGGAGCACGTCCTGCAGTACAACCCGTCAGCGCAGACTTTAGAGATACAAGAGTTCAATCGAAAAGGTATTCGTATCTCCCGCGACATCATTAAAGTCGCGGATGTCAAATCGCTATATCTGGTCGATGACGAAGGCGTCAGCAGAACAGTGCAAACCCACGCCGCCACACCGTTCCAGCTCAGGATACATACCGATTGGGGGCGGCATCATCTCTTAATGGGTAAAGAGGAGGAACTCTGGCCTGTTTATCTAAGATTGCGTGACCTTTGTCCCAATCTCTCCCAGTCGCAGGCTCCTGGAACCTGGTCATTCCTTCGGCGCTTGAACGTATGAAGCGGCGGTTGAGGCGCCGCAGTGCAGTCGGATTTAGCAATTGCTTCACCGCGTGGTGTTTAGAATTCCATGATCGAGCGGCGCATCCAGATCGAGCATATCAATGCAAACCCTAAACGAAATTGACCAGTTATTTGAGCTGATGCCTGCATGGCTCCGCGTTGTCCTACTCGTTTTTTTCATCGGGTTTAGTGTGCTGTCCGTCTACGCGCGAATTAACCTCAACGTTGGCGAGAAAGTATTCTCTCGGATCCCGCGAAGCCGAATCCGCCGCAATGTCGGGCATATCCTTCAATACACCATCCTGCCAACGATCGTGGCCGCTTACTACACGCACCTGTTTTGGGGCTCACTCTAGGCTTTATGTTCGGCTAGAGAGAAAGAGCGAGTGTCAACGCCGGATAGAATGTAGGCCAGTGCACCGGAGTAAGAGTAGGCCACCGTTAACGTCGGCATTTCAAGCAAGAAGGCCCCGCGCGCGGGGCCTTCTTG
>JBCBRD010000298.1:1987-2330 GCA_039819885.1 Pseudomonadota bacterium
AGGCGGTAGCTGTCGCCATTCATTTCGAGGATGTGGACGTGGTGTGTCAGTCGGTCGAGGAGCGCTCCGGTCAGGCGTTCTGAGCCGAACACGGATGTCCAGTCTTCGAACGGCAGGTTGGAGGTCACGAGCGTCGAGCCGCGCTCGTAGCGCTGTGAGATCACTTCGAACAAGAGCTCGGCACTGGTTTGCGATAACGGCACGTAGCCCAGTTCGTCGATAATCAGGAGCTGGACCTTGGCAAGCTGTGATTGCAGGCGCAGCAGGCGCTTTTCATCACGCGCCTCGGTGAGCTGATTAACAAGGCCGGCCGCCGCCACGAAGCCAACGGTCATACCGCGTT
>JBCBRD010000299.1:0-2314 GCA_039819885.1 Pseudomonadota bacterium
CGGCGTGTCGTCCATTCGAGAGTGGCTATACGTTCGAATTCCGCCCCATCATGTAGTCCCCCGGCTAGAGCCGCTTCGCGCAAGGCAAGTCGCCAGTCCTCCAAAGCCAGAACCGTGATGGCTCGCTTCTTGTATTTCAGCCCCTTGTGGTCGCCCAACAATCCAGCATCGAGCGTAATCACGCCCCTCTGGCAGACTTCCATCGGCGCTTTCCGAGCATCGCGCCGAGCAATACCAACCAAGCGACCAACATCACCAGGTTTGCGGTCTGCCACGGGCAGCTTCGCGATCAGCCAATGACGCCGACACCGATCAGGTACCCGTGCCCCCAAAACACCATGCCTAGGTAAAGGCCAAGCCCCACGGCGATCACGGCGACATCATTGATAACCGATGCATTCGCCGGGCCTGGACCAAGATTGCTTCGCTTCTTGAGAGAGATGCGATCATAGACGGCCCAGGCAAGGAAACTCCCAAACAGCAGGAGTGAGGCCACGTCCCCGTTCGCCAGCAAATGCGCCAGCGCCCAAATCTTCACAGCAAGCAGCATGGGGTGCTTGAGTGCGGTACGGATACGCGATGGGATGTACGTCGCAGCAAGCGCGATCATGGAAAACACCATCAACAGCAGTGAGATGTGCGCCATCCACGTTGGCGGGTCCCAGAGCACTGGGTTTTTACCCGACCCTTGCATTTTTCCGTAACCGTAGATGATCAGCAAAAATCCAATCAACGACCCGACCGCAACGATCCCCTTCACACCGGTTTCGCCAAACTTTCCAACCAGTCCACTTCGCAACGACACGTTCGTTGGCAGGAGATGAAATGCGATGAAGAGCAGCAACCCAATGCATAGCAGCAGCATGGAAAAAGGTCCTTTGACGTCGAGTTTATGAAAACCACTTCAGGGCGCGAAGTCGCGCAGGCAACCGCGCTGACTGTGAAGTGACCGACAAACAGCTCAAGCGCAAGAGACGATCGCTTGCGGTCAGACGCCTACGGCAGCTTTTTCACGAATCTGCAGAAGGTGTTTCAGAGTTGCCGAACTATGATGCATCAACTATTGTTGTGGATAGTGGGGGTTTGAGGGAACCCTGTGGCAATTGAGTAACCCGAAGCGCGGCGGCTTGGGGTCCGGAGCAGATGCAATGCATGCTGTGAAGACCCGTGTAGCGGACACAAGTCACAGTCTCCGAGACTGTGATGAAGTGCGATCCGTTTTGGAAAATCGTACCCCCGACGCCTGGCAGAATGGGCGTACCCCTTTGCATATGGGAGGGGCACGATGATGGAAGCGACCGAAGCCGACGCATTTGACACCGCAGATGAAGCGCCCCGCTCATCCTTTTTCAGTTTGCGAAGAAAAACAAAACACAAAAACGCAGGACCTCCATCCGAAACATCTGCCCGCGACGCCTCTGGCGACGATCACGCAACGTCGACAATCAATGAAGAGATCCCCTCTGAAATTGCAACGCTGACAAACCAGCTCAGCGCCGTCATGGCGAACAAGCGTCAACAAAGAACGGTGCCGCGGTCGCCGGAGGATTGCGAGTTTCTAACCGAGGAACTGCCGAGGTTCCCACCACCGCTCCCACCAAGCCCACGTTCGTCGACCTCGGCCAGCAACGAAAGTGAGAGCGTTGACTCTGAAGAGGAACCTGAAGTTGGTACCGAACACGGTGTGATTTCGACACCTGAAGACATCACGACGAAGCCTTGGATTAAAAACGCGCGCCGCAAGCGCTGGACATCTACGCTAAGCTATCTGGGCGCTTGGGTCCTGACCGTCGGGATCGGCGGTTTCATCATTGCGACCGCAGCCATCGTCGTCCTGGGTCCACAGCAATTCCTGGAAAAATCCAACGAATTTTGGAACGTCACATCGCAGCCGCTCGCAAAGATCGAAGCGCCAAAGCCAAACGTGGCGGCTGTTAAAAACGCGAACAGTAGGACAGTCAGCTCGAAGATCTCGATCGTCGAAGCTATTCCAAAACCGTTTGCCGTTTCAGAAGGCGGCAAGATTGCGCGCGCGCCGGCCGATCCTGATACGAAGTGATCGGCAAACCAACCCAGTAAGACACGGTGACCGACTACGGCAAATAGCCTTTGTCGAGATCCATCTTCTGGCGCTGCAAGACCTTGCCGGTCGGGTCGGTACACGCAAGCGTCCAAGCGAGATGCGTACCCATCTCGAAGCTCGATGATGACTTGACCATCGCCTTGACACCCTCCCCGTTGGCACCGCGCCAGGTGGTCCTGCCTCCCACTGGGAACAGCTTTACTTTCCCGCCTTGCAGCCCGTCGAAATTGC
>JBCBRD010000300.1:0-2283 GCA_039819885.1 Pseudomonadota bacterium
GCGGTCCATTGGCCTTTGAGCTGGCGTGCCTGACGGGTTGCCCAGCGCTTGTATAAAGCGGTCAGGAATGGGCTCCCAGCTTTCCAATCTATTTCCGCCGCTTTTTTAGGTTGGGCTTGAAAGTAGACTTCGAGCGCGCGCTGTCTGTCGGCTGGCGGTTTGTCCAAGTCGTAGAGGTCTGCATCTACCGCGGTCGCAATGGCTGCGTTCTGCACCAACCCTGGAAACTGAAAGACGGCTGGAAGCTCGAGATTATATCTCACGTATGCAAACGACATGATCGCCCCGAAAACGAGGCCTGCTAAAAACTTCATCACGTTCCTCCCCAGCGCATTTGTTTGTGCGCCATCCACAAGTGAACACCTCTCATGGCAGCTCAGTTAAAACAACATCGTCAAGGCCCCGACGTCCTTTCCAAGGCGTTCAAGTCCGACCCTGGGCCAACGTTGCAACGGTTGGTCGAGGCAGGCCCACTCGTTGAGCTGAAGATTCCGATTGTCGGGCAGATGACGTTTGCGACAACGCATAGTGCGGTCAGCGAACTGCTCAAGACTGATGAAGGGTTCTGCACTGATCCCAAACATGCCGGACGTTCCGCAATTGTTGGAATTCAGTGGTGGATGCCGCGGTCGTTTCGCCTTTTGGCAAAGAACATGCTCACAACGGACGATCCTGATCACCGTCGATTACGCGGCCTCGTAGATCAGGCATTTCACGCCCGCGCCGTATCTGCATTGGAGCAGCGTGTCGTAGACCGAACAGACCAGCTTCTTGATGAGCTGCAAAACGATCCCGGCCACGATATTGTTCGGCATCTTGCACGTCCCCTGCCGCTGCGGGTGATCTGTGATCTGCTGGGACTCCCAGAAGACGATCAAGACAAGTTTATGCGCTGGATGGAACCAGTGAGCCAATTCGGCGGGATCATGCAGCTTTGGCGTATGCTGTCCTCAGTTGGGAAACTGACTAACTATCTGCGGGAAACCTTTGAGGATCGTCGCAGGGCGCCACGCGATGATATGATTTCCGCACTCGTAAATGGTGACTACGAAGGGCAACGCCTCACTGATGATGAACTGTTGTCGATGGTCTTCATCCTGTTTGTTGCAGGTCATGAGACGACGACACACCTCATCTCAAATGGCGTGGTTAGCTTGCTGAAGCATCCAGACGCGCTCGCAAAATTCAAAGCTCATCCGGTCCAGTTCGGACCTGGCATGGTTGATGAGGTTCTACGGTTCGATAGCCCCGTCCAAATGTCCAAACCCCGCATGGCGCGTCAGGACTTGGAGTTCCAAGGTCGAGCGTTCAAACGCGGGAGTACGCTGATGGGTATGCTCCATAGCGCGAACTGGGATCCTGCAGTGTTTGAACACCCAGAGAGATTTGACATCACGCGGAAGCCCAACCGGCATCTTGCCTTTGGTGCAGGTCCTCACTTCTGTCTCGGCGCTGGGCTGGCGCGACTGGAAGGTCGGGTTGCCATGACGCGCTTGTTTGAGCGATTTCCGGATTTGAAGCTGAGCGACGGATTTGAAAACATAGCTTGGACGACGCGGCCAGGTTTACGCGCGATCTCCCAACTTCCATTGACGCTTGGACCAGAGGGGCCGGCAAGATGAGTGCCGAAACGATTGAATTCTGGTTCGACTTCGGTTCGCCGTATGCCTATTTGGCGCATCGTCGCCTGCCGACCTTTAAAGCCACCACGGACGCAGAGGTTTTATGGCGACCTTTCATGCTTGGTACAGCTTTCACCGAGACAGGCGCGAGACCGCTTCTCGATATCCCGATGAAATCCGACTATGCGAAGCGCGACTTGGCGCGGCTCGCAAAACACTTCTCTGTACCGTTTCAGATGCCGGTCAATGCTCCCACGGTGACACTTGCAGCAGCGCGGATCTTCTACGGGTTGAACTCAACCGATCCTGCTGTTGCGATTGCCTTTGGCAGATCCGTTTTTGATGCAGCGTTTGCCGAGGGCAAGGACGTTTCAGATCCTGGCGTTTTGGGGGCGTGCATCAAAGCTGTTGGTCTGGAGCCTGATGTGCTTTCGCTCGCTCAGGAACAGGAATGGAAGCAGGCGCTTAAAGATGCTGGCAGTGCCGCGATTGCCAAAGGCGTGTTTGGTGCGCCGTTCTTCTTGCACGATGGTGAGCCGTTTTGGGGGGTGGAGCGGATGGACATGCTGATGTGCAAACTGACGGCTGACGGATAGGCGTCTGATTCAGCCTCAAATCCGGAAATCGCTCAAACAAGCGCGTCATGGCAACCCGACCTTCC
>JBCBRD010000301.1:0-2261 GCA_039819885.1 Pseudomonadota bacterium
CTGAGGGGCCTTCGCGGCGTGACAACGCCTAATCAGAGTGAGGCCCCTCAGTCTGTCATCCCGGAAGGTTTTTGGCCACGGGCAGATGTGCATTGCCCAGTCGATGTATCTGAAAAACTGTCTGGGACCCACGCGGTGCCGATCTCATGCGGTTAGGCTAATTGGAGGTTGCCGCTCTGAGATTGACGGTGTTGCATTGAGTAACTTGGCCTGATGCAGCGCGGCCAATGTTTATGCGTCGATGCCGTAGCAACCTTGAGGCATTGTTTCTGTTGAACGATGGGTCCCGGACAAATTTTTAGAGGTTTAGCCCGACTTCTGCGGCGACAGTTCGGGCCAAAAATTTTCCGGGATGACATTTGGTGGTCAACTGCTGCGATGGCGCTGATTTTTATGGTGTCGTTAAGCCCGTCTCCGTCCACATCGCCAGAACGGAGGATTACGGCAACTGCCTTGGTCGTCCCTGCTCAGTACCTGCTGATGTCTGCGATCATCGGGTTGCTGTTAACTAAACTTTGGGAAACCGGGCTTGAGTTTTCTTGTCTGCAAATCACTCGCAGTAGGTTGATGGATCTAGGCTGCTGCTTTCATTTCGGATGTAAAACTTTTGTCGATGTATACTGAGCGTATTGGCGCGATGCCTCAAGAGGTCGCTCGTGAGTTTCATAAGAGGAAATCATGGCAAACGCTTGCTTGCCAATCGTTGTCTATTGGTTCAGTCGTTGCGCTTATGGCTGCTGCTGGGGCAGCTGCTTGTCTCGGTTTCGGGGCGGTGGTTGACTATGTTTTTTATGATTTTCTTGACTGGCAACGGTGCTCTTGTTGCGTACCGTTTAATTTGTCTCAGGCTTTTGAAACCATTGTCTTCCTAACCGCTGCAGGGTTTGTTCTCGGATCTGGTTGGGCAAGCTTTTTTGGGTACCTAGAAAGGGGCAGGGTCCGAGCGGATCTTGCTTCCGCGCAAGTCCGCAAATACAAGTTAGAGCTTTCTAACGAACATGCTATTGTCTTCATCGATTGCTATGATGAGAAATTGGTCTGCGTTGTTTTTTCGAATGGTGCCGGGAACACGTCTGTTGTCCCTTTGAAAGACCCTGAATTCCTCAATGATGGTGTTGCTACGGTCTGGGAATGGACGGAAACGATCCACACGCAAATGGTCTTCAATAAAGCTCTCAGCGGATCTGTTATCCAGGCGTCTTCCTTTGTTGTGACCTGTAGCTCTAAGTTTGCGGCATTGATCTTTGAGGGTTTCCAGTCTTCGAACGAGGGTGGGCAAAACGTTGGACGTCTTGAAATCGAACGTCCGTTTTCTGAGGTCATTGCCATGCTCAAAGCTGAGGCGATTGACCCACCAAAGCGGCGCCCCGCGGCCAACCAAAGGCTGGCCGGACTTTTGAATCGTCCTTGACTGCATCTTGATTGCTTCTCCCCGCGCCTTTGGTCGGAGTTGACGGCACAGTGCAGTGCAGCGTATCTCCGCAGGTGGGACACCGGCCCCCAACGGTCGGCTTTCTATCTGGAAGGATAGCCATCATGACGACGACCCCCACGCCCGACATGCGTCCGGCGAACTCTCACTTTTCCTCTGGCCCCTGCTCGAAGCGCCCTCAATGGTCGCTTGATAAGCTTAATGATGCGTTTCTTGGACGCTCACATCGGGCCAAAGGCGGCAAAGCCAAACTTAAGCAGTCGATTGATCTCACAAAAGAGGTTCTCGGAATTCCTGAGGACTACCATTGCGGGATCGTGCCAGCGTCAGACACCGGCGCGTTTGAGATGGCGATGTGGACCATGCTTGGCGCGCGCGGCGTCGACATCATGGCCTGGGAAAGCTTTGGTTCTGGCTGGGTGACCGATGCCGTCAAGCAGCTGAAGCTGGACGATTTGCGGAAGCATGAAGCGCCATACGGGCAGCTTCCAGATCTGACCGCGGTCGATTTTACGCGTGATGTCGTGTTTACGGCGAATGGGACGACGTCGGGCGTGCGGATTCCCAATTACGATTGGATCCCTGCGGATCGCGAAGGGCTGACTTTCGTTGATGCCACCTCTGGCGCATTTGCCCAGGCTATCGATTGGGCAAAGGTCGATGTGCTGACGTTCTCTTGGCAAAAAGTACTTGGTGGTGAAGCTGCGCACGGTGTTCTTGTGCTTTCGCCACGTGCTGTTGAACGGCTTGAGAGCTACACGCCAGCTTGGCCGTTGCCGAAGGTGTTCCGCCTGACCAAGGGTGGGAAATTGATTGCCGGGATTTTCAA
>JBCBRD010000302.1:0-2244 GCA_039819885.1 Pseudomonadota bacterium
GACGAGATTCGCGGAAATCGCGGCGAAGATGTCCTTGTCGGGGGCGAGGCTGACGACGTGCTCGATGGTGGTGCCGGTGATGACGTGTTGTCCGGTGGTGCGGGCGAAGACCTCATCGACGGCGGTCGTGGCCATGACGTTGCAGTCCTGGCTGGCGTGGCGGAAGACTACACCGTTACCAGTCTGGAAGACGGTGTCCTGTTTACAAACGGCGCGGGTGAGACAGACCTTCTCACCGGCATTGAGCATGTCAGGTTCACCGACAGCTCGGATGTGTACGCCATCACCGACGGGGCGCTCGTACTGTCCGACCACTCCGATGACGTCAACGATCTGCTGGAAGGGGACCTGCTCGCGGAGATCCTTGACCTAAACGCAGGCGTCGGCTCAACGGACGCTGGTTCCGTCGATGAGGCCCTCGCGGAAATGGCCGAGATGGAAGCCTCCGACGAAGGAGCCGTACCAGCCGAAAACGTAGTTCCTGCTGCCGACATCAGTGACGACACACTCGTTGATCCGGCCATGGCCGACATGAGTGCAGATGAGGGCATGCGGGTTGCCTGATGTGCGAATGGAACACATGACGTTTTGAGAAAAAAAGCGCTGTCGCCGATCCGAAATCAGCGGCAGCGCAAAATCCGACACCACCTACATTTTGAATTGTGACGTTACAGTATGAACGAGCAGTTTATGACTTGGGTCGCAGGCCTCGACTGGCTTCAGCTCATCGTCACAGCACACTACATCGGTATTGCAGTTGCCCTGATCGGCGTCATCATCGGCGACAGCTTGGGCGCTCGAATGCTGCTCTTGCGCGGGCCACCGATATCGCGCGGAGCAATCACGGCGGCGCATACCCTCGTCCTCGTCGGCTTGTTCTGCCTGCTCCTGAGCGGGTCAGCGCTACTGGTGACAAAGCACACATGGGCAACACTCCCTTCCAAGCTTGTTCTTAAACTCGGTCTCGCGGTGTTGTTGTCCATCAACGCACTCCTGCTTCAGCATTTTCTTCTGCCGTTGGCGACACGCGGGGAAAGACCACTCGCTGCGAACTTGAACGTTTTGGAGACGTTGCGTGCACTGGCGATCGGGATCACCTCACTAACGTGCTGGGTCGCCATGACCGCCGTTGCGTTCATTCCAGCGCTACAAGCACTCAGCGCCATGACGCTTTATCAGACCTATGCATTCATGTGGTTGGTGCTCTTCACAGCAAGCGCAACGGCGACGCTGATGCTTGGCACGGTTTACCGGAGTTTTGCACCGCGTTATCCAATTCCGGGCCGCGACCGTCCCCGTGCACAGCGAACAGCACCGCTGAACAGCTTCGCCAATCATCAGGCATTCGCATTTTCTCAAGGCCCAAGCGATCAAAACCAGACGCATGCTGAGATGCACCCACCGAGCCAGGTCAGATTATCCGAGAGATTGGTAGCGCTGACCAACACACCACCTGTGAATGACAATCCTCATGAACCGGCTGGACCTCGGGTTCAGCTCAATCGGCACGCGGCGCAACATGCCAGACATCGTCACGAACCGAATGTTCCCGGTCGCACACGACATGCAAAGAGCAGGCCGGAAAACGAGGCAGCCGAAAGCGAAACGCATGCATTGAAGGATGTCCGCGCTGCCTGCCGAAGAGCTTTTCTTGGTGCAGCTGCCATTAGCTTTTTCACCAACCTCTTGATGCTCACTGGCCCACTCTTCATGCTCCAGGTCTACGACCGCGTCCTGACCTCAAAGAGTGTTGCCACACTCACAGCCCTGTTCGGGTTAGCCGTTGCCCTCTTCGCGTTCATGGGGCTGCTAGAAGCAATCCGCTCACGGCTCCTCGTCCGCATTGGCTTGCGCGTCGATCGCCTTCTGAGCTCGCAGGTTTTCGAGGCCGCCATCAGCGTCAGTGATCCAGCGAGGCGAGACGTGCAGGCCCAGCTTCTGAAAGACCTGCGCAATGTCCGCCAGTTCATATCCAGCGCCGGCACGACGGCATTCTTCGATATGCCTTGGGCGCCCATGTACTTTGCGCTTCTGTTCGTATTTCACTGGACACTTGGAGCCCTAGCACTCGTTGGCGCTGCGATTTTGATTGCGCTGTCCATCCTCAATGAATGGCTGTCTCGTCGCCCCGTTACCGAGACCGCACAGCACGCAAACACATGCGAACAGCTTTTCGAGGCAGGCCGTCAGGGCAGTGAAATACGAACAGAAGCGCAAAGTACATGGGCGCCCAAGGCATATCGA
>JBCBRD010000303.1:0-2042 GCA_039819885.1 Pseudomonadota bacterium
CCGAACACACCCGGCCCACTCGCCCGCATCTGAGCCACCTGTCGCGTTCGTCAGGGCCTCGGTTCCCAACACCGCATCGACCGCATTGAGTCGATGCGCCGCACGCGAATTGTTCGTGATTAGACGGATCGACCGCATCAATCGCGAACGTTCATGCACCCTCTGATTTGCTATTTTGATAATCGGCCTGTGCATTTCTTTGCGTGGCAGAACTGCACGTAAAGCGTTTGTGCCCGTTTGGAACAGCGCTCAACGCGTTCGCAACTCCTCGATAACGCCATCTAAATCAACAGACTATAAAATTCCCTCCACTGCGCTTGTGATGTTGACTCACGGGCACGGTGTAGAGACGGGAAGGCAACACCTCTGTGATGACTCGTTGCGCGCAGTTTAATTCCGACTGGAGCATGGTGGGGCGAAGCAGATAACCTTCTGACAATGGTCACTGACTGGCCGCCCTGCGAAGAGCACACTTCGTTGCGACGGTCGCGATGTTACCGCTGCCCCGATTCGGTCACCTCGTGACCAGGGGTTGGCACACAAGAGGGCGCTCCATGCCGCGTGAGAAGACACAGGCAACTGTTCCACTAAGCGATCCACGCTTTGATGCATTGGGTGCACCCGTCGAAGTGCGTCGGCATCCAAAAGCGCGCCGTCTGACATTGCGCGTCAGTCGAACACGGCGCGCCGTGGTGGTGACGTTGCCAACCCAGTGTGATCTTGGTGAAGCTGGATCATTTGTTCACCGTCACATTGATTGGGTGCGTGAGCGGTTGGGCAGCATTCCTGAACCGGTCCCGTTCAAAAACGGTGTGTTCATGCCTTTGCGTGGAAAAGCCCACAAGTTGGTTTTCTTAGGCGAGAAAGCTGAAGTTCCCGTCTCAGTGGTTGATGCAAAAACCGAGACTGAGTATCCAGAGATTCACGTCGCGGGCACTGCTGACTTTGCGCCTCGCAGATTGCGCGATTGGTTGTTTGCCGAAGCTAAGGCCGATCTTGATGCTTCTGTTGTGTTCCATGGGAACAGACTTGGGGTGCGCGCCAAACGGTTGACCATCCGCGATCAGACAAGTCGCTGGGGATCATGCTCATCGAATGGCTCGTTGTCCTTTTCGTGGCGTCTGGTGATGGCACCAGAATTTGTTCTTGATTATGTGGGCGCCCACGAAGTCGCTCATTTGCGCGAGATGAACCATGGCCCTCAGTTCTGGGCGTTGGTTGAACAGACCATGCCGCGAATGGAAGAGGCCAAGACGTGGCTTCAGGTTTACGGGATGGACCTTCATCGCTATGGCGTCGAGGACGCTGATTGATAGCGGACTAGTTGCTGCACCACCCTCAACCTCATTGCGGTGTGCCCCCGAGCAGCCTGCTGCGTATGTCGTCGACATCAAATCCTTGAACACCCGCACTTTGCTGTGGCGCTGGATACATGAGATCTGGAGGAGGTTGCTCTGGTGTTGAACGCGGCAGGAGTGGTGCTTGCGCCTGTCTGAAAAGCTCATCTGGAATCGACTGACTGGGATAGAGCAATTCGCTTTTGCCGTTCACGCCGCCGATGTTGATCTCATGGGAAACCGGTTTGACGGAGCGTTGTTCTGGTCTTAATGCGACGCCCGACGACCGTCCCAAAGCCATGCGTCCTGAAGACTCTGCTTGGTTGGCTGGCACACGATAGATCGGGGTGTTTGTCGGGCGGCCGATTGTGATGCTCTCGCTGATACGCGCAATGCCTATATTCTTCTGAGATACAGGGGGTTGAGCTGGCTCAGGAAACTGGCCATTTGACAGCATTCGGGCAAGTGTCATCGACCAAACATTGGGCTTGGCGATCGGCAACGGTGGGACCACGGTGGGTTCAGGTGGCGGAGGCGGCCTCACAATAATGCGCCTCTGTCGGATGCGTTGTTGCGGACCTGTGTTGGCTGCGATTTCCAGCCTTGTCCTTGGCTGATGCGTCTTTGCAATCTGCCGCCTCCGCCACCTGAACCCACCGTGGTCCCACCGTTGCCGATCGCCAAGCCCAATGTTTGGTCGATGAC
>JBCBRD010000304.1:0-1965 GCA_039819885.1 Pseudomonadota bacterium
TCAAAAACCTCATCGAGGTCATCAAGGGCATAGTGCCGATAATACGGCTCGTGGAACCTGACCGGGAAAGCTTCAATCATGCCATCCCAGTCGGGTCGGTCGCCCATCTGCAGACTGTCCATAAACACAAACAGACCACCTGGCCTAAGAACGCGCGCCACCTCTTTCGCCACCGTCCGGCGGACCTCCGGTGGCAGCTCGTGGAACAAAAATACGCTCGTCACGATATCCTGGCTGGCATCCAGACACGGCAGGCTCTCAGCATTCGCCCGAGCAAACGAAACCCGACGCAGCCGACCCAAGTGCCGTTCAGCCTCGTCAAGATACGACTGCGACAGATCGATGCCCGCAAGCCGCATTGCTGGAAATGCCCGTCGCACATCACGAAGCAATCGCCCCGTTCCACAAGCAATATCCAACAACGAAACCGTGCGTTGATCGCGCCCCGTGACGAATCCGTGGATCGGTCTCAAGGCGGCCCGACGCATGGCCGCCGCCGAGCCATAAAAGAGCGTCTCAACCTGGATGTCATAGAGCTTAGCGGAGTCATCAGACAGATACCCACCCGTCTGAAAATGAAAGTCTTGTTGGAAGTATTCTGGCGTATCTGGATCGATCTCAACGTGTTCACGGACAGAGACCGTATCGCGCTCCGTGCGTCGGCGAACCGTTTCAGGAAGATCCGCGAACATTGCACGCAGCCGGGACAAATGCTCCGCCAGCGGGACCCCATCTTCACCAGGTGGATACAAACCATCGCGAACGGCCTGCGCATCCTTGCGCATCAAGTCGCGCACCTCTGCAATCAGCGCATCGCGTGTCGGAGTGGGTTTTGTGGGTGTAAACTCGGGTGGCTTACCATGCCGATGACTTTCACGAGTCATCAGCCAATTCACGCCGGAATACCAACCTAAGCGCAGTGTATTCCCGGCAAGTTGCTGAGCCATGCCAATTCGGTTTGCCATGTTGGACACCTCTTACACGCGACGCCAATCGATGGGCAAAGTATCCTCCGAACCATGCCCCGCATCAAGCCCACGAGCCACTTGGGCATCACGCTGATTGTCGCCAGCCGCAGTGGTTTCCAGCTATGAAACTACTGCCCACAGGATTAACGCAGGACCAACACATGCCATCCGCACCCCCATCAACACCATACGCACACATCGTCATCCTGACAGGTGCAGGCCTTTCAGCCGAATCCGGCATTTCAACGTTCCGTGATGCAGACGGTGTCTGGGCAAAATACGATTACCGAGACGTTGCAACACCCGAAGGCTTCGCGGCAAATCCAGATCTGGTTCAATCATTTTACAATGCCAGACGAACAGGTTTGAAAACCGTCGAACCGAACTCAGCACACGGCGCACTCGCCAAACTGGAAGAAAAACATCCCGCAAACGTCACCATCGTCACACAAAACGTGGACGATCTTCATGAACGCGCAGGCAGCAAAAACCTGATCCATATGCACGGTGAACTGCGGCGCGCGCTATGTACAAACTGCGGAAGTCGCACCGCATGGGAAGATGACCTGGCCGCCGACATTATCTGCCCGAATTGCAAAGCAGCGGGCGGCATGCGTCCCGACGTCGTCTGGTTCGGCGAAATCCCTTACCACATGGAAAAAATCGAAGATGCCCTAATGCAGGCGGATCTCTTTATCTCGATTGGTACCAGCGGAAACGTTTACCCCGCCGCTGGTTTTGTGGCCGCCGCAAGTCAATTGGGCGCGCACACTGTCGAACTCAATCTCGAACCCTCCGAGGGCGCCAGCCTCTTTTCTGAAAGCAAACATGGCCCCGCCAGTGAAGTCGTACCAGCTTATGTGGATCACCTTCTGGCAGCCCGCGATTAAACTGACAAAGCCAGAAGCCCCGACCAAATCGCGACGCACGATCATCGCTTCGGCGGTCGCTTCAGCACCACAACGGCCTCGACATGCGGTGCATAAACAAACTGATC
>JBCBRD010000305.1:0-1960 GCA_039819885.1 Pseudomonadota bacterium
GGCATGTTGGGGCGAGGTGCGCTTGCATTCTCAAGACACAAAAAACGCGCGTTCGCCGCTTTGATCCAGCGGCGATCACTTGCTGGCGTGACCTGTTTTCACGCGACGAGCGAACAGGAACATGATGATATCCGGGCCTTCGGCCTGACCGCGCCGGTCGCTGTCGTTCCGAATGGGATTGATGTGCCGGACACTGGCGAAATCATGCAACCAGCTCTTGCATCAGATCGGCAGCGCTCCGTCCTATATCTCGGGCGCGTTCATGCCAAGAAGGGGATCGATCGACTCTTGAGAGCCTGGGCTAATGTAGAGGCGGCCAATCCGAACTGGCGCTTGCAGATTGTTGGTCCCGCGGAGGAAGGACATGATGTTGAACTCTTACACTTGGCTCAACGCCTTCAGCTTCCGCGCGTAGTGTTTCATCCCGGCATGTTTGGCGCAGAGAAGCTTGCTGCTTATCGCGATGCGGACCTCTTTGTTCTTCCGACGCTGGATGAAAATTTTGGGATGGTGGTTGGTGAAGCGCTTGCCCACGGGACACCGGTGATCTGCACCAAGGGTGCGCCTTGGGCCGGACTTTCTGAAAAGGGTTGTGGGTGGTGGATTGATCATGGTGTCGATGCGCTGACAGCGACGCTGTCAGAAAGCATGGCGATGCCGCGCGAAAAGCTTCGTGCAATGGGCCTGGTCGGGAGATCGTGGATGGAGGCAGACTACTCATGGGACCGGATCGTGCTTGATATGCTCAGTGTTTATCGATGGTGCCAGACTAAATCCGAGAAGCCTGACTTTATCCGATTAACTTGACGTCGGAGCTTATCTGGTGGTCACTCACCACCCGATCTACCCCGCGCCCGACACTCCTTGGATACAAACCCTTTTGCGCATGCCTCCGGTGACACCCAATACACGTTTAAAGACGGTCTCTGACCCAGCCGTTTCGGACAAGCTACTGCGAGGCTTATGGTCCGTGGTAGCTGCCACGCTATACGGTTGGTCTCCGGTGGCGATGCATGGTTGGCGCGCGACCTTGTTGAAGCTGTTTGGCGCAAAAATCCAGGGGCGCGTGTTTGTCTATCCAAGCACCGACATCTGGGCACCTTGGAACCTGTCTATGGCGGATGGCAGTTGTCTTGGCCCACGCGTGATTTGCTACAGCGTTGGAGGCATATCGCTGGCGGAACACGCCCTAGTCAGTCAGGGAAGCCATCTGTGTTCTGCGACACACGACCACCGTGATCCGAAGTTTCCCCTGGTGGTAGGAGCGATTGCGATCGGTCCCCGCGCCTGGATAGCGGCTGATGCGTTTGTCGGACCGGGTGTCACGGTTGGTGAGCGGGCTGTTGTTGGGGCGCGGTCGGTTGTGATGAAGGACGTTCCAGCTGGTATCGTTGTTGCCGGCAATCCGGCTACGCCCAAAGGCCCCCGGTGAGGCAAAGCTGACATGATCTCTGTGCTGATCCTCACATTCAACGAAGAAAAAAATATAGAGGCATGTATCCAATCATTGCCGTGGCGCGACGACGTGTGTGTCCTCGATTCTAACAGCACCGATCAGACCGTTGAGTTGGCCTCCAAAATGGGTGCGCGCATTGAGACGCGTGCCTTTACGAACTACGCGGAGCAGCGCAACCATGCACTTGGCCTTGATGGCAAATTTCCATGGATCGTCATGTTGGATGCGGATGAGCGCATGACACCTGATCTTGCGACCGAAATCGAACAACGACTACGGCAAGACACAGAGGCTAACGCGATGTTCCGTGTCCGCCGCAAGGATATGTTCATGGGCCGGTGGTTGCGGAAATCCTCCGGTTACCCGACATGGTTTGCGCGTGTCTTCAAACGTGGGAAAGTGCGTGTTGAGCGTGAGATTAACGAGACATATGAAGCTGATGGTTCTATTGGGCATTTGGGTGGACACATCACGCATTATCCGTTCAACAATGGGCTGGACTGG
>JBCBRD010000306.1:0-1952 GCA_039819885.1 Pseudomonadota bacterium
TTCAAGTTGGTTGAGGCTTGCGGGTATTATGCTGTCGAGCGCGCAGATTCCCTGAGTAACCGGCATGGGACTGATGACCTAACGCGGCTGGCAAACGCCTTGCAACGGTTTGAAGGTCGCGTGTCGTCTTTGGGACAACCAGCAGAAAGTGTCACGACCTATCGCCGCAATATTCAAAAGCGCGGGGCGTTGCGCGCAGCTCTTGATGCGAAACGTGCTGACGGATGGATTGGCTTTGCCAAGGCCTGCAAGGATGCTGGACCGGATGCGGCGTATGTCGTGCGTGAACTGGTGACAGACAAGATCTCGACACTGGTGCGCGGTCGTTGAAGAGTGTGGTGGTGATGGATTTGACTGATCAGGATGCGGCGCTCGCGGCGGCTGTCTCCAAGACAACCGATGAGCTTCTCGACACTACGCACAGTTTCGATGCAATCGTTGTTGGCGCAGGTGCGGCAGGCGGGCTGGCCGCTATGTTGTTGACGCAGGGCGGCCTGAAAGTCTTGTTGCTCGATGCTGGTTGGCAGCCGGGATTGTTCAAAGCGCCCGTCCGCACAGCGACCGCTACAGCCGTTCAAACCCTCACAAACCCTGCGCTACAGCGCGTTCTGCCACCACGCGCCATTCATCTTGGTGAGCGGGCTTTGCGTCTCGCGGGTCGAGCCAGGCAGCCGATCCAATCTAAATGCTTTGCCTGGGGCATGGCACCGGCGTCGTTTGTTGATGACCGGGACCACCCCTATGTTGCCGAAGGCGATAAGCCATTCAATTGGTTTCGTGTGCAGCAACTCGGTGGACGATTAGACGTCCCAGGGCATGGGCGCCAATACTATCGGCTGGGTGAGACGGTTTTACAGCCCAAAGACAATGCCTCACCGCGATGGCCATTTGGCAGCGATGAGATCGCACCTTGGTATGACTATGTCGAACGGCTGATTGGGATCGAGGCCGTGCGTGATGGCTGCCCTCATGTCCCGGACAGTAACCCGGTGATTGATCGTGTTCCACTCGGCTGGGAAGCAGAAGTGATGCAGGCTGTACAGAAACGCTTTCCCGCTGCGCATTCCATTGTCGGGCGCTCGGCTGCGCCCCCTAAGACCTTGGCTGCTGCGGCAGAAACCGGCCGCCTTTTCTGCCGCAAGGGCGCGCTCGGTGCGCGGGTTGAACAGAATAGTCGCGGGCGTGCTTCGGGTGTTGTCTGGTTTGATCGTGCCAACGGTCGGCAGCGCACAGCAAAAGCCCCTCTGATTTTTCTTTGCGCATCCACGCTTGAGTCGACGCGCATTCTTTTGGCATCACGCACGGATCGTTCACCGGACGGTATCGGTGCGCGATCTGGCGCGCTCGGCACGCACTTGATGGACCACGTCATTTTGTCGGGTGTCGGTGAAGGCGGACCACTTCCCGATGAGCCAATTGAAAACATTCCTGGCCGCTGTGTCTACTTACCACGATTTGATCTGCGCAATGGTTCATCATCTGATGACGTATCAGATGATGATAAGCGCGGGTTTAGCGTTCAGGTTCATCGGTGGTCCACACGGCCTGGGCGCTCGCATTTTGTTGCCGTGTCATTCAGCGAAATGATGCCGCGACGGGAAAACCGGATAACACTTCATCCGTCGAAAACCGATGCGTTTGGGCTGCCTGTTCTTCAAATCACCTACGCGCACTCGGAGCGGGAATACGCACAAGCACGTGCGCAGTCCGCTGCGATTGGCGAGATCGGTTCATTGCTAGACATTGATTTTCATCGCCATGACACGGAGCCTGCACCTGCTGGTACAGCATTACATGAATGCGGTACGGCTCGGATGGGCGACAGCCCTGACAGCTCTGTGCTCGATCCGAATGGTCAGTGCTGGGACGCGCAGGGGCTCTATGTGACCGATGGCTCTGCATTTCCTTCGCAGGGCCTTGAGCATCCCACACTTACGATCATGGCGCTAACC
>JBCBRD010000307.1:0-1903 GCA_039819885.1 Pseudomonadota bacterium
CAGTGGCCACCATCGGCGCACCTGCTGATGTCGAACACGTACTGGCCAACTTGGGGTCATCACTTGAGCAGGTCGAAGCCAAGGGCGAGGCGGACGTTATTCTTGGTGGCCGGCCATTCACGGTCAAACGAGACTTTGTCGATGATGCAAGAGGATACCGCCTGAAGGACCGGATCAAAGCGCTTCGCCGCCCCTTGGTGGTCCTTCACGCCCCGGGAGACGAAACGGTCGGTATCGACAATGCGTCAGAAATCTTCATCACCGCAAAGCACCCCAAGAGCTTTGTGTCACTCGATGATGCTGACCACCTTCTCACCAATCCAGCGGATGGCGACTATGCGGCCTCGGTCATAGCGGCCTGGGCATCGAGATACATTCCCGGCGCCCAGCAAGAGCCGGACGAACAGACGACTGACAGCGTTGTCGTGTCGGAATCCGGACTTGGTCAGTACCAGAATGCCGTAGCGAGCGGTCCACACCGGCTAATGGCGGATGAACCAAAATCCGTCGGAGGTCAGAACAGCGGTCCAAGTCCCTATGATTATCTTTCAATCGCACTGGCTGCATGCACCTCAATCACGCTGCGGATGTATGCCGATCGGAAGAAATGGGCACTCGGTCGTATTTCTGTCGATGTCAGTCACGGCAAGGTACCTGCTGCTCATTGTGAGGATTGCGGCGAGGTCGCCGAAGGAAGGGACGGCCGCATTGACCGGTTCGAACGCACCATTTCCATAGAAGGCCCGTTACCAGACGACGTGTCAGCCAAGCTGAACGAGATCGCGAATAAGTGCCCTGTCCACAAGACACTGGAGAGCGGAGCAGCCGTCGTCACAAAAATACACTTGTCGCCAGACGTTGCTGGCTGACTGTCAGCCTCGGGAAGAAGCACGCAAAACCGAGCGTTCATCTCGTTTCGAGGCAATGTTGGCCGAAATGATGAGGGCAAACGGGCGCGTATGCCGCATAGACAGCCAACAAGCCCCGTTGAAGCCCCAGAAGCGTCATGTTAGACAGCGCTGCATTGCTTCGGTAATTGCTAGGGCACGGACGACGTGTTCCAGGAACGCCGGGGCCATCCTTCCAAAACGCGGGCTTTAGCAACGAGAATTGAGTTGCTGGACAAGCCCACCGATCGCCGTCCTGGCGAATGAGAGCGTGTGACGTGGCAGCAGACGGATCAGTGACGGCGAGTGTACATGGGCGCTACGCAAGCGCTTTGTTTGAGCTCGCAAACGATCAAGGCGAACTGGCAACTGTTGAAGAGCAACTGGTGGGTTTCCAAGGCCTTCTCGATGAAAGCGATGACCTGCAGCGAATGATCAAAAGCCCGGTCTTTTCAAGCGAAGATCAGGCTTCGGCATTGAGCGCGGTTCTGAGCAAAGCCGGTATCAGTGGCACCACAGCGAACTTCTTTAATCTTCTTGCGCAAAACCGCCGTTTGTTTGCGATCCCTGAGATCATCAAGACATTCCGAATGCTATCCGCGCAAAGCCGCGACGAGGTGTCGGCTGAAGTCACCAGTGCTGTGGCGCTCTCCGATGAGCAGGCCAAAGCGTTGACCGAAACGCTCAAAACAACCGTCGGAAAAGACGTGATCCTGGATCTTAAAGTTGACCCAGAAATTCTCGGTGGCCTGATCGTTAAGTTGGGCAGCCGCATGGTGGACAGCTCGCTGCGCACCAAATTGACGAACATGAAGGTTGGTCTCACAAGTTCGGCCGCCTGATCAATGGTGATCAACCAGTTGGTTGAAAGCCGGACGAATGGACTTCGACCCTTTTTCGGGTCAACCAGACGAATGACAATATCACACCGATTTCAGCACCTTGCTGCAGTCGGGCTCCTAATACGAACAATAACGGAAGTCCATCTATGACCTCGTTGGCTTCCGTTATTGTTC
>JBCBRD010000308.1:0-1844 GCA_039819885.1 Pseudomonadota bacterium
CCTTGCGGTGCATGATGTTCTTGAATTTTGAATGGCCTGCCATGACGGATGCTCGTTTGTGAAATGCAAATATTCGGATATCGGATGTCGGGAGAACCCAAGTTCTGCGCGAGGCAGACCGGAAAGGTCAACCCCGCCCCGCAAAACCGTCAAGGTCTTAGCGACGGATCTACGCGCTAGTGGTCAGTCCAAAACGCGGGCAGGGTCTGGGATAAAACACCGCCGATCCGCAACGCACCGATCTGCGTGGCCAAGCCGGTCGAATCATCAATATCAACCGCCAAACCGCTTAGCGTCGCCGGGCCGCTGGCAGGTTCGAACCGTCCGCGAGGAATACGCGTCGTAAATCGCGTAATCGGTTCATCCGTGTTCATCCCCAACACAGACTCGTAATCGCCACACATACCAGCATCACTCATGTAGGCCGTTCCCGCTGGTAATATGCGCTCATCGGCCGTCGGCGTATGGGTGTGCGTTCCAACCACAACACTTGCCCGCCCATCGACAAAGTAACCCATGGCTTGTTTTTCACTGGTGGCTTCAGCGTGCATGTCGATCAGGACAGCGTCGGCGCGTTCCCGAAGTGGACAATCATCGAGAGCCTTTTCGACGGCCATGAACGGACACTCCAGTTCGTGCATGAAGACACGTCCCATTGCATTCATCACCAAAACCTCAGCACCATTGGCTGCCTTGTACAGCCCAGAGCCACGCCCCGGCGTTCCTCGTGGGTAGTTGATCGGGCGGAGTAGTCGGTCCTGACGTTCGATGTAAACGAGCGTGTCTTTTTGATCGAATGAATGATTGCCAAGCGTGACGACGTCAGCACCGGCATCCAGCAAGTCAATCAAGATAGCTTCGGTAATTCCAAACCCACCAGCCGCGTTTTCACCGTTCACGACGACAAAATCGAGATTGTGAACTTCACGCAGGCGCGGCAGGTGTTCAATCACGGCTGCACGGCCTGATCGGCCGACAACATCACCGAGAAAGAGAAGACGCATTCAGTTGTCCTGACATTCAATAGGCCCGGAAGGCGTGAGGATCCAGTCGAGCCGCTGGTCATAGTCGTCATGGGGAACGGCATCAACAATCTGTTCGTCAAATGCCAAACCAACTGTCTTGATCGCTTTCAGTTTGCTCAGAGCCGCAATCGTCCGGTCGTAAAAGCCGCCACCATAACCCAACCTGTATCCACGACGGTCGACGGCCAGTAGCGGCACCAGCATGCAATCCACGTCCACCGAAACGCTAGCCGCGTTCCGCACCGGCTCGGGAATATCCATGGGCCCCTTAGCCATGTCGTCGCCGGGCGTCCACCCGGCCAGGAACAACGCTTGGTCTGGTGCAATGATGACGGGCAGGGCCAAGGCGTGACCTTTATCCGACATGGCTTCCAAAAGCGCTGCAGGGTCGATTTCGTCACGGATGGCAACGTAACCAGAGACCTCATGGTTATCTGCCAACCCTGCAAAGCCAAGCCCGAATTTGGCAAGCATCCGGCCAGCCTCATGCCCATACTGCATATGAGCAGCGGCTCGACCGCGGCGGGCAACACGCCTTAATTCTTTCTTTTCGGAAGCAATATCTGACATCGGCGGGACGTAGCAGACGCCAGCCCAGTCCGTCCACCGCGCATGGCGCCGAGCTCACGAAGATCAAACCCCTGACAGTAGGGTAAAAATCAATCTAACCGAGCGCAATTCAGCACTCGGAGCGAGCAAGGCGACCCGCGGCAGGTGCCGCGCCCATGTTGGAAACATGTCTCCGACATGACCTGGAGGGCGACCAGCCCGTGAAGATAAAAAAGAGCCGCGAAGGCCGTTGGAGCAGTGTTGGATCTC
>JBCBRD010000309.1:0-1785 GCA_039819885.1 Pseudomonadota bacterium
ACACAGATCTACGAAGGTAAGCCCTCGTCTCAGGCACGACCTGGAGGAACATCAAATGTCGGTTTTGTTTGCGCCATTTTCATCACGATATGTCTTGCTGACACTCTTCCTAGCTCTGACAGTCCTGTGTGCCTACCTCATCGCGACCGACTTCGGCTGGCTGCCATACCTCAGCATCCCTGTTCTGCTAACCGGCGGTTTATCGGTCCTCGGCTTTCGAGACATGGCCCAGAGGCGCCATGCGATCCTGCGCAACTACCCGATAGCAGCGCATCTTCGTTTTCTGCTTGAAGATATCCGCCCAGAGATGCGGCAATACTTCTTTGAAGGCGAAAAAGATGGCCGCCCGTTCAGCCGCGACCAGCGCGCACTCGTCTATCAGCGCGCAAAAAAGGTTCTGGACAAACGCCCCTTCGGCACTATGTACGACGTTTACGAAGAAAGCTACGAGTGGCTCACCCACTCCATGCAGCCCTGCCATCCATCAAAGGAGGCATTCCGCGTCGAAGTTGGCGGCCCCGACTGCACCAAACCCTATAGTGCCTCGATACTGAATGTCTCCGGCATGAGCTACGGCGCACTCAGCCCGAATGCCGTCCGCTCGTTGAACAAGGGCGCAAAAGCTGGTGGATTTGCCCACAACACGGGCGAAGGGTCCATCAGCAAATACCACAAGGAATTTGGTGGCGATCTGATCTGGCAGATTGGCTCGGGCTACTTTGGGTGCCGCAAGGATGACGCCACGTTTTGTCCAGAAAGGTTCACGAAAAACGCAACGCTTGATCAGGTGAAAATGATCGAGATCAAGCTGTCACAAGGGGCCAAACCTGGCCATGGCGGTGTGCTGCCTGCAGCAAAAATCAACAAAGAGATCGCCAGCGCAAGGGGGATAAAAATGGGGGAGGATTGCATATCTCCACCCAACCATTCCGCTTTTTCGACGCCAATTGAACTCCTGGAGTTTATCGCCGACCTACGGCGGCTCTCCGGCGGCAAACCCGTTGGCTTCAAATTGTGCATCGGCCACCCTTGGGAATTTCTCTCCGTCTGCAAAGCAATGGTCGAAACAGGAATTACGCCAGACTTTATTACGGTCGATGGCAAAGAAGGTGGAACGGGCGCAGCACCTCAGGAGTTCATGGACCACATCGGCATGCCGCTGCGTGATGGCCTGAACTTCGTCCATAACGCGCTCGTTGGGATCAACATGCGTGACCGCATCCGCATCGCTGCAAGCGGACGTATTATCTCATCGTTCGATATCGCGCGGGTCATGGGCCTGGGCGCGGATTGGTGCAATGCTGCTAGAGGCTTCATGTTCGCTGTCGGATGCATTCAGGCGCAGTCATGCCATACAGATGAGTGCCCAACCGGTGTCACCAGTCAGGACCCGTTACGTGGTCGCGCCATCGTGGTTCCAAACAAGGCAAGGCGCGTCGAAAATTTTCATCGGGCAACGCTTCACGCTTTAGCTGAGCTGGTCGGTTCAGCAGGCTTAATGCACCCTAGCGGTTTAACTCCACACCACTTCTACAAACGTATTTCGCAAAAGGAGTTCGTCACGTTCGCCAAACTGCATCCGCCATTATCGCCGGGCGAACTGCTAAGCGGCACGGCGAACCAAAAATACAAAGAGCATTGGGATATGTGCAGCGCCGATTGCTTCTGTCTCCATCCTGCCGCCACGCAAGCGCAAGCTGCGGAGTAACAATCGGCGGCGGCAACGACCAAACCAGCTTCTATCCACAGACTGCAGAGCGTGGTTGCGTCGTCCACGCCGGAGAG
>JBCBRD010000310.1:0-1749 GCA_039819885.1 Pseudomonadota bacterium
CCGGTCCCGCCGGGGGATTCCACGATCCGCGTGCAGGCAACGGACACTGGCGGACTTTCCGTCGTTGATACATTCAACCTGACCGTCAACGATGTCGTCGATCCGCCGACCGGCGGCAACCTCGTCGTCAACGGTGAGTTCGAGAACAACTCCGTGCCGGCCAACCCCGGCTGGGGTACGTTTTCGAGCATTCCGGGCTGGGTTGCGACAACCGGCTTGATCGAAGTGCAGGAGATTTCCGGGCCATCCAACAACGCGGCCGGCGATGCCGTGGTCGAACTGGATGCGGTGGGCAACTCCACTGTCTCGCAAACCATCAATAACCTTGCGGCGGGCACTTACGAGTTCTCGTTTGCCTATGCGCAAGGTGGTCCATCGTTCACGAACGGGATTGCCGTGACGCTGAATGGCCAAGCCATTGGCGGGCTGAACCCGACACCGGGATACACGACGGTGACGGAAACGGTTACGCATACGGGCGGTGATTTCGTTATCGCGTTTGCTGGAACCGGGCCAAGCGATGGTCGGGGCACACACATCGACAGCGTTTCGTTGATCGCGGTGGATGATCCAGATCCAACGAATTCGCCGCCGACGTCTTCGCCAATTGCCGACCGCGCGATTGATGAAGACGATGCCGTATCGTTCAGTGTCGCTGGCTCATTCTCTGATCCGGATGGCAACAATACCCTGGACTTTGAGGCATTCGGTCTGCCCGATGGCTTGTCGATCAATGGCAATACCGGCGTGATCTCCGGAGCGCTGTCGGCTCAGCTTCAGGCGTCGATCACCACGCCGACGACATTCGACATTACGGTTGTCGCCGATGACGATGAATTCTCGGTGGATGAAGACTTCACGTTAACGGTCAACCCGGTGTCGGGTCCAACAGGGCCGAGCGACAACCTGATCGTCAATGGCGAGTTCGAAGAGCATCCGACACTGACACGCGGCGGATGGGATGTGTTCGACTTCATCGAGGGTTGGAATGCGACCGTCGGCGGTGTCGAAGTGCAGGAGGTCTCCGGGCCCTCTGGGAACATCGCCGGTGACGCTGTTGTGGAGTTGGATGCAGAAGGTAACAGCCGGATCGGCCAGACCGTCGATGAGTTGGAGGCGGGCCGCTACTTGCTGGAGTTTGCCTATGCGCTGGGTGGCGACGATCCATCGACGAATGGCATGCAGGTGTTCATTGACGATCAGCTGATTGAAACGCTGCAGCCGACCCAACCTGGGTATCAAACCTTCAGCTTCGAGTTCGATTGGACGGAGCCGGATCTGCGTTTGGACTTTGCCGCCATTGGAACCAGCGATGGCCGGGGAACGCATATCGATTCCGTCGAATTGATCCGCTTGGGTTCGTCGGCCGACGACATCGCGTAAACGCTTTAGCAGGCTGTTGAACTTCTTGCACGTTGCGGCTGGTTGGCGAACATGATTCCATCCTGGCATCGAGCAAGGAGGAAGCGCGATGCGGGGATCGGACACGTCGAGCGGGTCGCTGTCCAGCTATGTGGACCTTGAGGAGCGGGTGCCGGCGAAGCACCCGCTGCGGGTGATCAAGGGGATCGTTGACGATGCCTTGGCATCGCTCGATGCCGATTTCGAGCGGCTTTACGAAGGCAGGGGCCGGTCTTCGCTTGCGCCGGAGCGGCTGCTCAGGGCCTCTCTGCTGCAGGCGTTCTACTCGGTCCGCTCCGAGCGTCAGCTTGCGGAACAGAAGATTGTAGTCGAGCTGTTCCACAAGCT
>JBCBRD010000311.1:0-1611 GCA_039819885.1 Pseudomonadota bacterium
CAACTTCAGACCTTTGTGGACGAGTCTTAATGAGACGAAACGACCTGCGCTCCGTCACCTCTACACTCAAGAACTTTCACAGCGCCACCAAGCTAAGCCCTCAGCGCACCAAGACTTGGCCGGTTGACGGCGTGTATTTGACGCTGGTGCCGCGAGACTGAGACCAGCGTCTCGTCTCCCAGCTAGCGCCGAATCCAAAGCCAGGCTCACAAGGCGCCAAAGCGAACCAAGCCTGTTTTAAGCGTCTAACCGAACAAACGCCCAGCAGCACCACGCCATGGCAAGCATCACTTGAAAGATCGCCGCTATTCTCTGGGTGATCTGGGGCCTCGTGCATGCTGCAGCTGGCGTCCTTATCATCGCCGGAACAACGACCGCAGGCTTCCGGGCAATTGCCGACGGTGTGGACCCAGCCACACTCACGACCGACTACCATCCAGCAGTGGGCGCAATCCTCAACCAACATGCGTGGAACCTGCTTTGGGGCGGGCTCGTCACGATCATCGGCGCGGGGTTCATCTGGCGAGAAAACATGACCGCGATCTGGGTCACCGCAATGGTCGGTGGGCGGCTCGATATTGGCTATTTCGCATGTCTCGACCTAGGCGGCTTCGTCATGTTTTTTCCCGGTACACTCATGACCATCGTCTCGGCAAGTGCTGTGATTTTGAGCGCGCCGGTTTGGTTTGCACGGCGGAACGTCAGAAGTGCTCAGTTTTTTCCGGATTGTTTGAAGAGGTTTGGGCGGGAGGTTGGAAAAGATAAACATGGAAAGGCCGCAAACCCGCCAACCCAGTTGATGATCTTAAGAGAGCCGGTCCCGATCAATGCCCACAAAAAAAGATGCACACCGGCTTGCGGTTGAAGTGCGAGCGGTCAGAACACCTGCCGCTCGCACCTCCATATCTAGTTGAAGCTCAGCTTCCCAAAAACCTTCACGCTGGCACCGGGTAGCAAGACCTCTTCGCGTCGCTTGAACGAGGCATGGTTGAGGACGCTGTCATCGGCCAAATTCTCACCCTTCAAACCGATCGTAAATTGCGGTCCGCTCTCGCCGAGACCCTTCGGTGTCGTATAGCTGATCTCAGCGGACACGAGCGTATAGTCTGGCGTCTCAATCTCGTTTTCACCGATCCGGTCTTGATCGAAAGCGTGCAGCAAGCCGACTTTGGCAAACCAGGTGCTGTCGCGATAATAAAGCCCGCCACCGAGCCGGTGCGGTGGAATCCTAGGAACATCGCCGCCTTCATCGAAACGTGCGCGGACAAAGTCATACTGCCCTTCGATCCCCCAGATCCCGCGCCACAGAGGGCCGACATCGTACTGAGCGGCAAGCTCAACACCAAAGAACTGCGCATCGCGCTGTTGGAAGAGAACCTGATCCAGAGCCTCGTGGCCGTGACCGTCTTCCCCTTCCTCCTCATCGTGTTCGGCGCCGCAGCTACCCAACGTTCCTTCGCATTCAAGTCCGGTAAGCTGCTTGAAGATGAAGCCGTCGAACCGTGAATAATACGCTGTTGTATCGAAGCGAAGCGCGCCAGTTGCCTTGCGCCAACCCAATTCGACCGTCAGGGCTTTTTCTTTTTCGAGATTTGGGTTGCCGATTTCGAA
>JBCBRD010000312.1:0-1544 GCA_039819885.1 Pseudomonadota bacterium
AATTGGTCATGGGCTGTTTTGGGCATTCGCGGTTTCGGGAATCGATACTTGGTGGCGCCAGCCGAACGGTTTTGAGCGAGACAACGTTGCCGGGCGATGGCATCACGCCAGGGTTCGGTCGCGGCGACGTGCTCAACGGGCTTGGGTACTTTGAGTATGCCAGCGAACCGACAGGCACTGGCTCGACGTTGGAGATCTTCGCAGCCGGTCAGACCGGTAATGAAGACATGGCCCTGCTCATCGACGGCCAGATCGTTGCAACCTATGACGCGATCTCTTCGGGTGGTGACACCTTTGTCTTTGAAACCGCGACAACGCTTTCAGCCTCACAAGTCCAGGTCGCATTCACCAATGATGTCTACGATCCAGCCAACGGCGTTGATTACAACCTAATCGTCGATGCGATCGCCATCGACGGAACCCGTTTCGAAACCGAAGACGGCACAGTCTACTCAACCGGGACTTGGCGTTTCGAAGACGGCATTACATCCGGTTTCGGACGCGGTGACATCCTCCACGGTCTCGGCTCCTTCTCCTATGGCGAAGACCCCGACGCCCCTCCACCAACGGACTTGTTTGTGGCTTAGTCCTCGCGCAAAGTTCGATGGCACACGATCCGAAAAAACAGGTTGTCCTTGGGTTGCAAAGTGAATGCTCCATGACGCCCCAAGGTGTCATCCCATGGGCTTGTCCCCGGGATCCAAGCATCCGAGAGTAACGCGCTCTTTGAGGACTGGAGCTCGCGACCGAGTGGCGCATTGACGGTTGCGGCTGACGGCGCGCCGGGGGAACAATCTTGGATATAAAAAATCAGTTCCCATTGTAGAACACATAACTACGATTTTTTAATCGTGAAACTTCAGAACAACGACCGCTTTACCCAAATGAAGCTCAACGTGAATACGCTGCACCGATAATATTTGAGCAGGTGCATGATGAGTGTTTTTAAGTACGTATTGATGGGATTGGGCGGGCTGTTCTTACTGGTTTGTGCCGGCGTCGGCTACGCGCTAATCGACAGTCGGACCTCGCAAGCAGACAATCAGGTTTTTCTTGAGAGTGTTTTGAACGATGTCGGTGGTCGCTGGAGAGCGCAGGATATCGATCATGCCTTTGCACCAGAGGCGAACCGGCAGTTGGCAAGTCTCAAGGGCGTGCGGTTTCTAAGGCAGATGTCGCGTTTGGGAGAATTCAAGGAAATGCGCGACTTGAAAACTCTCCGACACCAAGTAGGGTTTCCGGCCAATTTTACAGAGCTTACGTTTCGTGCATTTTTTGAGAATGGCTATTCAGATATGACAGTTGTACTTCAGTTCGATGGCAAGGATCGAAAGATCCTGCAAATGAATGCCAAAGCGCCGGTTCTTAGCCGCGCCGCTGCCATCAAATCCTAGTTGGGCAAACGCGCCTCTTTCGCAAGCGGTCTATACGCGCTCAATGCGACATCAACACCGGCAACGTTGTCTCGCTCAAAACCGTTGGGCTGGCGCCACCAAGTATCGATTCCCGAAACCGCGAATGCCCAAAACAGCCCATGACCAATG
>JBCBRD010000313.1:0-1428 GCA_039819885.1 Pseudomonadota bacterium
CGCTTTTCTTTCAAGGCAGCACGTGCGGTGTCCACATCCTGAAATGCCTCGATACGGCTCCCCCGGAAGAAACGTCTTATGAATGCTTCGTGGACGCTTCCTTTGACTATGCCGATGCGACGCCCATCAAGACCCTCAGGCGTGGCTTCAAAGTTTGAGGCATCGCGACGGGTTGCGAACCGACCAGGTGTTCGGAAGTACGGGTCTGAGAATGCCACTTTGGCCACGGTCGCAGGCGTAACGGCATGTGCCGCAATCACTGCGTCCGTGTCCTTGCGCTGCAGGGCTGGGATTAGGGCGTCCCAGGTTTGAACCTGGATATTGCATGTAGCGTTCAGTTGAAGGCAGATTGCACGAGCCAAATCGACATTGAAGCCGGTGAGAATTCCGTCCTCATCGTAGAAGTTAAACGGCGGAAATGCAGCTTCGGTCAAAAAACGCAAACTACGACGCTGCTGCGTCTGTGCATCGTCACCCCGCTCAGAATCACCGAGGCCGCGTCCGAGTTGATCAAGCCCCTGAGCTCGCACATTTGATGGCAGCGAAGTCAAAGCCAAAAGTGTGCATGAGATGATTGCGCTCAAACACCCAACCCAAGGTGTCATCTTATGCCGTTGCTCTGCGTAGCGACATTGCCAGTTTGATTGGTCAACAAGGTGACGTCGTTTGATTGGAAAGGGTTGCATAGGTTCGGTCCGCAGTTCGTCCATCCGTGCCCCCAAAAGCGTCCAACTCGTATTCTGGCACATATCACATTCGCGATGCACATTCGCGGTTTGCAAACGTTGCAAATTTTCTATTTTATTGTGCACAATTATTTCGTGCAGAGGGGTGGTCTCAAAGACCCGTTATACGGACAGGTGGCGTATGGCATTCGACGCTAGGGGAGCTGATCGAAGACGCCCTCACGGTCATGTGCGGTCCGAAGCGGAATTTCGTTTTGAGCAGCGAAGACCAGCATTGAGTCCGGCATCCTCAGACCAGACGCCGGTTGCCACCGCAATTGCTAAACAATCTGCCAGTCGCGCCACCGACATAGCTACTGAACATCGCCACGCCTATCAGGCGGTTCATGGTTTGCGCGACCTGGACCCTGGTTTGAGCGCAGAGCACTTGCTCAATACGCGCCAACAGGTCTTTGTAGTCGTCTTCACTTTAACCGTTTGTGGAGTTGGTGTTCTCATTCCGGGTACAGGGCACGCCTTGTTGTTCGGTCTGCTCACCATGCCATTCCTATCGATCTCTTTCATTCGGCTGATTGCGCTTCGCGACGTGCTGTCATCTCGAAACAAATTGTTGCGCGAACGACCAACCGGGCCTTTGGATGCCTCAAACCAAGATACTGCGCCTTCTATCCGGAACGGATGCCTACCGCGTTATGCCATTCTTGCGCCGCTCTACCAGGAAGCCGAAAGTTTCCCGTGACCG
>JBCBRD010000314.1:0-1400 GCA_039819885.1 Pseudomonadota bacterium
CAAATGAGGTGAAGACCATCAGCGCGAGTTTGGCCCCCGATACATCGGGTATGTCTTCATCACGCGGTGGTGGTGCAATTGCCGGGTTCCACCATGCGCGGCCGATCACGTAGACCATGTAAAGACCGGCAAGCATGAGGCCGGGCAAGAATGCGCCTGCGTAGAGCTTTACGACGGATACGTTGGTGGTCGCTGAGTAGACGATCAGCATGATGGATGGTGGGATAAGAATCCCGAGGCAGCCGCCTGCGCAAATGACGCCTGATGCAAAGCTGGGATCGTACCTGGCTTTCAGCATTTGTGGGAAAGCCAGAAGGCCCATCAGTGTCACGACGGCACCAACAATACCGGTCGCTGTTGCAAACAATGTGCATGTGATGAGCGCGGCGACAGCCATCGAGCCTGGTACGCGGCGGGCTGCAATTTGGAGTGTCGTGAACAGCCGATCGACTATGTTGGCTCGTTCGACGATGTAGCCCATAAACAGGAACAGCGGTATCGCGGTTAGGACATCCGAACTCATAACCGAATAGGTTTGGTTCACGAACAGATCGAATATTCGGTTGTCGAATATCGTCTGCATCCGTTCGGCGTCGTAGTAGGCGTAGTAACCGAAGATGACGCCCATCGCCATGAGTGTGAAGGCGATCGGGAAACCCAACAGCACGACCATAATGAACAACGCCAGCATGAGGATGGCGACCTGTGGGTCCGTCATCTCTTTAGATTCCCCGGATGAAAAAAGTTCGGTTGGTTGATCTGACCGATATGAAGGTCAATGGGTTCATTTAGGTTGAGAGGCTTTGAGATCGGCTTCGAGTTTGGCGTGGTCTTCGACCTGGTGTAGGAGTGCCGTTTCGGTTTCTTCGACGTCTTTGATGCGTTCTGGCCATTTGCCGGTTTGTAAGCAAAGGATGCAGCGGCAGACTTCGGCCATGCCCTGCAACAACAAGAGAAAACCAGCAGCAGGAATGATCATCTTGAACTGCCAGATTGGAACGTTGGCTGGGCTCATGGACGATACTTCCTGCCAACCATATGATTTTCCAGCGAACTTCCAGCCCGCGATGATCAATGCAATGACACCGGGGAAGAAGAAGATTATGTATAAGAACAGCTCAAGCCGTGCCTGTGTTTTCGGAGCCCATGTTCGGTAGAACACATCTCCGCGCACGTGGCTGTCACGGGATAACGCGTAGGCGCCGCACATCATGAAAAGCGCGCCATACATCATGTAGCTGATGTCAAAAGCCCATGTGGTGGGGGCGCGAAACAAATAGCGCATCACGACCTCATAGCCCACGCCAACGGCCATAATCATAATGCACCATGCAAACGCATGGCCGACCCACATTGAGATCTTGTCTATCGAATAGATGAACGATTTCACCGGACGATTA
>JBCBRD010000315.1:0-1345 GCA_039819885.1 Pseudomonadota bacterium
CACGGGCCGAAAACCTTTCGGGATGACAGCGGACGGTCACTTCCCAATACAGAACCGGCCGAAGACATGATCCAGAACATCCTCCACGTCGACTCGGCCGGTCAGACGCCCCAGCTCAAACGCGGCGCGACGCAAATCCTCGGCGCGAAGCTCAACATCATTGTCCTTGTCGCCAAAACCGCGAAGATGCTGAAGCGCTGAGGTGAGATGATCGCGATGCCGTGCCTGCGTGATAAAGCTCGGCTCAGCCACACGCGTCACAGATTCAGCGCGCGTGACAATTACCGATACCAATGCGTCAAGACCCTCACCTGACGACGCAGACACGATCATCGCATCAGCTCGTGCTGCATCTCGATGCTCAACCGTGAGAAGATCGGCCTTGCTCAAAACGCGCTGGATAGCCCCACGCGGCAGATCAAATCCACCTAGCTCATCTGGCCATTCTCGCAACGCCCCGTCGGGATCATCAAGCCACAACGCCAGATCAGCCCGCTTGGCAGATTCCGTCGATCGGCGAATACCTTCTTTCTCAACAGCGCTCTCGGTCTCTCGCAGTCCCGCCGTATCGGTGAGGATAATCGGCACACCACCCAGGTCCAAACGAACCTCGATCAGGTCCCTTGTCGTCCCAGGTTCGTTGGACACGATGGCCGCATCGCGCCGCGCTAACGCATTCAACAAACTCGATTTGCCCGCATTCGGTGGACCCACCAGAACCACTCGGTAGCCATCCCTTAGGATCTCACCACGATGATTGTCATCCAACACAGACGCAATCTGTTCGGCCAACGTGCGCGCACGACCTTCCGCTTGCTTCACCGCATCTTCCGCCACATCGGGTTCGTCGGAAAAGTCGATCGCAGCCTCAACCAGCGCCATCGCCGCGATCAGCTCGTCGCGCCAAGCCTCAACCTGGCGAGATAAAACGCCGTCCGATTGCTGGAAAGCCTGACGGCGCTGGGCTTCGGTTTCAGCATCGATGAGGTCCGCCAAGCCCTCGGCTTGGGTCAAATCCATCTTGCCGTTTTCAAATGCCCGCTTTGCAAACTCACCAGCTTCCGCAGGCCGACAACCCGCGCACCCGGCAAACGCCTTCCGCATCGCCAGGATCACAGCCCGTCCGCCATGGCAATGAAACTCCGCCATGTCCTCGCCAGTAAAACTGGCAGGCCCGGGAAACCAAAGCACCAACCCACGATCAATAACCGCGCGACCCAGTGGGTTCTGAAAGGTCCGAAGCGTAGCGCGGCGTGGTTGAGGCAAGTCTCCAGAAAGTGCTCGAACAACATCACCTGATCGAGGGCCAGAAACTCGGAACACCGCAACGCCGGAACGGCCCGCA
>JBCBRD010000316.1:0-1253 GCA_039819885.1 Pseudomonadota bacterium
CGGTGTCTTGGGGAACCGGGCGGCTGTTTCGGCTGCCGTTTCCCGAACCATCCAATCCTCGTCGCGTAGAGCGTCAATCACAGTCTCGCTGGCAATTTTGACCTGCGAAAACGATAGCGCACTAACGGCCGCCCTGCGCACGATGGGGTCACCGTCAGATGTGGCTGCCTTCAGGGCTGGAATAGCTTCTTCTAATTTGAGGAAGCCGATAACGCTCACGGCTTCTGCTCTGACAAGTGGGTCAGGATCGGTCAGTGCGTTAAGCGCTGCTTTCAAGGTGTCAGGGCGCTTCAACTCACGCAAAGCTCGTAGTGAGGCTCCCCGCACGAAGGCACTGCCATGCGAGACAAACGGTAGGATGGCGTCCGCGCATTCGGGGTCCTTCAACTCAGCCATGGCCTTTGCCGCAGCCTTTGCGACCGTCTCGTCATTATCGACGACGGCAATGACCAAGGCCTTTGCTGTTTCAATGCCATCATATTCCCCAAGCGCGATTGCGCATTGTTCACGGACACCTGCGTTTGCGTCCGTTAGGCCTGTCGCCAAAAGCGGAATGGCGCCTGGGTCGCCCAAATCGGCCAGTTCCATGACGGCGACCCGCCGTTCCCCGGGATCATCGGTTTTCAACCGTTCGGCCAGATCATCGAGGTCGGCATAGTCTTCGAATAGGTCAGTCATGGCTACACTCCGGATGCGGTTGGGCCAGATGCAGTTTGGAGGCAGGCTGCCTCAGAGGGAATGAACGGCGCAGACAACGCATCGGCCGATGCGGCTATTTTAAGAGGTAGGGAAGGTTGACCTTCACAGCGCCCGTTGGGCAGTCAGTTTCACATGGCATGCAGTACCAGCATTCGTCATAGGCCATGTAGGCTTTTTCGCTTTCTTCATTCAGGCGTAAAACATCGAGGGGGCAGACATCGATGCAGACTCGGCATCCCTTTTCGGCGATGCATTTTTCATCATCGACGACGACGGGAACGGTGGACGATTGGTGTGCTAACGGCATGGTCAATCCTCTGGAGAGGTTGTGTCTTACGGGACGGTTTGGCTCAGGATAGCGGAACAGAACTGATTTAGGCCGTGGCCGTTATGCGTTGTTTCGCATAAAGGTCCTTCTCATCTTCCGAGACCGGTACGACATAGTCCTCGATGTCCTGTTTGTCGCTGGTCATCTTGCCATCCTGCTTTGACAGAAGCGTGTGGCAGAACCACTCGTCGTTGTTCTTCTCGGGATAGTCAGTTCGCAGGTGATA
>JBCBRD010000317.1:0-1248 GCA_039819885.1 Pseudomonadota bacterium
GCTCTCAGCATCACCCTTCCAAAGGGTATGACTGAGCCGCTCTTCTATCCGATTTTCAGGTTGTTTTACTGATGCTCGTTCTCGATGCCGCCAGCATTGACGCTCCGCATGCCCACAGACTGCCAGAAGCAATCAACGCCGTAGGTTTGACGCCAAGGGGAATATGACGTGCTCGAGATCTTTCAATTGCTGCTTGGCGGGTTTGCGGTTGTCTTCCAGCCGCTGAATTTGTTCCTGGTCATCAGCGGTTGTGCGATCGGCTTGTTTATCGGGGCGATGCCCGGTCTTGGGTCCGTGAATGGTGTCGCTATCCTTCTGCCGTTGACGTTCCTTGTGCCACCGGATGGTGCCATTATCTTCCTGGCCGCGATCTATTACGGAGCGATGTATGGAGGTGCGGTTTCCTCGATCATGCTCGGTATTCCGGGTGCTTCTACGGCTGTTGCCACCACGTTTGATGGTCGGCCTATGGCCAAGCAAGGTCTTGCCGATAAAGCGCTGACGGCAGCTGCGGTCGCGTCATTTGTCGGTGGGACCATATCAGTTGTGCTGTTCACGTTTTTTGCTCCGCCGCTGGCATCCATTGCCTTAACGTTTGGTGCGCCGGAAGAATTTGCGTTGATGATGCTCGCTTTTGCGACCTTCATCGGGCTGGGCGGCGATGACATCTATAAGACCGTCTTTTCCATCTGTATTGGACTGGTGCTTGCGACGGTTGGATTTGATGTCGTGTCCGGCGAACCGCGCCTGCAGCTTTTCGGCATGAGCGGGTTTTTGAACGCGATTAGTTTCCTCGTGCTGGCAATTGGCATCTACGGCATCGGCGAGATGCTCTGGACTGTTGAGGAAAACGCCCGCAACAGCGGCAAGAGCATGCTGTCAGAGGCGGTGCTCACTTGGCAACGGACGAAAGCCAATCTCAAGGAGTTGCTGTCGACCTGGAAGACTGCTGTGATGGGGTCATTCCTGGGGTACTTTGTTGGGATCCTTCCCGCTGCTGGTGCAACACCAGGGGCGTTGATGGCCTACGGAATTGGCAAGCAGATGTCGAAGAAGCCCGATGATTTTGGGAAGGGCTCGTTGGAAGGTGTTGTTGCACCGGAAGCGGCTAATAACGCCGCTAGTACCGGGTCAATGCTGCCGATGCTCACGCTGGGTATTCCCGGTTCTCCAACGACGGCGATCTTACTCGGCGGGATGGTGATCTGGGGACTGGAGCCTGGTCCTCGATTGTTCACAGAGCATGCA
>JBCBRD010000318.1:0-1128 GCA_039819885.1 Pseudomonadota bacterium
CAGAGTATGCGGCTGAACCTGCACTGGCCCATGACGGCGGGGACGATGGTTTGGATCTGGTTCACCGTATTTTGGCCGAGGCGAAGCGCTATGTCAGCGAAAACGGTATGATCGTCGTTGAGATTGGCCAAGAGCGTGATGCTTTGGAAGCGGCTTATCCGGACGCATCGTTTTTGTGGCTGGATACCGAAGCCAGTTCCGGTGAAGTGTTTGCCTTGACCGCTGATGCCCTTGCGGAGATCGCCACAGTAAACGCGTAGAGCACGTTCACTTCTTTGGATGGACCCACAGGGATCGTTGCACATGAGTTCGGGAGCTTCTCAGCGCGTAAAATCCTGGCGCCGACACAGTGTTGCCATGCTGTTTTCCAGCCAACCGCAGTTTTGCTGTGGGTGCCTATGCCTTGCAGCCGAAGACGCCAAGCGGATGCGTCGGGTCTTTTCAATAGTCAGAGCCGTAACGCGCAATGCCCGAAAAGCGCCACGACCTCAAGCCGGGGGCGGCCAAGCCGAGAATGGAACTGAAACACCTGCGTCCCCTTCCGCTGGACGTGTCCCTGACATCAGCAGCCTACAACGTTTCCAGAATTGGCTGACACGCCGCTGATATGCAGCCCGGCCCAGGGCTGATTTATCCGAATGCACCGAAGTGGTGAGAAATTCCAGTCCCGATCTCAAGGACGAATTCGTAGGCTTCTTCCATCGGTGTGAGAATTTCTGTTTCGAGGCGTGCGTAATCGTCGATGCCATGCGGCCGGTAGGTTGCGCTTTCTGTGAAGCCGTCACTTGTTGCGGCTGAGGCTGCTTGGTGCGGGAATGCCTGACGCATGAAGGACAGCACCTCGGGAATATCCAAGGCGAGCGCTCGGTTTAAGAGCTGCTCGTAGCTCATGTCGTTGCGGGGTGCAAAGCGCGGTAGCTGTCCCGACAGGATGAAAATTCGCATGATCAATGCCGACCGGATGGCCTGTAGGAGATCAACCTCCAGACGCATATTATCGGGGACCTTGCCGCCCTCAAGTTCGAAGTCTTCCAGGATTGCATGCAAGTCTATCGCGTCGAGGCGGACGTGGTGCATCAAGCCGTTGATGTCGCTTGCACGGGTATCTGCCAAAAGCGTTGTCGACAG
>JBCBRD010000319.1:0-1058 GCA_039819885.1 Pseudomonadota bacterium
TTCCATTGTGTCGGAACCGTTCTGCGGCAGTGGTCTTACCCATGCCGATGGACCCCGTCAGCCCGACAATCATCATGAGGGTGTCTCCAGATCGGCGAGGACAATGTCACGGAGCTCTGGTGTGACGTCCGGGCGGATGCCGTACCATTTCTCGAATCCAGGCACGGCCTGATGCAGTAGCATTCCCAAACCGTCGACGGTCTTGTGGCCGCTGGCTTTGGCATGAGCGAGCAAAGGTGTTTCGAGTGGGACATAGACGATGTCACAGACGATGGCGGGAGAAGGTGAGGTACGCTGGGATAAGTCGACGCCTAGAGGAAACGCTTGGTCATCTGACTCTGCATCGGTGTTCCCTGTGCTCATCCCCAGCGTTGTCGTGTTCACTATGATGTCCGCGGAACGGGCAAGCTTTTGGCGATCGTCCCACGCTGCTGGTTTGAGGTTTTTAGTGCCGAGAGATTCAACCAGACCAATGGCACGAGCTGTCGTTCGATTGGCAATGTTCACGTTCGCGATCCCGGCCTCGGCGAATCCATAAGCGATTGCGCGCGATGCGCCCCCAGCGCCGAGTATCAAGACGTTCTCAGTTGTTTCACGCCAATGGGGTTGCGACTGCGTGAGATGCTCCATGAACCCATAGGTGTCAGTGTTTGCGGCGCAAAGTTTTCCATTTTCGAGCCAAAGCGTGTTGGCGGCCTGAACCGCTTTCGCTGATGCATCGCGCAGTTCTGCGCATGCATATGCTGTTTCCTTGTGCGGCACGGTTACGTTGCATCCAACCCAGCCGAAGTCAGCGAAGGATTGGAAAAACGCGCTAGCGTCGTCAGGTTGCACGGCGTAACGTTCGTAGCTGCCATCACGGCCATAGGTTTTCAGCCAATGCCTATGGATCAGCGGTGATCGCGAATGTTTGATCGGCCAACCGATAACACCAGCGCGCGGAGATAGTTTGGCGCTGCTCATTTCGTCAAGGCGCCCATGTCGCGAAGTTTGGCCAAAAGCGGCATCAGGGGCAGTCCGAGGATGGTGAAGTAGTCCCCCTCTATTCTGTCAAAGAG
>JBCBRD010000320.1:0-1014 GCA_039819885.1 Pseudomonadota bacterium
ATGAAGCCGCAAAACCTGATCACAAACCTGCCTGTCATCCAGGCAAGCTAACCGGGCTCTCGAAAACAACTGCTCAATCAGGCCTGCCCAACACGGGCTTGCCGAGTGTTGGCAAACCAATGGGGGGCCTTTTGACCACTAAATGTCATCCCGGAAAAGGTTTGGCCCGGCTGGTCGTGAGACGGCACATAGCTCATTCCAAAGCTTTGTCCGGGACCCAGTACGCCGCGCCCTCAACATGACCGACACCCCAACCTACTACGTTTACATTCTCGCCAGCCGGATCGGCGGCACGCTCTATATCGGCATCACCAATGATCTGATCCGTCGAGTGTTCGAACACAAGGAAAGTCTCAGCGGTGGGTTCACCTCCAAACATGCTGTGAATCGCCTCGTCTATTATGAAGCCTTCGAAGAGATTGACGCTGCGATTGCGCGCGAGAAGAAGTTGAAGCGATGGCGTCGTGGTTGGAAAATCCGGCTCATCGAAGAGCGCAACCCCAACTGGTGCGATTTGTTCCCAACTTTGACAGATCAGCAGTGACAGCCGTTCGTTCCAGACCACAACCGTCCCAGCGTACTGGGTCCCGGACAGTTTGACGGACCAGACGTCCCAGCCCAATACACTATACCGGGCCGTCAACCTTCCGGGATGACACCTGCGGCACCCTTCCTGCTCAATCAGGGGCGCCCAACACGGGCTTGCCAAGTGCTGGCAAACTAAAGGGGTGCCTGTTGACCACGCTGCTCAATCAGGCCTGCCCAACACCGGCCTGCCGAGTGTTGGCAAACCAACGAGGCCTGTTGACCACCCTGCTCAATCAGGGATTCACCCCTGTTGACCACCACCAAGAGCGCACTACGCTCAACTGAGAAAATCGTCGGGTTCCAGTTTTCCGCCCTGCCGCGCCTTCTCCTTCAAGCGTTCCTCAGCTTCAAGGTAGTCATCCGTCGTGCGCACAACAGGTCGGTCACCGCCACGAAACGGATCGTCTTCACCGGTGGCCTGCGTGA
>JBCBRD010000321.1:0-1001 GCA_039819885.1 Pseudomonadota bacterium
CGGGCTTGGGCGCACTACAAATCTGGAAATACCAAACAAGGATTTGATGACGTAGAGCGATCGTTGCAGCTCTCGCCGAGAAGTGCCCATGCTCTGGATACGAGGGCCCATTTGAAGCAGAGCGAAGGCAACACGGATGGGGCTGTGCGGGACTACCGCAGCGCGATGACATTCGGTGGTTCCAGAATGGTCCGCATGTATCAATGCGGTCTTCAAACCGCCGGCTACTTTTCCGGGCCATTGAGCGGGATTGTCAGTCCGCAACTGATTGCGGCACTGGAAACTTGTGTGAAGTCCAAAAGTTGTGACCCGCTCCCGCCCGACGAAGAGTGCCGCCGACTGACATCATGAACAGCGCTGCAGCTTCCGCTTCACAGCACTCCAAACGAGGCTTAGACGGGGCTGGGCTTACCTTGCCCCTGCGCACTCACGAGAGCAATGAACTCATCCATAACCGCTTCGGATGTTTTGCCAGTCGTGTCGATAACGGCATCAGCCTGCGAATAAAGCGGCTCTCGCGATCGCATTGCAGCGTCCAGCTCCTGCTTGGCACGTGGGCTAAGCGTTGGTGACGACATTCCAAGGTCGCTGCGAGCCTGTTCAGCAAGCTGCTCACGTGAAGCAGTGACCCAGATCACGAAGCAGTTGGACAACAGCATGTCGTAGCTGGCTGGCGACAGAACAATGCCGCCGCCCGTGGTGATGATTGCTTTCGGCATCGTGTTGATGACGCCTGTCAGGGCCTCGTTCTCCAGTCGCCGGTAGACAGACTCTCCATGGACCGCAAACACCTCTGGCAAATCCATACCACTTGCCCGCTCAACTTCACGATCAAGCTCAATGCACGGAATACCGATTGCCTGTGCTGCGTTCCGGCCGAGAGATGTCTTGCCAGCGCCCCGCAACCCAACAAGCGCGATCCGACCAACTGTGACAGCGGACGGGCGGCCAAAGCGCCGCATCAGCAGTTCGCGCGCTTCAGCAAGCTGATCGGCATTGAG
>JBCBRD010000322.1:0-919 GCA_039819885.1 Pseudomonadota bacterium
ATCATCGTGCCAAAAGCGATGTAGGGGACGCGGCGCCAGCCAAGGGCCGAAATGTGCCAGTCTGATTTGAAGCCGATGAGGGCGCGGAAGGGTGCGAAGATGAGTGGCAGTGCAACCATGAGTGAGACCAACCAAGCGGCCATGTTCAGCTCTACGATCATGACGCGGTTAAGTGTGCCGTTGAGTAGGGCCAATGCCATACCCACTGACACCTGAAACAGCGACAGGCGTAGGAGCCGACCGAGAGGCAGGTCTTTCGAAGCTGCATCGGCAAACGGCAGGAAACGCGTGCTGAGACTGGTCAGCTCTTTCTGAAAGTTTGGCAGAAAGACCGATGTTACTCGGTTCGCGTGCTTGATTGGGTTCACCGTCGCACCTCCATAGCTTGGGAGGTGTAGAAGCCGGACTGGATGCGTTCTGATCGGTTGGGTTTCCAGCCAGTCAGAGCCTGTTGCTGTTCGATGAGTTTTCTCAGCCGGGCTTCGGTGACGGGCACGATCGCCGGTGCGCGATCAGAACGTGGAAAGAACTTGCCGGCCATATGCATGGCGCTGAGTGCTGGTGTTCGCGGTGCAAATGTGAACTGCATGCTCGTTGACGTGCGTTCGCTCAACGCTGTTAGAACGCGTACGATGTCGGTTGCTTCGTAGTGGATAAGGCTGTCCATGGCGACGACGTGATCGAATGATCCCAGGCAAGGATCGAGCATGTCGCCTGTCATGAAGTTGACGCGGGCAGCGCTCAAAGGATCAGTGTCGGTCGCGCGTTCGCGGGCCAGATCGACAAGTTCACCCGCAATGTCGATGGCGACAACATCGGCGCCACGTTGTGCTGCTGCCAAAGCCAATGCACCTGTGCCACAACCAGCATCCAGGATACGACGGCCGCTGAGATCCTCTGGCAACCAATCCAGCAAGGT
>JBCBRD010000323.1:0-911 GCA_039819885.1 Pseudomonadota bacterium
GAGTGTCGCCACGCGGTCAGTCACCTCGCGATCTTGGGGTTCCACTCCTGCATCAGTCTTCGCCACCGAGTTTGGCTTCGCTGGAGCCGACGAGGACTGGTTCTCTTTCGCCGGTTCTGGTTTGGTCTTGCGCGCCTCATCGACAAGTTGTGCAAGCGACGTCATCAAGCGCTCGTTGACCGCTTGGACTGCGGCCGATGTTGACGCCCCAGCTTCTATTTGTCGGGGAACCTCGCCCTCACGGACATCCGCAACTTGAACCTCGGGTGCAGCACGCTCACCAGTTTCGAGGCTCAGTTTGGCATCACGCTGAATGCCACCACCTTCGGTAACAATGACCCAGTTACCAGCAGCATCCGCCTTTGCTCTGCCAACAACACGGCCTTCCGTCATCACGTGAACCTGTTCGTTGGAACCAGCACGCCCCGCAAAAACAGAAACACCATCAGGGTCAATGCGCACAGCTTCGAACACCGGCTTGTCTGTTGGCGCGGCCTGATCCAACAGCTCATCTGCCAAGGGCTCGACCAGATCGCGAACCGCTGTATCGAGTCCTTGCTGGCCATTGCCATCATCCCCAGTCGTTCGCTTTGCGGAAGCCTCAGGATCAGTTGCAGAGCGTTGGGCAAACAAGTTCAATTCAGTGGGGTCGAACCGCACACCGGAAACAAGCAATCCGACACCGACACCAGCGAAAAGGATGAAGCACAAAACTATCAGTCGGAGCATCTGTCAGGCATCCTAAGAAACATCAAATCAATCGGCCGCCGAGCCAACCAGAAACCAACCCTCCCAAAGGTGAGCGTAGCACTCGGCAGCACCCCATGCATATCGTTTAACAGCAAAATTGGGCAGCCAGATGAGTGTATCCTTAAGCTGGGCCGGACCCGCGACTGGTCGGGACCAATGCA
>JBCBRD010000324.1:0-900 GCA_039819885.1 Pseudomonadota bacterium
AGGATAGTTTGCGGATCAGGCCGACCCTTGTGACGCCGGTTTTGCTCGTGCCGTCAGCCGAGCATAGGCAAACGCGAGATAAACCGCGACCAGTGTTGCAGCTAAACCCCACCACGTAAACGCATAGGCCATGTGCCGATTGGACAACGTTAACTTCGACAGCGCAGGCCGGGGAGCACTCGGGTCTGAGACAGCCGTTTCAGCTTCGACGTAAAACCCTTGCTTAGGCATTGCGGCCAAGAAGCCCGCCAACCATGCTTTGCTGGCTTCGCCCGGATGCTGTCTTGAGTAGTTACTGGAAAATGACGCCCAGTCGCGGTCATACCACTCGTTTGCTGCCGGGGTCGGGGGGCTTGCAAAAACACCGGGATCGGCAAACTTCCGCACTCGGCCGACGATTTCAACCACGCCCTCTACCTGACCAGAAACGCGCGTTTTTCGATCTTTCAGCGCATCCGTCACACGGCCACGATCAACAACAACCGCATCGATTGCTTGCGTACCCGCACGATCAGCTGTCGGAACGCTAATCGGTGTCTCAAGCTTCAACAAGGTCAACACAGCCCACCCGGGACCGTTGTCACCCGGCGACCAAACGTGCATCTCAGTTCTATGATCAAAGGTACCACGCACCGTGACACGCCTGAACCGAACGTCGTCGACATGGTCAGCGGACGTGAGCCCTTGCAAGGGCACCGGCGCGGCCTTGGCTGTCTCGGCAAGCTTGGCAATTAGCCCCTCTTTCCACTGAAGCCGCTGCCACTGCCAGTTGCCCAGCATCACCAGGATGACGACGCCGACGACGGCCAGCAAACCAGGCAACACCAATCCAGCCGCACGGAACCGTTCAATCATACCGCTTTACTCGCCATCATCTTCACCAAGCCGGTGTTCCTTTGC
>JBCBRD010000325.1:0-886 GCA_039819885.1 Pseudomonadota bacterium
CGGCGTTGTCCCAGCCAAGTAATCGCCGCCCTGCACCAAAGCATAGCGATGCTTGAGGGGCGAATGGCCTGCCACCAGGTTCCGGCGAACCTGGTGGCAGGCACCAACCGAAACAATTAACCGAGGCGGCTGGCATGAACCAACACCATTCAAACCGACAGCCTCGCAATTAGTCCGGACGACCAAGCGTCACAACACCTGCTGCGGCACCGACAAGCCTAGGCAATTACTAACCGAGTCATAGGGATGATCGCAGCCGGACCGCTGGGCGCTGCGTATGAGGGTCAGATAAAATGACGATGACAGCCGATTTTTCAGCAGTCGAAGATGCGAAAGCCGCCAAGGCTGCGCGCCGCGAGGCATCGCGCGCCAAGTCACTCCAAACCATAGGTAAGGTCGACAAGGTTTTGAACCTGTTGGCGCTTGGGTGGATCACACCACTACTGAAGATGTTTGCTGGTGAACCAGTGCTTCCACAGTTGCGCGAGTTTTGGCGCATGCTGGGGATTCCGTTGCTTGCAATCGGGATCTTTCTCTACGGATGGGCCGTTCTCGCGCCGACCGTGAAAACGTCTCTAGGCGCGGTACCGGGGCCAGTCGAAGTCTGGGAGCAGGCCGTAAGTCTTTACGATGATCATGTTGAGGGCCGTGCAAAAGAAGCAGCATTCTACGAGCGTCAGGATGTGCGCAACGCCAAATGGGTCGAAGCTGGAAAACCAGAACGGGTGAAGTACCGGACGTACACCGGTGCACCGACATACGTCGATCAGATCTACACGTCGCTGCAGACGGTATTCCTCGGCTTCTTGATCGCGACCCTTTTTGCAGTGCCGATCGGCATTTTGTGCGGCTTGTCACCCGCCATCAACTCCGCCTTCAACCCATT
>JBCBRD010000326.1:0-884 GCA_039819885.1 Pseudomonadota bacterium
CACACATGCCATGGTGACAACTGCAATGATGATTTCCAATCGATCAAGGCCCAGGATTTCAGACGAGCCCGCTAATGTCACTGCCGTGTCCACATGGCTCACCGCCAGGGGCAAAAGTGCCAAGGACATCAAGACTGCGAGGCCTCTTGTGCCGCGAGGTTCCTGTTGGCTTGGTTGTTCAGAGGCAGCAGGGCGAATTCTTACCAAAATCCATAAGACGATGCCGGCCATGATGCCATGTCCGATCAACAAGCCATCAAACCCGCCCGTATAGATGCGAGCGGCGGCGAATAAGATCAGGGCTGGTGTCAGTGCCAGGAAGGCGTTGACCAAGCCTACGCTGCGTGGCGCTCCGTCACTTGCGTTGGCATCTGGGCTGGTCGTGTAAGCGGCAAGCCAGATGCCTAAACATGCCAATAAGATCGGTCCTGCCTGCGCAAGGATACAGAAGCCAAGTGGGAACTCATTCAGTTGAACGAGGTTTGCGGTGTCAGCCATGGTTGGTAGGCCGAGAGTAAGGCAAAGCCACATCGCAAAACCTGCGGACCACTTCGTCCACGCCAGAATGTGAGCGGTGTCAGCCGAAGATGCGGTTGACGCGAGATCATCCTGTGCCGTCCTCATAGCTTCGTGCTCTCACTTGTCATTCGGTCGTGGCTTCGCCAAACGTCGATCGGTCTCTGCGATTCAATGCGACCCGGTTGGGCTTTAGGTGGTCGTCTGCAGAGCTGTGCGAAAACACGACCCATTCTGTCAATGGATTGAACTTCCAAACCGTTACTCCGTACGACCTCGAGATTGGGCAAGCTGTCGTTTGGCACCGTCCGCAAGTAGGCGGGCGTCACTTTGCAGCGTGCAGAGGTTAAAGCCTTGCTCGAAGCGCA
>JBCBRD010000327.1:0-865 GCA_039819885.1 Pseudomonadota bacterium
CCGTTGTGACATCTGCCCCGTGGCCAGTGCATCGGCGACCGGCGCCAGCGTCCCACCTTGAAGAATTGCGTCGGCTGCCGTCTGAGAGATTTCGGCTGCCTCGGCTGGCGATAACGAGGCGTGTGCTGCAGCCAGAGACGGGGCGTCATTGAGGCCATCTCCAACCATTACAACTGTTCGACCTTGGTCTTTCAAAGCTCGCAGATGGGCAACTTTGTCAGCCGGTTTTACGGCTGCTTTCCAGGTCTCAACTCCTACTTGATCTGCAATAGCTGAGACACTTTCCGGACGGTCCCCAGAGAGTACCTCAACTGAAAACCCGGCTTTCTTTAGTCGTGTGATTGTCTCGATGGCATCCGCTTTCAACGTATCGACAAACGGAAATGCAACCAAAGCGCTATCGGCCGATCTGAACCATAGGCTCGCGGACGTTGCGCCACCATTGAGATTGCTCACACCACAGAATGCCGCTGAGCCCAGGCGCAATTCCGAGCCGTTTTGATCTTTCGCGATCAGCCCTTGGCCTGGGCGTTCGTCGACATCGTCGAAGGGTACGATGACAGCACCACAACTGCGCGCTGCTTCCGTCAACGCACGTGAATAAGGATGTGTACTGGTCGCTGCCATTCGAGCCGCTGACGGTAATTGCGCCTCAGCCTGATCTGTCAATGGACCAAGTTGCATGGCACCTTCTGTCAATGTGCCGGTCTTATCGAAGACGACCGTGTCGCAAGCTGACAAACGCTCTAACCCGTCAGCTGCCTTCACCAACACACCTCGATCAAACAACCGACTGGTTGCTGCCACTTGGACGGCTGGAACAGCCAACGCCAAAGCACAAGGACACGTGATGATTAGAACCGCT
>JBCBRD010000328.1:0-839 GCA_039819885.1 Pseudomonadota bacterium
TTGGTGTTGACAGCTTCATCAAACGCCTCTGGCTTTGCACCCGTCGTCAGCACGTCGACCGGCACGCCCAGCCTGGCAATCGATTGACTGAGACGGCGAACACAATACGTCGTACCGGCTGCCTCGTTGTCGAGAGTGGCGATAACCTGGACGAGTTTCATACGCTGGTCGATGCTCGATAATCCCGGGAAGGCAACGTCGCCTCAAGAAAGGTTAAGTCGAGGCCCAGTCGGGTGACCGACTAGATCATGTTCCGCAAAAGTCTACGCGGTTAGTCTTGCCGAAGGCGAGCGATATTCACGATAAGAACATGATCCAAAAAAGAAGCTTAGAGCGCGTGCTTTGATTCCGTCTAAAGTGAACGCGCTTTAGTCAGTGTCACAGTCACTTATCCCCGCACAAGACTTCAACCGTATGTTTTTGCACTAGTTGTCATCAACATTCGGCGTGCAAATGGACCAGACCCCAAATCTCGTATTGCCCTACATCGCCGCCGCACAGGCGCAAAAGCACGTTACCCACAACGAAGCTATTCGCGCCCTTGACGCGATCGTACAGTTGTCGGTGATCGACCGCGATCTCAACGCGCCACCCGCGAACTCAAACGATGGCGATCGCTACCTCGTCGCGGAGTCTGCCACGGGCGCGTGGGCCTCCCACGAAAACCAAGTCGCCGCTTATCAGGACGCGGCCTGGCTTTTCTATGTGCCGAAGATCGGGTGGTCGGCATGGGTTGCCGATGAAGAAATCAATGTGGTGTGGAATGGCACTGAGTGGGAAGCGACGGGTGGATCGTCTGCTCCCCTCAACCCTGCCGACCTCATCGGTGTCAACACCAC
>JBCBRD010000329.1:0-832 GCA_039819885.1 Pseudomonadota bacterium
ATCCAGCAGACCGTACCGATTGACGTGCGAGTCAGGTGACGTCTACAGCGGTGACACACTCATCATCGCCACCGGCGCCCAGGCGCGCTGGTTGGGCTTGCCCACTGAAGAGGCATTCAAAGGGTTCGGCGTTTCTGCTTGCGCCACGTGCGACGGCTTTTTCTACCGCGATAAGGAAGTTATGGTCATCGGTGGCGGAAACACGGCTGTCGAAGAGGCTCTATTCCTGACGAATTTTGCCAAACGGGTCAAAGTCGTTCACCGGCGTGACAGCTTCCGAGCGGAAAAGATACTTCAAGACCGCCTCTTCAAGTATCCCGATGGTTTCATTTCCAACTTGTCGTTAAACAAGCTCGTTGCAGGTGCGTGACCGATCGCAACGAATATTCCATCGACGGCATGTTCGGTGATCTCATTCGTTTTGACGTTCTTCAGCCTCACACCGGTTACGGACTTCGGATCGACTTCGCCAGTGATTTCGTCAATCACACTGTCCCAAATCACTTCGACCTTGGGATGCTTGAAGAGGCGGTCTTGAAGTATTTTCTCCGCTCGGAAGCTGTCACGCCGGTGAACAACTTTTACCCGTTTGGCAAAGTTCGTCAGGAATAGAGCCTCTTCGACGGCCGTGTTTCCGCCACCGATGACCATGACTTCCTTATCGCGGTAGAAGAAGCCGTCGCACGTGGCGCAAGCAGAAACGCCGAACCCTTTGAACGCCTCTTCAGTGGGCAAGCCCAACCAGCGCGCCTGGGCGCCGGTGGCGATAATGAGTGTGTCACCGCTGTAGACGTCACCTGACTCGCACGTCAATCGGTACGGTCTGCTGGAC
>JBCBRD010000330.1:0-829 GCA_039819885.1 Pseudomonadota bacterium
AAGGTCGGCGATATCGATAGCGACCGGATGCTGATCCATGTCGAGCGTGGGAAAGGCGGGAAGGATCGCAAGGTCATGCTGTCGCCCGGACTGCTGGAACTTCTGCGCGACTATTGGCGTGAGGCAAGGCCCGACGGCTGGCTTTTCCCAGGCAAACCCCGGATCAATCCCCTCTCACCGCGTCAGTTGCATCGCGCCTTCAGCGCGGCCAAGCATCTGGCTGGGATCAAGAAGCCGCGCAGCACGCTACACTCTTTGCGCCACAGCTTCGCGACCCACCTGCTTGAGGCCGGGACAGATGCCCAGCATTGGCCTGCCGATAGGCAGGGCCGTGGGTTCGAAAGATGTCAGCAACCTCCAGTTTCGGGCGCGGCACCGCCTGCGCATGTTACTCCTGCCTTCGGTCCCGAAGTTGGGCCAGCAGCTCATAGGGACTGTCCGTATCGCGGATCAGCTTGGTGGCAACATGGGTGTATTGCGCCGTGGTGCTCAGCTTGGCATGCCCCAGCAGAACCTGAATGACACGGACATCTGTCCCGGCCTCAAGCAGGTGCGTCGCGAAGCTGTGGCGCAAAGAGTGTAGCGTGCTGCGCGGCTTCTTGATCCCAGCCAGATGCTTGGCCGCGCTGAAGGCGCGATGCAACTGACGCGGTGAGAGGGGATTGATCCGGGGTTTGCCTGGGAAAAGCCAGCCGTCGGGCCTTGCCTCACGCCAATAGTCGCGCAGAAGTTCCAGCAGTCCGGGCGACAGCATGACCTTGCGATCCTTCCCGCCTTTCCCACGCTCGACATGGATCAGCATCCGGTCGCTATCGATATCGCCGACCTT
>JBCBRD010000331.1:0-771 GCA_039819885.1 Pseudomonadota bacterium
GTCACGCCCGCGCGAGCGCATTTTTTGCCGCGCTCACGGCAGCGTGAAAATCGAAACGTTATGTTCTGTTTCACACGGAACAGCACTTTTTAAGAAGCCCTAAACAGCGGCGAAAAATACCAATATTCGCCATGCTAATCACGCTCGATCACGGACTTCGTGATGACATTTTTATAACGTGAATACAGACACTTATATGCGCAAAACCGCATCTTGTTTTCGCAACATTCGGCCAGTGCGGCCAGAACCTCACAAACCCCTCTCACACGAGTGAATACGATACGTAACGTTTCGTATTTACAGCATCAGAAATCGGCGTATGTTCCTGGTCATCGGACGCGGCAACGACGGACCGAAACAAAAAACAAAACGAACAACACGATCACTGAGCCAACGAAACGACAACCAAAACCGGAGACCAGTCCCATGACAAAGATCTTGAGCACACTCGCAGCGGCAGCCCTCACACTCTCGCTGACCACATCAGCTTTCGCCCTCGATGCTGAGAAGTTCTTCGAAGAGCAGTCCGACTTCGGCGGCAACATTGAAACGATCTTCGAAGATCAAGAGCTGTTCGGTGAAAACATCGAAACAATCTGGGAAGACCAAGCCAAATACGGCGCCTGAACCCAGCCCCCAAAACAAGACATCCAATAGAAACAACACGTTAAAGAAACTGGAGAAAAACAATGACAAAGATCCTGAGCACACTCGCAGCAGCAGCCCTCACACTCTCCCTGACCACGTCAGCTTTCGCCCTCGAGGCTGAGA
>JBCBRD010000332.1:0-760 GCA_039819885.1 Pseudomonadota bacterium
CCAACTGTGACAGCGGACGGGCGGCCAAAGCGCCGCATCAGCAGTTCGCGCGCTTCAGCAAGCTGATCGGCATTGAGTTGTTCGAGTTGCCGAACAGATGAATAGTGCCAAAACGATGCATTATGATACTGGTTTTTGTCTGTGCGAGGTGCAATGCAGCAAGGTTTTTGTTGCGCTGCAGCGTGGAAAAGTATATCAGACTGGACCGAGACTAACTGAATAGTGCCCGTCTTTCCAAACTGGATGTCGACGGGCCAGTCTGACCTGAACGAACAAAGTACGCGAACTTTGGGCTGGCTGAGCGGGACCGGACGACCACGAACGCAATCGTTTTTGGATTGCGAGCGATCTGGGACAAGGTGGACAGCATGAGCAAGTTACTTCGTGACACTTCGAGCGAGCCTCGACGTGGAAATGAGCCCGCCGACGAAGCCTATCTGAGGCTGGTCGGGGAACGCGTTCGACTTCAACGTGTGCAACGCGGAATGTCGCGTAAGGCATTATCCCATGCATCTGGTGTATCCGAGCGGTACCTTGCTGAACTTGAGCGCGGAACGGGGAACGCATCACTCCTCGTCCTACGTGGGATTGCCGCGGCGCTGAAGCTCCGCGTTGACGAACTCGCGTGCGAGAACGAGAACCGACATCCGGAACTCAGCCTTGCTACTCGGCAACTCGAACAACTCAATGCCGATCAGCTTGCTGAAGCGCGCGAACTGCTGATGCGGCGCTTTGGCCGCCCGTCCGCTGTCACAGTTGG
>JBCBRD010000333.1:0-736 GCA_039819885.1 Pseudomonadota bacterium
CAGGATCGACGGTGCAATCGTAATAGGGCGTGTTCCGCCAGTATGCCGAGAACGGTACTGGCACGACGCGCCACTATGTGCATGACGCCAAAGAGGCGCATGATTACGGCGCGGAGCTTGGAACGTTCACGCCTTGGAAAGACTTGGATGCAGGGTCGGACCTGTTGTTTTACGAGGGGCTCCATGGTGCGGTGAAAACGGACCGCGTGGATGTTGGCCGCCATGCTGATCTGAAGATCGGGGTTGTACCGGTTATCAATCTGGAGTGGATCCAGAAGATCCATCGGGACAAGGATGCGCGCGGATACACGACTGACGATGTGACGAAAACAATCCTTCGCCGCATGCCGGACTACGTGAAGTATATCGTGCCGCAGTTTTCAGAAACGGATATCAATTTCCAGCGTGTTCCTATGGTGGATACATCCAATCCGTTTGTTGCGCGGACGATCCCGACAGCAGATGAAACGATGGTGGTGATCCGGTTCAAGAACCCACGTGGCATCGACTTTTCTTATCTGCTGTCCATGATGGCTGGCAGTGTCATGTCGCGTGCAAATAGCATCGTTGTTCCGGGTGGGCGGCTTGACCTTGCCATGCAACTGATTTTGACGCCGATCATCATGCAGCTCGTTGAGCGCAAGCGGCGGGTTTTCTAGTATCGAGGTGGAATGCCATGACGACAAAGAGCACTGGTGGCGGAACACGCCCTATTACGATTGCACCGTCGATCCTA
>JBCBRD010000334.1:0-730 GCA_039819885.1 Pseudomonadota bacterium
GGGCTGCGAGTGCGGATCGATAGCCCTTCTTCGCAATAGAGCCGATAAAGTCGTTTGTGGTTCACGTGCCATCCCGCACGCTGCAGCAAAAAGTGGAGCCGGCGGTAGCCGTAACCGACCCGCGATTAGGCAAGCTCTTTGAGGCGCATGCGAAGTTCAACTTCGGGATCGCGCGGGACTGATATCGATGGGAAGCCCGCCCAAAGCCCATGGCCTGGCACGCACGTCGTTCCGAAAGCGCAAAGACGTCCTGATAATGCCGGACGACTTCACGGCGACGAACGGGCTTCACCACTTTTTCCGCAGAGCATCTTGAAGCATGGTCTTGTCGAGCGTCAGGTCGGCAACCAACCGCTTCAACTTCGAATTCTCGTCTTCCAACTGCTTGAGCCGCCGGATCTCGGCAACCCCCATCCCAGCGTAGACCTTCTTCCAGCGGTAGAAAGTCGCTTCCGCGACCCCCATCTTGCGGCAGATCTCACCCACAGTCGTGCCGGATTCCGCCTGCCTCAAGGCAAACGCTATCTGCTCATCTGAAAACCGCTTCTTCGGCATCGGTACACTCCTCTTGCTTCGGAAATGTACCCAAAATTTCGCAATTCAAACGGACCATTTTTTTGGGTCAAGACCAGACAGCGGTGCTGTGGCCGACCAATGGCGGAATCCGGCACGACTGTGGGTGAGATCTGCCGCAAGATGGGGGTCGCGGAAGCGACTTTCTACCGCTGGA
>JBCBRD010000335.1:0-726 GCA_039819885.1 Pseudomonadota bacterium
CGCTGGGCGCGATCCGATGTGATCGTGGAACTACTCCATCCGTTCTCGTCATCACCGGGCTTGACCCGGTGATCTCTAGCCGCCGGCATCACCCCGGCTTCAACAATGGATGGCCGGGTCACGCCCGGCCATGACGGAGAGCGTGGTCTGCATGGGTTCCAATGGGTTTGGCGTGTCTTCTCCGTGCGTCTGTGGTCGTCCCGATTGTCATCCCGAAAGGTTTTCGGCCTGTGAGGGTGATGTATCGCACCCGCGGCCGGTCCGAAAAGCTGTTTGGGATCCATGGTGCTGCCAGTGATGGCGCTAAAGTTTATTGGGCGATGATAGGAGAACAGGTGCCTAACTGCATTGTTTGGACTGCGAACGAGCAGATGTACGTTGACGTGGTTCTTGGCGAGACGAGGCTGTAGCAACCTCAAGGCCCGTGGTCATGGAACGATGGGTCCCGGATAAATTTCTGGAGCTGGCAGCTCAGCCTTGTGGCAAGGTCAAGGGCCAGAAATTTTCCGGGATGACAGTTAGGAGTCAACACAGGTGAGCCTGTGATTGAACAGGTCGTCTACAGGCCCAACATGGTTGCCAACACTCAGCAAGCTGGTGTTGGGCGGACCTGATTGTGCAAACGCGGGGTCACGCTTGTTCCCCGGATCGCTGGGCGCGATCCGATGTGATCGTGGATCTACTCCATCCGTTCTCGTCATCACCGGGCTTGACCCGGTGATCTCT
>JBCBRD010000336.1:0-717 GCA_039819885.1 Pseudomonadota bacterium
GCCGGATGCCAAGGGCCGGCTCGAGTCGCAGTACACGGTCGATGTGGAGGTTGTGTCGGCGTAGTCGCGGCTGAGTTTTATCCGTCGCGCTCGGCCGCCTTCGCGCGATCCCACAGTGCGTCGAGATCTTCAAGTGTACAGTCTTCGGCACGGCGATTATCTGAAGCCAGACACGCTTCCATCATTTGAAAACGGCGTGTGAATTTCGTGTTTGTAGATCGCAGAGATGCTTCTGGATCAATTTTAAGATGCCGTGCGACGTTGGCCATAACGAAGAGAAGATCACCGAACTCATCGGCGACGCGTGCGGTATCGGGTGCGGGTGTTGAAAGCTCGGTTTCAAGCTCATTCAGTTCTTCGCGCATTTTGGCCAGCACGGGTTTCAGATCGGGCCAATCGAACCCAACCTTTGCAGCTTTCTTCTGCAACTTAACCGCTCTTACGAGTGCTGGGAGTGATGCAGGGACGTCGTCCAGTTGTGATGATCGCGACCGGTCCGTTGGAAGCGCGTCTGTGGTGTCCACCTGACCTGCGCTCTGTTCCGCTTTGCGGATTGCCTTCTCGGCCTTTTCTTCGGCCTTGATGCGATCCCATGTGCCGGGCGCGGCTCCTTGTTTGCGCTGCGCTGCGGTCCCGAACACATTGGGATGGCGGCGGACCATTTTCTTCGTGATCCCATCTGCAACGTCACTGAATGCAAACGCGCCGGCCTCCTCG
>JBCBRD010000337.1:0-706 GCA_039819885.1 Pseudomonadota bacterium
TCACAACTGGCGCGTAGATCGCATCTGCAGCAGAGAAAACACCAAACAGGAACGGTCCACGAGACCCGTATCGCGCCCGCGTATCACGCCATAAAGCGCAGACCCGGGCCACGTCCGCATCAACGTCCGCCCCAAAGTCGCGTGGCTTGAACCGCTTCCCGAGGTTCATCGGACACGCCTGGCGCAACGCTTGAAAACCTGAATGCATTTCCAGGCAGATTGCCTTCGCATGTCCCCGGACAGCAATGCCTTCTGGCCAGATCGGCTTGTCGGGATACAAGTCCGATAACCATGAGATAATCGCCATCGAATCCCACACACGCGTTCCATCATCGTGAACGAGCACCGGCAGTTTTCCCGATGGTGAGACCTCCGCAATGCGCTCTTTAGTATCCTCACGACGCAGCGGGATGACCGTCTCGTCAAACTCCAATCCGACATGCCTCATGATGAGCCAAGGCCGCATCGACCACGACGAATAGAGCTTGTTGGCAAGATACAGATGCATACGCAGATCTCCCCGAACCCAAGTTGACGATGCGCCCTACACCAAGACCTTGCCTTCTTCGCTGATGGCATTCCCAACGTCTTCGTCACTGACATCATCGCCCAGCAACATCTCGTTGTGCGCCTTGCCAGATGGGATCATCGGGAAGCAGTTTGTCAGTGTGGCAACCCGACAATCGAAGATCACCTGCACGGGCGT
>JBCBRD010000338.1:0-683 GCA_039819885.1 Pseudomonadota bacterium
ATCGCAGGTCTGGTGGGCGTTATTATACTTGGGCCCCGGGTCGGGTACGGACGCGAACCCATGGCACCACACTCGCTGAATATGAGTGCAACCGGCGGTGAAGGTGATGACACCTTCTCTTATGAAACCTCAGATGTTGTTCGCGGCAGCCGTCACTTTGGAGCTGACACCATCACGGACTTCAAAGCTGGCGATAGCCTGGATCTCTCAGGGTTGGTTGGAAACGCAGCGGTCGGTGATGTCGTGCGTTTGACCGAAACAACCGAGGGCACGATGATCGAAGCCCAGATCGGTCGTAATGGTGCGTTTGTTGACGTGGTCTTGCTTGAGGATGTCTTCGGTCTCGACGCCAATCAGTTGACCGACGACGGCGTTCTGGTTGGCTAGATCATCAGGCGATTTATCTGAATCACCCCATGATCGTCGTGTGTTAGCGTTCGCGCCGGTTTACGCGAAAAACCGGTGTCCACTTTTTCGCCCGGCGCTCTAACTCGCTTCGAACGCAGCCATTTGTATCAGTCTGACCACGTCAGCGCCCATCACTGTTGGTGGTAGGCGGTTTCGCCATGGTCGGTCAGGTCGAGACCTTGATACTCTTCTGCAACCGATGGACGCTGACGTGGTCAGACTGATACAAATGGCTGCGTTCGAAGCGAGTTAGAGCGCCGGGCGAAAAAGTGGAC
>JBCBRD010000339.1:0-674 GCA_039819885.1 Pseudomonadota bacterium
TTTCGGGATTGCTCTCAGCCTACGGGATTGGCCTTGCCCCACTGCGCGCTGCCCGCGAGATGACCGTCGAGAAACCCTTCTCACTTGATCTCCTGCGCACCACGATCAACGACCTCTATGACGACACCGCTGACGACTTGGTTTTCGAAGTCATCGACCAAGGCGCTGATCCAGAACACATCCAGGCCCAAGCAGCACTTTGGCTCAAATCAACGGGTACAGACGCTGCACTCAAAGTTTCCGTCGACCTCGCATTCGATCCTGATGACGGTCAAGAAGTGCACAGTACCTACAATGAAGTAGTCAAAGAGTTCTGCGACTTGCATGCGAAACACTTTGGCTTCAGCGCGAACCCGGATGCAATCAATGTGGACCGCTTCGAACTCGAGGTGAACAACGCAATTGAAACCGACCGGCCGACACGCTCGAACAGCGCCCCCATCACCATCTCGAACCCAGCTGTCGGCGAACCAACGCGTTTCTACAGCCAAGGCGCTTGGCGCGATTGCCAACGCTTCGCACGCAAAAATCTGGCGCCCGGCTCAGAATTTGATGGTCCCGCAATCATAAACGAACCTCACCAAACCGTTGTCGTTGAACCCGGCTGGTCAGGTCGAATTGATCAGGGCAATCAACTCATCCTGACGCGTTCGGTAGAACGCACAAACGCGAAC
>JBCBRD010000340.1:0-673 GCA_039819885.1 Pseudomonadota bacterium
GCACGGGCCAGCCGGTTTCGGTTGCTGAAAAGTTCGTTCCGTTTTTTAAAACCGGCAAAGAACTCCGTGACCGTCTTAACAACGGCTCACCATCAGCCAGGAATTCAAAAGGCTGAGTTGGCCGAGGCGTGGTTTGACTGACGCCAGTTCGTTTCGAGGTTGGATCTATCATAAGCGCTTGAATATTGGGTTTTCAACCGGCTAACCAATCGGAACGCAAACTACAGTTTTGCTCCCGGAGCCCGCTGCCAAGCGTTGCGCCACATATGCGAGATGTGCTGAGATAGGGGAGGTGTTGGTTTGTTTTCTTGCGCCTTATAGCGCGACCAAACCGAACGAAGCACTTTCCAAAAGACGTTTCTTCAAAGTTGGTATCCATGTTTCGACGCATCCTGACCCTGCTCATCTCCGCACCGATCGCTGTGTTCCTCATCATGGTTGCGGTTATCAACCGTCAGAATGCGACGCTTATTCTTGATCCCTTCAAGCCTGACGACCCGGCATTCGCCCTGACGATGCCGTTCTATCTCTACTTGTTCGGTGCGTTGGCACTCGGCATCATTGCCGGTGGCATGAGTGTTTGGTTGAGCCAGGGTCAGTGGCGCAAAGCGGCCAGGGTTCGGTCACAGGAGGCACGCCGTTGGCAGGCCGAAGCTGATCGTCTGGCCCGTGA
>JBCBRD010000341.1:0-661 GCA_039819885.1 Pseudomonadota bacterium
AGCGGTTCGAAAATTCGCCTGACAGAGAAAGAAACCTCGATCCTCAAATACCTCTACCGCTCGGGCGAAAAAGTCGTCACTCGCGACGTTCTGCTCCATGAGGTTTGGGGCTACAATGCCGGGGTGACAACCCACACCCTCGAAACACACATTTACCGCCTACGCCAAAAAATCGAACGCGATCCGTCGAATGCGGAACTGCTAGTCACGGAAACCGGCGGCTACAAATTGGTGCCGTAGCAAACGAGATCGCTTCGACCCGACAACGTCTTCATTGCTTCAGATCGGTTAGGCTCTTCAAATAACGCGCGCTTTGGCGCTAATCACTGAAGAACATCGCGCACCACGCAACCGAACCTCTGGATTAGCAGCCGCGAATCGCAACAGGCTCCTGGACACAACCGTTTCTATGGAGCCCGACGTGGCGATCAATTCACTCGTTCAGCCGTTGCGAAACATCGCGATTTTCCAAGGTTTGCGTCCTCTGCAGATCACTGAAATCGCAAGGCGGTCGGAGCGCATCGTTTACCGGCCAGGCCAATCAATCATTCAAGAAGATGATATTGGCGACGCCGCTGTACTCGTTGTCACCGGCGATGCAGTCCGTACATCCGGGCCACACACAGATACTGAACCGGAACCCATTTTGCCTGGTTCGCTC
>JBCBRD010000342.1:0-648 GCA_039819885.1 Pseudomonadota bacterium
AGCCGATAGAGGTGCCGCACCGCCGAGACGCCATGTCCACAAAGTGATCCGGGATCCATCCATAAATACCCACGGACCACGAGGCTGCTACAGCGTTGCCTCACCAAGAATGACACCGCCGCATATCTGCGAGGTCACAACCTGAATCATGCAGATAGGCACCTATTCCCTTGACGCAGCTCCATAAACCTAGAGATGGACGCCCATTGCACCATGGGTCCCGAACAGTTTTTCGGACACAACACCAGCGCCATGCAGCCCCGTCACGGGCCGAAAACCTTTCGGGATGACAGCTGGAGTATGCGATCGCCAACCTGCCCAAACACGCTGCCCAGGCAAAGGCTTGCAGCCAGTCGGCAAGCAAAACGTGCGTGCGATGTCTTCATGAGGTCGGTCAGTGACACCATCCGATCGCGATGAGCGATCCAGGGAGCAAGGCGACCCGGCGCGAGCGCCGCCCCTGCGGAAGGCCCTGGCGCTTCTGCGCCCGATATGGCCCGTGAGCACTCTTTAGTGCCGAGTTGCGGCCGTTGCGCCGCCGAATTCACCTTCAATGCCAGCCGTATTGATGCTGAGGTCCGGCACGTTGAGGCCGGTAGACCGTGCATCGATGCCAGGCAATGTCATGGGGACAGAACGAGCCCAGAC
>JBCBRD010000343.1:0-641 GCA_039819885.1 Pseudomonadota bacterium
GTCGCCGCATGGCCACCATTGTCGTTGCACGCGACAGCTGTCTGGTGAGGTCTGGTTTTTTTTCTGCAATTGAAGGAAATCGGGCAACGCAAAGTGTCGCAGGGCGCGCAATTACGCACCTGCCGCGGGCGCTGCCGTGACTTTAGGCGCTGCCGCAAGCGAGTTTTCTAAGAGTTGTGAGACGGTTGGGTGTATGGCGCCGCGGCCTAGTCCAAAGCCGCCTGGGCGACGCGGAAATATTCCAGCGCCTTTGTCTGACGTCAGCCCCGATGGGACAGTTTAGGTCGATTTGATAAGGGAGGGTTTCTGGCACATCGTAACCACCAAGGAGAGGAGATGAGACAGAAACCCGGAACACGAAAGAGCCACGAGAAGGTCGTCAAAGACATCTGCCGTGCCACGCACAAGCAGTATTCAGCGGAAGAGAAGATCAGGATTGTTCTGGATGGTCGTGAAGGCGAGGACAGCATTGCTGAGCTGTGCCACCGCGAACTCACGACCCGCGTCATCGGTGTCGTCAAGCGTTCGTTGTCATCGAAGCAACGGAAGAGGCGGTTCAACTCATCCGTGGTGGGGCGGCGGTCCCGCTCAGCGCCTTTGCCGATCAGGCCGAGACGTTTGAGCGCCACGCGCGTCAGATC
>JBCBRD010000344.1:0-639 GCA_039819885.1 Pseudomonadota bacterium
GTCGCCTTCCTCAGCCCTCATGCGCTTGAGAGTTGGAATTAGCGAGTCACGCGCGATGCGATCTTCGCGGATGTACAGCTCGCCATCCTGGCCCAATGTCACGATGACGGGCTTTCGAGGCTGAGCCAGTTTGGCAGCCGATGTGTTCGGTAGATCCACGGGAACGCCAGCCACCATCAACGGCGCGGCCACCATGAAGATGATCAACAACACCAGCATCACATCGACGAATGGCGTGATGTTGATTTCAGCAACTGGCCGGTAAGCGACGTCATCATCGTCATCGCCCAAGCCCGATGAGTTTACGGATGCTCCCATTAGGCCGCCTCGCCACGCACGTGCGGGGCCGATGCGCCAGCGCCAATTGCGGAACCGGGCGATCGCGCCAACCGCTTGGCAAGTCGGGTAATCGCAACACCTGCACGCTCGTTAATGCGACCTAGTCCCACCGCAAACTGGTTGTAGGCAATGACAGCAGGGATGGCTGCCGCCAGACCAAGGGCTGTCGCAAACAAAGCTTCCGCAATACCAGGGGCAACCACCGCGAGGCTTGTGTCCTTGGACAGAGCAATTGACGTGAAGCTGTTCATGATGCCCCACACCGTGCCGAACAAACCCACAAAGGGCGCAGCCGACCCA
>JBCBRD010000345.1:0-637 GCA_039819885.1 Pseudomonadota bacterium
GCGGTCGCAAGCGCAAAAATCGTCACCGGTTCTGTTGCACCTGACGTCACCAACCCCGATACCTCTCACAAAAGCTCACGATGCACCCATCCCGTTTTGCGTAGGATCTCAGCATATGTCGCGTAACCGTCTGCCGGACGAAACCAGCCCGTACCTTCTCCAACACAAAGACAACCCCGTTCACTGGTGGGCATGGGGACCAGAAGCGATCGCCGAAGCAAAAGCGAGCGGCAAGCCAATATTGCTGTCAGTTGGATACGCCGCCTGCCACTGGTGCCATGTCATGGCACACGAAAGCTTCGAAGACGATGCGACCGCCAAGGTCATGAACGAGCTTTTCATCAACGTCAAAGTCGATCGGGAAGAACGCCCGGACATCGACGCGATCTACATGAGCGCATTGCACAAGCTTGGCGAACAAGGCGGCTGGCCGCTGACCATGTTTCTGGACGGTGACGCGCGCCCATTCTTCGGTGGAACCTATTTCCCAAAGGACGCCAAGTTCGGTCGACCTGCTTTCGTCCAAGTCCTCAACACGGTATCTGGCATCTATCAAAACGAACCAGAAAAGGCAGCCCACAACGCCAATGCCATCATGGCGGAACTTGAAACTCAAGCCAGCACCAAACCATCCACC
>JBCBRD010000346.1:0-610 GCA_039819885.1 Pseudomonadota bacterium
GGCCCAGCTCGTCCTGCAACAATGCGCCAGGCAACACTTCCCCATAGGTGACATCGTTGCCAAGGCAGCTCAAAAAACTGCATCGAACGTCATCGCCGACACCGACATCAAACTCGACATCGTCGTGTTTGACCGTGAAGGCGGTATCGTCGGCAGGGCTTAAAGAGTATCTGGTTTTGATGAAAGAAAAACCAGCGGGAGCAAGGCGACCCGGCGCGTTGCGCCGCCCTCGCGGAGGCAGGCCTTCAGGCCGAATAGCCGTGAGCGAAGAAAAACAAGCGCGGCGGCAATGAAGCTGGAAGTGCGATCGGAACACTGAAGTCATAGCCCATCCCGCCCACGAAACCGTCTTTGATAATCGACGCTGTAGAGCGCACTTTCACGGAACTCGGAGTTTCGCAAAACCTCGCCAACAATAATCAGCGCCGTTCGCTCGACAGGGTCTTTGGCCAACTCTTCCGCGATCGTCGACAACGTCCCGCGAATGACGCGTTCATCCGGCCAACTCGCGCGATAAACGACCGCGACGGGACAGTCGACGATCGCGGAAGAGTTGGCCAAAGACCCTGTCGAGCGAACGGCGCTGATTATTGTTGGCGAGGTTTTGCGA
>JBCBRD010000347.1:0-596 GCA_039819885.1 Pseudomonadota bacterium
AGAGCATCGACGCCGCCTTGTTGCCAGGCATCATACCAACGATAGAAAGTCGGGCGTGATACACCGATCTGTTCCAGCGTGCGTTTGATCGGCTGATGCGATTGCTCGACCAGATGGATGATCTCCAGCTTCTCAGATGCAGGGTATCTCATATGTCGTCGTCCCCATCCGCAATCACGCTTTTTTTGAGTACGCGGTTTTCCAGGGTGAGATCCGCCACAACCTCTTTGAGGTCGCGCATCTCACGGCGCATCTCCACGACTTCATCGCTGCGCGCTTCGCGTTGGGTGTCGCCCGCCAGGCGTTTCTTGCCAGCCTCCATGAAGTCTTTCGACCAGCTATAATACTGGCTCTGGGCAATCCCCTCTCGGCGACACAGCTCGGCAATCGAATGATCGCCGCGCATGCCTTCCAGGACAATGCGGATCTTCTCCTCAGCTGAATATTTGCGCCGGGTGCGGCGCTTCACCGATTTTATGTGCTGCTCGGCACTTTCGGATTTTTTGCTCATCTTCACTCCTTGAGTCAGTTACGATGAGCCAAAAATCCTCCTTAAGCAAAACCACCAAAGTGTCTCACGGTCGCTGAACCGCTAC
>JBCBRD010000348.1:0-596 GCA_039819885.1 Pseudomonadota bacterium
GCGATGGCAAAACTGATCAACGACCCGATGGCGAGAAGGGCTGTGAGCTGTGTTGTGTCACCGACGCCGAGTTTCAGGATGTGCCCACCGTATGGTTCCAGAAGGATGTCCTGCATTGAGAATGCAGCGGTGCCTAGTCCGACAGCGATCAGGAGGCGGCTGGCGCGACCGCCTTCGGTGAATGACCTCCAGCTTTCAGAGAAGCTGGGACGCTCCACCTCCACGGCAGTCTGCGATGGGTCTAACTTTTCCTGTTTCCACAGTGCGATGGTGTTCAAAAACATCGTGACGACGGCAGCACCTTGGATGCATTGCACGAGGCGGGTATTGGAGAAGTCCTCCAGCAGATAGCCGAAGACAATCGCGCTGACGCCCATTCCGACGAGCAGCATGACATAGAGCAGCGCGACGACCCGTGGACGGGTTTCAGGTGGAGCGATGTCATTGGCAAGGGCAAGGCCGGCCGTCTGAGTGACATGCACACCAATGCCGACCAATAGGAAGGCAAGGGCTGCACACCCTTGGCCAAACATGGCGCGGCTTGGGTCATCCAGCGTCAGGACGAGGAGTGCCAGCGGCATGATTGCGAAACCGCC
>JBCBRD010000349.1:0-593 GCA_039819885.1 Pseudomonadota bacterium
AACGGTCCGCGAACATAAAGGGGCGAGACTCAGCTAGAGTACGCGATACCGGCCTAAGACCGGTGGGCGTTTTTGACGATCCTAGGGAAGGGATTAGAAATGACGGAAGATGTCCAAGCCGAACTCGTTGAACTGAACGGGCGTATCGATTCAATTGATGATCCGCGCGAAGGCTATGCGCTGGTCAAAGAAACGATCCGTCGGCATGAAGCGGCTGGCGATGACATTCCTGATGACCTGCAGCGGCTTGAAAAAGCGATGGAAGTCGAGTGTCTCTGCGCAAGCCAGGGTCGGTAAGGCTGCCAAAGTAGGCCAAGCTGTTGGCAGATGATCGTGAACCGCCTTCTGGCTTAGTTGGTCAGTTGGGCTTGTTTGGGTCCGTCTAAGACCGGTTCAGCAGGCTAACCGCCAAGCTGTTTTGCAGTATTGCATTTCAGACCACATTTTCGCTGTATTGCGAAATGGATTGGGCAGAGTGCCGATAACGGTCGCCGTGGTCCGACTCTTCTGCCATTTCACAAGAGTGGCAAATAGCTGTTCTCGGACTGTTGGATAGCTGATCGCTCGCTGGCGTTTATTGAAGCGCTCCGAAA
>JBCBRD010000350.1:0-581 GCA_039819885.1 Pseudomonadota bacterium
CGCCGCTGCCATCCGAAGTGACACGGTTCAACGTTCCGTTCTTTCACCTCGTCGGATTTTTCATCAAGGCAGCTTTCGCGGCGATCCCGGCGCTGTTGTTGCTTGGCGGTATTCTTTGGGGCATCGGGATGGTCCTGCAGACCTACTTCCCGTGGCTCATCAAGATGCAGATCTTTGTTCATTTTCCTTCTTAATTGACTCTTGATGGCCTCACGCGCTGGTCGCGCTCCGGCCGGGGCGGCGCACTGGCGCCGGGTCGCCTTGCTCCCTGAGCCGATGGCTCGATAGGGTTTTTGACCTCACAAGCGCTTTTCGAGGTCAACAGGCGCAAGGGTCTAGTTAAACAACGGCGGGTTGCAGTCTTGCCGGAGGCGAGCATCGAAATGCTCCCCGAGCCATTGGCTCGACGGGATTTGTAGCGTCACGCGCTGGTCGCGCTCACAGATATGCCAACGAGACGGCCGAATTCAATGGGTGGGCCGGGGGGTGGTGTGAAGCGGTAGTGTTGGGGATTTTCAACAGGCCAGCCGTCAGCGTCTTCTTCAGGCAGGTCGACCCAAGTCACGATACCAGCGAAAAAC
>JBCBRD010000351.1:0-577 GCA_039819885.1 Pseudomonadota bacterium
GGTCTCCAGGCTCGCCTCTTCGGGCTTCGGATCGAGCATCAGCGCATCCTCCGTCGGCCAGGGCCGGGGGCAACGAGCCGGGCATCGGCCTCGCCACCCTGCCGAAGGACCCCTACACCCCGTTCCTGCTCGGCGACGCGCAGGTCTGGGCCCTGTCGGACAATGTCCATCCGGGCCAGGAGGGGACCAAGGGCACCAAGCACACCGAGTGGACCTATGCGCTCATGAACCACATGAGCATCGGGCTCGGGGTGAACTGCACCTACTGCCACAACTCCCGGAACTTCGGGTCGTGGGAGCAGAGCCCGCCGACGCGGACGAAGGCCTGGTACGGCATCCGCATGGTGCGCGACGCCAACGCCAACTACGTGGCGCCGACGGTGGCGGTGAACCCGGCCGACCAGCTTGGACCCACTGGCGACGTCTCGAAGATCTACTGCACGACCTGCCACTACAACGTGAACAAGCCGCTCTACGGGGCGGACATGGTCTCGAAGTATCCCTCGCTCCAGGCACCGGGGCCGCAGCCCTGGCCGCCGATCGGCGGCGTGCCGCCGCGGGTCGATCCGATGCCCTC
>JBCBRD010000352.1:0-561 GCA_039819885.1 Pseudomonadota bacterium
GGTTGACCAGCAACGACAGCACCAGATCATCGATGCACGTGTGGATGCGCAGATGCGCCGGACCCAGCATCGGCCCCTGGTGCAGGGTCATATCAACGAGCGTCAGGCACTGACGTTCGCCTTTGCTCTCGGCATCGTCTCGATGCTGGTGCTGTCGTTGCTGGTCAACCCTCTGACCGCCGTACTAACGTTTGCGTCACTGATTGGGTACGCGGTGATCTACACCGTCTACCTGAAACCCGCAACGCCACAGAACATCGTGATTGGTGGCGCTGCCGGTGCGGCACCGCCCGTTCTTGGCTGGGTGGCCATAACCGGTGATGTGCACGCGCATTCGCTGCTGTTGTTTCTTATTATTTTCGTCTGGACGCCACCGCACTTCTGGGCACTGGCGATTGCCAGGCGCGACGAATACGCCAAGGTCGGCACCCCGATGCTGCCGGTCACGCATGGTGTACCGTACACCTAGCTGTCGGTCCTCGTGTATACGGTGTTGCTGTTGATCGTGACGCTGCTGCCGTGGTTGTCCGGGATGAGCGGTCTGATCTATCTGGCGGGTGC
>JBCBRD010000353.1:0-556 GCA_039819885.1 Pseudomonadota bacterium
CTCGAGGATTGTTGCTGGACCGCAGCCGAGGTCCAGAACCTGTTCTCCCTCCTTGGCCAAAATATATTCCTGGACAAGTCTGCGGCGTGAAGCGGTCGCGTGAGGGAGCTAGCTAGTCTTGCAGCTTCATTTCTCAAGCCTTCAGGACGTCTCTTAGCAGTCGATCCTGTCTACACCGATGACCAAACCTGGATAGCGCGTCGACTCGCGGCAGCAGATTCTGGCAGATGCGTCCGCACGGCAGACGGTTACCGAGATCTTGTGGCGAGTGCATTCAAGGATTGCGTGACCCATGTCCGCCACGACCTGCTCCGCATCCCTTATTCGCACTGCATTACGGTTGCGAGAAACTGACCTGAGCCCCAACTTCTATCCAGTCAGAGTGAGAGTCCTTGGTTGAATTTTTGCCCGTCCAATGCTGTTGCGGCAAGGGCAAAGTGCTGGGTCTTGAAATCCTCCGGTGTCTTATTGGCGAGCGCTGAATGTGGACGCACGCGGTTGTAATCTCGCTGCCAGTCGGCGAGCAGCGCTCGGGCTTCTGAGAGCGATGAGAAGG
>JBCBRD010000354.1:0-552 GCA_039819885.1 Pseudomonadota bacterium
CTCTCCTCGACCATGGGGCCTGGTGTCCGCGTGGATCTGTCGAGCGTGTCGACGGGAAGCGCCGCGCAGAACTGAGTGTTCGCGTGCGTTATACAAAGTTTCAGGCCTTCGATTGAAAGATTGATGGCCTGGGAAGACGGGCGGGTTTGCTGACCACACTCACAAACTCGTCCGGCCTGTCCGAGACTGCAGGTGCCGAGAATGACGTCGAGCCATTCAAAGCTTAAGCATTTGGCCTGCATGAGATGGGAGAGACAATCCGGATGATGCCCTTCTGAAGCATGAAGGGCCCTTTCGGTTTGAACCTTCTGGGTCGCACCCGAGTTCGCGGTTTTCCGTGTCGGGAGGACAGGGCTTGAAGCGTCGTCGGCAGACTTTGCCGAACGACAAGGTGCAACCCGCGCAGACGGTTTGGTCAAAGACCAGACCAATGCGCAGACCAGGAGAAGCGAAGTGGATAGAGCTGCGAAAAGTGAGCTCGTCGCGTCCCTCCATGAGGTGTTCAAGGACACCGGAGTGATCGTGGTGACCCACTACGCCGGCATGACAGTC
>JBCBRD010000355.1:0-551 GCA_039819885.1 Pseudomonadota bacterium
AGCATCAATCCGCGTTGGTGCTCTGTCGCATCCACATGCCGCGTTCCAAACAGAACCGCGAACGCAAAGAGCCCAAGCGTGATGAGTAAAGCAGTCGATGAATGCGCACCGCTCGCCGAGGCTGTCGCGTCAGCTGAAGCTCCGGTCACAATCGTAAAGCTGACGGCAATTGCTTTAAGCTGCAAGGCGATGTAGGGCAGTGTTCCAATGACCGCGACAATCGTGACGACCGCGCCGAGTGCGGAACTCTTGCCGTAGCGCGACGCAATGAAGTCCGCGACAGACGTCACGTTCTGGCTTTTCGCAATCCGTACGATCCGCATTAACAGCGGCAGCCCCAGCGTCATCATCAACACAGGGCCGATGTAGACGGGGATGAAGCTGTAACCCGTCGTCGCCGATAGTCCAACGCTTCCAAAGAAGGTCCAGGATGTGCAATAGACTGCCAGAGAGAGGGGGTAGATGAGCGGGGTGGCGCGCGCCCATTGAGCCTGGCTGACATATCGGTCGCCTGCCCATGCAACTCCGAACAAGGCCGTCACATAAAGCAG
>JBCBRD010000356.1:0-539 GCA_039819885.1 Pseudomonadota bacterium
TTTTCCATCGCACGGACGCGGCCCCACTGTTCGCCGACGACAAAGATATCGCCCTGGCGCAGGGTGCCGTTCTGGACAAGCACGGTAGCTACGGGGCCCCGGCCGACATCAAGCTGCGCCTCGATCACAGCGCCTTGGGCGGCGCGATCCGGGTTGGCCTTCAGCTCCAACAATTCTGCTTGTAGCGCAATCGCTTCCAGCAGCTGTTCCAGACCGGTGCCTTTGATGGCCGACACTTCGACATCCTGCACTTTTCGCCGGACATCTGTTCCACGATTACTTCGTGTTGCAACAGGTCGGTGCGCACCTTGTCTGCGTTTGCTTCGGGCCGGTCGATCTTGTTGATCGCAACGATCATCGGCACTTCGGCGGCCTTGGCGTGGTTGATGGCCTCTACCGTTTGCGGCATCACCGCATCATCGGCAGCGACCACCAGCACGACGATATCCGTCACCTGTGCACCTCGGGCCCGCATCGATGTGAACGCCGCGTGGCCGGGGGTATCGAGAAAGGACAGCTTGGCCCCATCATCGGTTTCC
>JBCBRD010000357.1:0-546 GCA_039819885.1 Pseudomonadota bacterium
CACGCGGCAGAGGTTCAGCACCCCGTCCTGCATCGGTGCCAGCACCTTCTGGCCGCGGCCGGTCTGCTCGCGCTGGTAAAGCGCCGTGACGATGCCGAGGGCGAGGTGAAGCCCGGTGCCGCTGTCGCCGATCTGCGCGCCCGTCACCACCGGCGGGCCGTCCAGAAACCCGGTGGTCGAGGCCGAGCCGCCGGCGCATTGCGCCACGTTCTCATAGACCTTGCAGTCCTCGTATTTGCCCGGCCCGAAGCCCTTGACCGAGGCCATGATCATGCGCGGGTTGATCTCCTGGATCCGCTCCCACGAGAAGCCCATGCGGTCGAGCGCGCCGGGCGCGAAGTTCTCCACCAGCACGTCGCATTCCTCGACCAGGCGGGTGAGCACCTGCTTGCCCTTCTCGGTCTTGGGGTTGAGCTCGATCGAGCGCTTGTTGTGGTTCAGCATCGTGAAATAGAGGCTGTCGGCGCCGGGCACGTCCACGAGCTGCTTGCGGGTCGCATCGCCCACGCCGGGCCGCTCGACCTTGATCACGTCAGCACCGAACCA
>JBCBRD010000358.1:0-539 GCA_039819885.1 Pseudomonadota bacterium
CTAAGCCGATGGATGACGATGACGTCGCCATCGAAGGTGTTACCGGGCTGGCGACCGTTGGCACAGCAATTTCAAAAGCAAGCGGGCACGTCACCCGTGGACAGGAATTAGGAGCTGATATGGCTGAGACACTCAACGGTCGCAAGCGCCTCCGCAAGACGTTCGGTAAAATCCGGGAAGTTGCCCAGATGCCGAACCTAATTGAGGTGCAAAAGAGTTCCTATGATGACTTCCTGATGGTGAAGGAACCACCAGGCGGCCGCAGTGATGATTTCGGTATCGAGGCGGTGTTTACTTCCGTGTTCCCGATTTCCGATTTTTCGGGCAAGTCGACGCTGGAATTTACCCGCTACGATTTCGAACCGCCGAAATACGACATCGACGAGTGCATGCAGCGCGATATGACCTACTCCGCGCCGCTTAAGGTCAAACTGCGCCTGATCGTGTTCGACATCAACGAAGAGACCGGCTCCAAGTCCATCAAAGACGTCAAGGAACAAGACGTGTTCATGGGCGTCATGAGCGGCATCTCGCCCATG
>JBCBRD010000359.1:0-536 GCA_039819885.1 Pseudomonadota bacterium
CAGCGCGTGAGGCCTATTAAAGAACCTCCAGCGAGAAGCTCGAATAACTCTCAGGCGATGGCAGGTTCTTGGCGCGCACAAACGCATCCATCAAAGCTTCACGCAGGTCGACGTCGTCATCGGTACGTGTCACACCAATCAGGATCAACGGGCGCTGCCAACTGGTGCCCTGGGACTCGCAATCCGAACATGGCTTTTGGTATTGGCCCAGATTAAGCGTGTAGAGCGGCCGCTCGATTTGCGTCGCTAATTTGATCCATTTCGCAGTGGTTGCGGCTCGCTTGCCGGCACGTGCGGTTTCGGCTGTGCGATCACCCTCTTGGCTAGCGAGCCCAACCGCAATCAATGACGAGGACCGTTTCAACCGGTTCTGCACGTCATCATCCAGCACAAACACCTCAACCATGTCCGAGGTAATTCGTCGTCCATCCTGCTCTAAGACATCCGTTGAACCGCGCACCCAGCCCAAGGATTTTACCGAGACCAAAACGTCGAAGAGCGCGCGCCGTCCCCCGCTATCTCGTCCGCCAATCACG
>JBCBRD010000360.1:0-535 GCA_039819885.1 Pseudomonadota bacterium
GTCATAGAGGATCGAAAGCGGGATGCCGCCGAAGACCGCGAATGCCGAGACATGCCCATCGAGGAAAGCCTCCGTCGTCTCAGCCGGATAAGCCTTCATGAATGACGCATCTGAGTGCGGGAGATCCATGAAGAACACGTGGATCTTGCAGCGCACGCCGCCGATGACGGCGATGGCTTCACCGAAGTCGACCTGGGCGTGCCCGGGTGGGTGCGTGAGCGGGACAAACTTCTCGGCGGTGCGATGGCGCGCTTCGCGAACGTAGTCGCTCACAATCGTGATGCCGCCGGTAAACCCGTGCTCATCGCGCAGCCGCTCAAAGATCCGCCGCGCTGTGTGCCGCTGCTTCCTCGGCGCCTCGGCATCCGCCTTCAGGATCGCATCGATTATGGGAATGAACGGGTCGAGCTTGGGTCGCTTCGGCGGCACTTTACGCCGGTATCCCGGCGGCGCAGCATAGGCGCACATCTTGTCGACGGTTGTTCGGCTGATCCCGAACGTCCTGGCAGCTTCGCGTCGGCTACGACCCTCAACA
>JBCBRD010000361.1:0-530 GCA_039819885.1 Pseudomonadota bacterium
ATGATCATGAGCAAGCTTAGAATATGAGAATAATCACCATGTTGCAAGTGTTGTTTGTTGACTGTTCTGGTTGTTGTTAAGGCCGGATCTTCCGTCACTGCATCCAGCTCCTGTCCGGACCCCAGCGTGCGAAACCGAATGCCTATAGCGCGTTCACTTTAGACGGTATCAGTGGGGGCACTTTAATTTCTGTTTTGAATCATGTTCTTGTCGCAAAACCGCGTACACTTTTGCGGAACATAATCTAGTATCGATTGAACCTCAGGTAATAGCAGCATCGCCCTTCGCGTATGGCTTTCGCCTCATAGCGTGTTGAGGGCCAGTCATCGGGCCGGATGCGCCAATCGGGGGGTCTTGTGGCAGTCCAATCAAAGGTGTTGGACTGACGAAACGCCAATAGGGCCGTCCGCAGATAGTCGCCAATATCTGTCGCAACACGCAGCTCCGCACCGGATTTCATTTTTGAGGAAAGCTGCGTTAAGAGCTGCTCATTGATCAACCGGCGCTTGGTATGGCGCGCCTTTGGCCAG
>JBCBRD010000362.1:0-528 GCA_039819885.1 Pseudomonadota bacterium
TCGTCGTGTTGATCGGATCGCTGATACCAATCGGTCTGGCACTCGAAAAATCGGGGGCAACCGGCGTCCTCGCAGCCGGACTCGTGGACCTGTCCGCCGGTCTTCCACCTTGGGCGATCCTTACGATCATCATGGCGCTCACGATGACGCTGTCGGATGTCTTGAACAACACTGCAACAGCCCTGGTTGCTGCTCCAATTGCCGTCGATGTCGCTGGTAAACTTGGCGTCGACCCAGACCCATTCCTCATGGCCGTCGCTGTGGCCGCAAGCTGTGCGTTTCTTACACCCATCGGGCACAAGAACAACACGCTGATCATGGGACCGGGCGGCTATCGTTTCGGCGACTATTGGCGGCTTGGCTTACCGTTGGAAATCCTGATCGTCGCCGTTGGCGCTCCCATGATCCTGATGGTCTGGCCACTATGATGCATGCCGGTATTTTTTAACGCACCACCAACACTGGAACTTCAACGTGCGTCAGCACCTTCTGCGTTTCGCTACCGAGTAACAGCGCTGACAACCCTCG
>JBCBRD010000363.1:0-525 GCA_039819885.1 Pseudomonadota bacterium
GAGTATGAGCATGCGCGGAACTGCCGCCCCCCCTGACGCCTCAGTCGTTTCCGCCAGACGCACGCTACGCTCCGTAAACGGTCGGATCGTGCTGGCGACCAGAAAAAAGATCAAGATTAGAAAAACGATATTGATGAGCGGGACGAGGTTTTCCTCGGGGCGCTTTTTTGGTCGGGCCTTCAACTTCATTTGAGCTGCTCCGCTAAGCTGACCCGGTTCATTTCACGACGACAACGTTTTCGAGTCGGGTCGCTTTGGTGATCTCAAGGACCTTTACGATGTCCTGAACGCTAGCGCCGGTGCGTGAGCGGACCAAGGCACGCTTCACACCGCCTTCAACGAGACTCTCGATGCGCTCACGCAAGTTCTGGAGTTCGACCGTTTGGCCGTTGACCGTAAGAGAGCTTTCACCACCCAGCTGAATGAGGGCGATTTCATCAAGACTCGGTGTACCGCCGCCACCCTTTGCACCTGCGATCGGCATGGCCGAGAACTTCAGGAAAGTCGACGCTAGCATGAAAAATA
>JBCBRD010000364.1:0-521 GCA_039819885.1 Pseudomonadota bacterium
GCCACATCGATGTAAGCTTCCCGAAGGCGTTCAGGTGATTCCGTCAGCTTTTCACGCCACTCTCCCAAGTCGAACCCGGTTTGGATCAACCCACGCAACATCCCGACGTGATCGGTCATGCCGACACACTGGGCACCAACGAGTTTGCTGCCCAAGAAGTTCAGCTTAAGGTACTTGAACTCTTCCTCGTCAACGAGCTTTGCGGTTTCGCCACCTTCGGCGCCTTGCCAGAGGCCGAATGAGGATGAAATCAATCCCATTGTATCCAGGACGTTCATGTTCAAGGAGCCACGGTGGAAGTGTTTCTGTCCCGCCATGTTCATTGCAGCGATACGACCATGTTCGACGGCCACCGGCTGGATCGCAAGCATGTCCGGCTTGCCTGTAGAGATATCAATGCCTTCGCAACAGTCGCCTGCAGCGTAGACGTCTTCAGCAGTTGTTTGCAGGAAGTGGTCGACGATAATGCCTGTCTCGGTCTTGATGTTGGACCCCTCCAGCAACCCGACATTGGAGCGGAC
>JBCBRD010000365.1:0-247 GCA_039819885.1 Pseudomonadota bacterium
CGCGATGTGAAGGCCGCCGCCGACCGCGGCATCCCGATCGTCGGCATCTGCAATGGGTTTCAAGTGCTCTGCGAAGCGGGACTTCTGCCGGGCGTTCTCATGCGCAATGCCTCGCTCAAGTTCGTCTGCCGCGATGTCCACCTGAAGGTCGAGCAGACAAAGACGCCGTTCACGTCGCGATACACCCAGGGCCAGATCATCCGCGTGCCGGTCGCCCATCACGACGGCAACTATTTCGCAGACGATG
>JBCBRD010000365.1:257-510 GCA_039819885.1 Pseudomonadota bacterium
GTGTTCCGCTACACGGATGCGAACGGGGTTACCTCGCCGGAGGCCAATCCGAACGGCTCCCGCAACAACATCGCCGGCGTAACGAACGCGGCCCGCAACGTGGTCGGGCTGATGCCGCATCCTGAGCGCCTCTTCGAAGAGGCGCTCGGCGGAACGGACGGCCGTGCCTTGTTCGAGAGTGCGCTGGAAGCCGCTGCCGCTTAGCCGGCCCCTTGCGCGCGCCAGGGTTATCCGCAACTCCCGTCGCCCGGCC
>JBCBRD010000366.1:0-509 GCA_039819885.1 Pseudomonadota bacterium
TGAACGAGGAGCGCGCAGTGATTCACTCTTTCTTTAACAGCTTTATGAAGCTGGAAGCCGCTAGCGGCATCATTCTGTTCTCGGCCGCAGTGCTGGCGATGATCATTGCCAACTCGCCGGTGGCACCGATGTACGACAGCTTGATCACCCTGAAGCTCGGAATTAGTGTCGGCAGTTTCGACATCACCAAACCGTTGCTGCTGTGGATCAATGACGGATTGATGGCGATTTTCTTCTTCCTGATCGGTCTTGAGTTGAAGCGCGAACTTATAGAAGGCCAGCTGCGAGACCCTCGCCAGGTGATCCTGCCGGGTGCTGCCGCCGTCGGCGGCATGGCGGTTCCCGCACTGATCTATGCGTTTGTGAACTCCAGCGATCCCGTCGCACTCCAGGGCTGGGCCATTCCAGCCGCAACCGACATTGCTTTCGCACTCGCAATCATCGCGTTGCTGGGTCGAGGCGTACCACCCACGCTCAAGATCTTTATGGTGACCATCGCGATCTTCGAT
>JBCBRD010000367.1:0-503 GCA_039819885.1 Pseudomonadota bacterium
CATTGGCAATGCGGCGGTGGCGGGCGAACACATTGTCGAGGCCCTCGTCCAGCAGCATATCGCAGGCCAGGTTCAGTCCGTTCAACAAGCCGACGGGCGGGGTGTAGGGAAAGCCGTTGACGGCATAGCCTTTTTCCATGTCGCGCAGATCGAAGAACGTGCGGGGCAACGTGGCCGTGTCAAGGGCTGCGCGGGCTTTCGGCGACACACCCACGATGGCAAGGCCTGCGGGCAGCATGAACCCCTTCTGGCTGCCAGTGACGGCGATATCGACGCCCCACTCATCCATGCGGAACTCCATCGAACCAATCGAGCTGACCCCATCGACGAGCAAGAGCGCTGGGTGCCTGGCTGCATCCATGGCTTTGCGGATCGCGGCAATGTCGGACACGACACCGGTGGCCGTCTCATTATGTGTGGCGAGCACGGCCTTGATCGTGTGCCCGGTATCGGCCTTTAAAGCCTGTTCGTACTGGTCCGAAGGCAGGCCTTCGCCCCATGGC